>NZ_JBVJGZ010000078.1:0-1010 GCF_055587025.1 Streptomyces sp. NPDC048600 | reverse complement strand
CTAGGCGCTGTTTCCTGGATCATGTGCGGAGCCAGATGATGAGGGCTGCGAGGGTGACGGTGCCGAGGTAGGCGTATGCCCGTTTCTCGTAGCGTGTGGCGACGGCGCGGAAGCCTTTCAGGCGGTTGATGGCTCGTTCGACTGTGTTGCGCTTCTTGTATCGCTCGGGGTCGAACCCGGTGGGGCGGCCGCCTTGGGAGCCGCGGTTGAGGCGGTGTCTGCGCTGGTCGAGCCGTTCGGGGATGGTGTGCGATATACCACGTCGCCGCAGGTAGCGGCGGTTCTCGCGGGACGTGTAGGCCTTGTCGGCCAGGACACGGTCGGGGCGGGTGCGAGGCCGGCCGACTCCGGTGCGGGGCACCGACACCTGCTGCAGGACGGGCTGGAGTTGGGGGCCGTCTGCGTAGTGGCCGGGTGTCAGCAGGAGGGAGAGCGGCCGGCAGCGTCCGTCGGCCGCGAGGTGGATCTTGGTGGTGAAGCCGCCTCGGGAGCGTCCCAGACACTCGCCGAGCTGACCACTTCCTCCAGCCGGACGAGCAGTTTGCGAAGCACCGGATCGACCTGGTTCGTCCGCCGGCCGACCCCCTTTTGAGGAACCGCGGCGGGCGGCGTCTTCCTTGCGCCGGCGGCGTGCTGGTGGGCTCGCACCGCTGTGGAGTCGACCGAGACGTCCCAGTCGATCCGGCCCGCGGCGTCCTCGGCAGCCTGCACCCTCGACAGCAGCATCTGCCAGGTCCCGTCCGCCGACCAGCGGCGATGACGCTTGTAGACCGTCTCCCACGGCCCGAACCGCTCAGGCAGATCCCGCCACTGCACACCCGTACGGACCCGGTACAGCACCCCGTTGATCACGCGGCGGTGATCACTCCACCGGCCTCCACGCGTACCACCCCGAGGCAAGAACGACTCCAGCCGATCCCACTCCGCGTTCGTCAGATCACCACGTCCCATACAGCCAGCCTGCCCCCAACACCCCACTCAGGTAGAGAGATCCGAGAAACAGCGCCTAG
>NZ_JBVJGZ010000077.1:0-1102 GCF_055587025.1 Streptomyces sp. NPDC048600 | reverse complement strand
GCGCGGCTCGATGCCCTGGGGGCGGTTGGCGCCGGAGTTGACGGCCTGGAGGTCGAAGAAGAACGCCTGGATCATGTTCTTCGAGGTCTGCCCGGTCACCAACTCGGCGAAGTACCGCGACTCGATGATCTGCGCCGTCTCGAAGTCGACCTGGGCGCCCTCGACCGCGGCGGCCATGATGTTGCGCGGCGCCGGGTACGGGGCTCCGTTCAGCTGCTTGCGGAGATTGGCGGGGAAGGCCGGGAGGTTGGCGGCGAACTTCGGGTTCGACGGGGTGCCGCCGGGGATGCGGTAGCCGGGCACGTCCCAGGGCTGCTGCGACTCGGGGTGAGCGTCGATGAACGCGTGCGCCTTGGCAAGCAACTCCTCCTGCGTGGCCGCCAGTTCGTGCACGAGACCGGTGTCCAGTGCGCGCCGGGCGTTGTACCGGTTGCCCTGGAGGAGGACCTTCAGCAAGGCGTCCGAGATGCCCAACTGCCTTACCGTACGGGTGACTCCACCGGCGCCGGGGAGCAGGCCGAGGGTGACCTCCGGCAGACCCACCTTGGTACCGGGGACGTCGATCGCGATCCGGTGATGGCAGGCGAGCGCGATCTCCCAACCGCCTCCGAGCGCCGCGCCGTTGATGGCGGCGACGACGGGCTTGCCGAGGGTCTCGATGCGGCGCAGGGCCCGCTTGATGCGCAGGGTCGTATCGAAGACTGCCTGGGCGTCCTCGGGACGCAGCCCGATCATGACGTCGAGGTCGCCACCGGCGAAGAACGACTTCTTCGCGGAGGTGATGACGATGCCGCGGATGCTGTCCTTCTCCGCCTCGGCGCGGTCGGCGACGGCCGCGATGGAGTCGTTGAAGGCCTGGTTCATGGTGTTGGCGGACTGGCCGGGGTCGTCGAGGACGAGGGTGACGACGCCGGTCTCGTCCTGCTCCCAGCGAATGGTGCTGATCTCGCTCATCGGGGTGCTCCAAAACGGGGGTTCGGACGGGCGGTCAGACGCGCTCGACGACGGTGGCGATGCCCATGCCGCCGCCCACGCAGAGCGTGGCGAGGCCGTAGCGCTTGTCCTGGCGCTCCAGCTCGTCGACGAGGGTGCCGAGGATCAT
>NZ_JBVJGZ010000076.1:0-1124 GCF_055587025.1 Streptomyces sp. NPDC048600 | reverse complement strand
CTGGACGAGTTCGCCCGGCACCGTTCCTCGAACTTCGGGCTGGATGCCAACCGTCCCTACGGTGACGGTGTGGTGACCGGGTACGGCACGGTCGACGGGCGTCCGGTGGCGGTGTTCTCGCAGGACTTCACGGTGTTCGGCGGTGCGCTGGGCGAGGTGTACGGGCAGAAGATCGTGAAGGTGATGGACTTCGCGCTGAAGACCGGCTGCCCGGTCATCGGCATCAACGACTCCGGCGGCGCGCGGATCCAGGAGGGTGTCGCCTCGCTGGGCGCGTACGGGGAGATCTTCCGCCGCAACACGCACGCCTCCGGGGTGATCCCGCAGATCTCCCTGGTGGTGGGGCCGTGCGCGGGCGGCGCGGTGTACTCGCCCGCGATCACCGACTTCACGGTGATGGTCGACCGGACGTCGCACATGTTCATCACCGGCCCGGACGTCATCAAGACGGTCACCGGCGAGGACGTCGGCTTCGAGGAGCTGGGCGGGGCGCGCACCCACAACGCCGTGTCCGGCGTGGCGCATCACATGGCCGGCGACGAGAAGGACGCGGTCGAGTACGTCAAGCAGCTGCTGTCGTACCTGCCCTCGAACAACCTCTCCGAGCCGCCCGCGTTCCCCGAGGAGGCGGACCTCGCGCACACCGCCGAGGACCTCGAACTCGACACCGTGGTGCCGGACTCGGCGAACCAGCCGTACGACATGCACACGGTGATCGAGCACGTCCTGGACGACGGCGAGTTCTTCGAGACGCAGCCGCTGTTCGCGCCGAACATCCTCACCGGCTACGGCCGTGTGGAGGGCCACCCGGTCGGGATCGTCGCCAACCAGCCGATGCAGTTCGCGGGCTGCCTGGACATCACCGCCTCCGAGAAGGCCGCCCGCTTCGTGCGCACCTGCGACGCCTTCAACATCCCCGTGATCACGTTCGTCGACGTGCCCGGCTTCCTGCCCGGCGTCGGCCAGGAACACGACGGCATCATCCGCCGCGGCGCCAAGCTCATCTACGCCTACGCCGAGGCCACCGTCCCGCTGATCACCGTGATCACCCGCAAGGCGTTCGGCGGCGCCTACGACGTGATGGGCTCCAAGCACCTGGGCGCCGACCTCAACCTCGCCTGGCC
>NZ_JBVJGZ010000075.1:0-1198 GCF_055587025.1 Streptomyces sp. NPDC048600 | reverse complement strand
ACGTGAGCACCGAAGCGTACGTGTACGACGCGATCCGCACCCCGCGCGGTCGCGGCAAGGCGAACGGCGCCCTGCACGGCACGAAGCCCATCGACCTGGTCGTCGGACTCATCCACGAGATCCGCGACCGCTTCCCCGGCCTGGACCCCGCCGCCGTCGACGACATCGTGCTCGGCGTCGTCGGCCCGGTCGGGGACCAGGGCTCCGACATCGCCCGGATCGCGGCCATCGCCGCCGGGCTGCCGGACACCGTCGCGGGTGTCCAGGAGAACCGGTTCTGTGCCTCCGGCCTGGAGGCCGTCAACCTGGCCGCAGCCAAGGTCCGTTCGGGCTGGGAGGACCTCGTCCTCGCGGGTGGCGTGGAGTCCATGTCCCGTGTGCCGCTCGGCTCCGACGGCGGCGCCTGGTTCGCCGACCCGATGACGAGCATCGCCACCGACTTCGTGCCGCAGGGCATCGGGGCCGACCTCATCGCCACCATCGAGGGCTTCTCGCGGCGTGACGTCGACGAGTACGCGGCCCTGTCGCAGGAGCGTGCCGCGGCCGCCGTCAAGGACGGCCGTTTCGCCCGTTCCGTCGTGCCGGTCAAGGACCGGTCCGGGCTCACGGTCCTGGACCACGACGAGTTCCTGCGCCCCGGCACCACCGCCGACTCGCTGGCGAAGCTGAAGCCGTCCTTCGCGGACATCGGCGAGCTGGGCGGTTTCGACGCGGTCGCGCTGCAGAAGTACCACTGGGTGGAGAAGATCGACCACGTCCACCACGCGGGCAACTCCTCCGGCATCGTCGACGGCGCCTCCCTCGTCGCGATCGGTTCCAGGCAGGTCGGTGAGCGCTACGGGCTGACCCCGCGTGCGCGGATCGTCTCCGCCGCCGTCTCCGGCTCCGAGCCGACCATCATGCTCACCGGCCCGGCCCCGGCCACCCGCAAGGCGCTCGCCAAGGCGGGCCTGACCATCGACGACATCGACCTGGTCGAGATCAACGAGGCGTTCGCCGCGGTGGTCCTGCGCTTCGTCAGGGACATGGGCCTGTCGCTGGACAAGGTCAACGTCAACGGCGGCGCCATCGCGCTCGGCCACCCCCTCGGCGCCACCGGCGCGATGATCCTCGGCACCCTCGTCGACGAGCTGGAGCGCCAGGACAAGCGCTACGGCCTCGCCACGCTCTGCGTGGGCGGCGGCATGGGCATCGCCAC
>NZ_JBVJGZ010000074.1:0-1478 GCF_055587025.1 Streptomyces sp. NPDC048600 | reverse complement strand
GGGGTGTGTTCCTCTTCGGGGGTGCCGGTGGGGTCGGTGGGGGTCTTGACGGATTCGAGGAGGAGCTGGGCGACGTCGACGACCTGGATCGTCTCCTTGGCCTTGCCCTCGTTCTTCTTGCCGTTGACGGAGTCGGTGAGCATGACGAGGCAGAAGGGGCAGGCGGTGGAGACGATGTCGGGGTTGAGGGAGAGGGCTTCGTCGACGCGTTCGTTGTTGATGCGCTTGCCGATGCGCTCTTCCATCCACATGCGGGCGCCGCCGGCGCCGCAGCAGAAGCCGCGTTCCTTGTGGCGGTGCATCTCCTCGTTGCGGATGCCGGGGACGCTGGCGATGATCTCGCGCGGCGGGGTGTAGATCTTGTTGTGGCGGCCCAGGTAGCAGGGGTCGTGGTAGGTGATGATGCCCTCGACCGGGGTGACCGGGACCAGCCTGCCCTCGTCGACGAGGTGCTGGAGCAGCTGGGTGTGGTGGACGACCTCGTAGTCGCCGCCGAGCTGCGGGTATTCGTTGCCGATGGTGTTGAGGCAGTGGGGGCAGGTCGCGACGATCTTCTTCGCGGACTTCGGCTTCTTCGACTCGTCGGTCACCTGGCCGTCGTCGTCCAGCTCTTCACCGAAGGCGGTGTTGAGAGCCATGACGTTCTCCATGCCGAGTTCCTGGAAGAGGGGCTCGTTGCCGAGGCGGCGGGCGGAGTCGCCGGTGCACTTCTCGTCGCCGCCCATGATCGCGAACTTGACGCCGGCGATGTGCAGGAGTTCGGCGAAGGCCTTGGTGGTCTTCTTCGCGCGGTCCTCCAGGGCGCCGGCGCAGCCGACCCAGTACAGGTACTCGACCTCGCTCAGGTCCTCGATGTCACGGCCGACGACGGGGACCTCGAAGTCGAGTTCCTTGAGCCATTCCAGGCGCTGCTTCTTCGCAAGTCCCCAGGGGTTGCCCTTCTTCTCCAGGTTCTTGAGCATCGTGCCCGCCTCGGACGGGAACGCGGACTCGATCATGACCTGGTAGCGGCGCATGTCGACGATGTGGTCGATGTGCTCGATGTCGACCGGGCACTGCTCCACACATGCGCCGCAGGTGGTGCAGGACCACAGGACGTCGGGGTCGATGACGCCGTTCTCCTCGGCCGTACCCACCAGCGGCCGCTCCGCCTCGGCGAGGGCCGCGGCGGGGACATCCTTCAGGGCCTCGGCAGACGCCTTCTCCTCGCCCTCCACGGTCTTGCCGCCGCCCGCGAGGAGATACGGGGCCTTCTTGTGCGAGTTGTCGCGCAGGGACATGATCAGCAGCTTCGGGGACAGCGGCTTGCCGGTGTTCCAGGCCGGGCACTGCGACTGGCAGCGCCCGCACTCGGTGCAGGTGGAGAAGTCCAGCAGACCCTTCCAGGAGAACTGCTCGACCTGCGAGACACCGAACACGTCGTCCTCACCCGGATCGGCGAAATCGATCGCCTTCCCGCCCGACGTCATCGGCAGCAG
>NZ_JBVJGZ010000073.1:0-1484 GCF_055587025.1 Streptomyces sp. NPDC048600 | reverse complement strand
GCGAGCGCGGTGATCGGCAGGGTGGAGGTGTTGGAGCACAGCAGCGCGTCGGGGCCGACGACGTCCTGGATCTCCTGGAACACCTTGTGCTTGAGTGCGGTGTCCTCGAACACGGCCTCGATCACGGCGTCGCAGCCCGCGAGGTCGGCGGCCTCGGCGGTGGGCGTGATGCGGGCGAGGAGGGCGTCGGCCTTCTCCTGCGTGGTGCGCCCGCGCGAGACGGCCCTGGCGCAGAGCTTCTCGGAGTAGTTCTTGCCCTTGACGGCGGCTTCCGCGGTGACGTCCTTGAGGACGACGTCGATGCCGGCGCGGGCGCAGGAGTAGGCGATGCCCGCGCCCATCATCCCGGCGCCGAGCACGGCGACCTTGCGGACCGGGCGCGGCTCGATGCCCTGGGGGCGGTTGGCGCCGGAGTTGACGGCCTGGAGGTCGAAGAAGAACGCCTGGATCATGTTCTTCGAGGTCTGCCCGGCGGCCAGTTCCACGAAGTAGCGGGCCTCGATCACCTGGGCGGTCTCGAAGTCGACCTGGGCGCCCTCGACGGCTGCGGCGAGGATGTTGCGCGGGGCCGGGTAGGGGGCGCCCGCCGTCTGCTTGCGCAGGGTGGCGGGGAAGGCCGGGAGGTTGGCGGCGAACTTCGGGTTCGACGGGGTGCCGCCGGGGATGCGGTAGCCGGGCACGTCCCAGGGCTGCCTGGCCTCGGGGTTGGCGTCGATGAACGCGCGGGCCTTGGCCAGCAGTTCCTCCCGCGAGGCGGCGACCTCGTGGACCAGGCCGTTCTCCTGGGCGCGCCGGGCGTTGTACTGGGTGCCCTGGAGGAGGACCTTCAGCAGGGCGTCGGCGATGCCGAGCAGTCGGACCGTGCGGGCGACGCCACCGCCGCCGGGGAGCAGGCCGAGGGTGACCTCGGGGCAGCCGATCCTGGTGCCGGGGGTGTCGAGGGCGACACGGTGGTGGCAGGCCAGGGCGAGCTCGTAACCGCCGCCCAGGGCGGCGCCGTTGATCGCGGCGACGACGGGCTTGCCGAGGGTCTCGATGCGGCGCAGGTTGCGCTTGATCTCCAGGCCGCCGTCGAACAGCTGCTGCGCGGTCTCGGGCGTGACCCGGATGAGGTCGCGCAGGTCGCCGCCCGCGAAGAAGGTCTTCTTGGCCGAGGTGAAGATGACACCGCGGACGGAGTCCTTCTCGGCCTCCAGGCGGTCGGCGGTCGCGGCCAGCGAGGCGCGGAAGGCCGCGTTCATGGTGTTGGCGGACTGGTCGGGGTCGTCGAGGACGAGGGTGACGACGCCGGTCTCGTCCTGTTCCCAGCGGATGGTCGTGGACTCAGTGCTCATGAGGAGGTTGCTCCGTAGGAATCCGTCGGGAAGGGGTCAGAGACGCTCGATGATCGTGGCGATGCCCATGCCGCCGCCCACGCAGAGCGTGGCGAGGCCGTAGCGCTTGTCCTGGCGCTCCAGCTCGTCGACGAGGGTGCCGAGGATCAT
>NZ_JBVJGZ010000072.1:0-1606 GCF_055587025.1 Streptomyces sp. NPDC048600 | reverse complement strand
GGGGTGTCCGTCCTCGGTCCGCCGATCCGGTTTCCTACGGGGGTTCTGGTGTTTGACGGCGGCCGCTGCGGGCGGACACCCCCCGCCCCGTCCCCTTGCCGCCGTACGCGGCTTTCCGCCGCCGCTGCGGGCATGCGTGCCGCTAGGGGCGGCACGGGTGGGCGCTGCGGCACCTCGCTGACGCCGAGCTGCGCACCGCCCCGCCCCAGCCCCCACCAAGGGGCACGCCGCTACTGAGGGTCCGCGTTGAACCTCGCCGTCGACCAGGCGTACCCGACACCCGCCAGGACAAGGCACCACGCAAGCGCCAGAGGCCCGTTGTGGCCGATCTCGGTGCCGAGGAGCAGGCCCCGCAGCGTCTCGATGGCCGGCGTGAAGGGCTGGTACTCGGCCACCGGCTGGAACCACCCCGGCATCGCCTCGACCGGCACGAACGTACTGGAGATCAGAGGCAGGAAGATCAGCGGCATCGCGTTGTTGCTGGCCGCCTCGGCGTTGGGACTGACCAGGCCCATGCCGACCGCGATCCAGGTGAGCGACAGGGCGAACAGCACGAGGAGGCCGAAGGCCGCGAGCCACTCCAGGACACTGGCGTCGGTGGAGCGGAAGCCGATGGCCACGCCCACGGCACCGACGAGGAGCACGCTCATGACGCTCTGGAGGACGCTGCCGACGACGTGTCCGACGAGGACCGAGGCACGGTGGATCGCCATCGTGCGGAAGCGGGCGATGATGCCCTCGGTCATGTCGTTGGAGACGGAGACCGCCGTGCCGATCGTGGTGCTGCCGATGGTCATGAGCAGCAGGCCCGGGACGATGTACGCGATGTACTCGGAGCGGTCCGGGCCACCACCGCCGATGCCCGCGCTCATCGTGTCGCCGAAGACGTAGACGAACAGCAGGAGCAGCATCACGGGCGTGAGCAGCAGGTTCAGGGTGAGGGACGGGTAGCGCCGGGCGTGCAGGAGGTTGCGGCGCAGCATGGTGGCCGAGTCGCGTACGGCGAGGGAGAGGGAGCTCATCGGGCGTCTTCCTTGGTCTGGTGAGGGACGGTGACGGAGCTGGTCAGGGCGAAGAAGACGTCGTCGAGGTCAGGGGTGTGCACGGTCAGTTCGTCGGCCTCGACACCGGCCGCGTCGAGGCGGTCGAGGAGGGCGCGCAGTGCGCGCTGGGTGCCGTCGCTTGGGATGTGCAGGGTGAGGGATTCGTCGTCGTGTGTGGTCTCGTTCAGGGCGGTCGACGCTGATCTGTAGGCGGCCGGGTCGGTGAAGCGGAGGCTGACGTGGCCGCCGGGGATCAGGCGCTTGAGCTCGTCCGCGGTGCCCTCGGCCGCGATCTTTCCGTCGTTCAGCACGGCTATGTGGTCGGCGAGTTCGTCCGCCTCCTCCAGGTACTGGGTGGTGAGGAAGATCGTGACGCCGTCGGCGACGAGTTCGCGGATGATCTGCCACATGTTGTGGCGGCTGCGGGGGTCGAGGCCGGTGGTGGGCTCGTCGAGGAAGATGACGCGTGGGCTGCCGACCAGGGTCATGGCGATGTCCAGGCGGCGCTTCATCCCGCCCGAGTACGTCGAAGCCGGCTTCCCCGCGGCCTCGGTGAGGTCGAA
>NZ_JBVJGZ010000071.1:0-1678 GCF_055587025.1 Streptomyces sp. NPDC048600 | reverse complement strand
GTCATCGCCGGGATCAACCGCACCGACCCGGACGTGATCTTCCTGGCCGAGGCGTTCACCCGCCCCGCCATGATGCGCGCGCTCGCCCAGGCCGGGTTCCAGCAGTCCTACACCTACTTCACCTGGCGCAACACCAAACAGGAACTCACCGAGTACCTCACCGAACTGTCCGGCGAGAGCGCGCACTACATGCGGCCGAACCTGTTCGTGAACACCCCCGACATCCTGCACGCCTACCTCCAGCACGGCGGCCGCCCCGCCTTCGAGGTCCGCGCCGTCCTCGCCGCGACCCTCTCCCCCACCTGGGGCGTCTACTCCGGCTACGAACTCTGCGAGAACACCCCCCTGCGCGAGGGCAGCGAGGAGTACCTCGACTCCGAGAAGTACCAACTGCGCCCCCGCGACTGGGAGACGGCCGAACGCGAGGGCCGCAGCATCGCCCCCCTCATCACCCGCCTCAACACGATCCGCCGCGAGCACCCCGCCCTGCGACAACTGCGGGATCTCCACTTCCACCCCACCGACAAGGAGTCGGTGATCGCGTACTCGAAGAGGAGCGGATCGAACACGGTTCTGGTGGTCGCCAACCTGGACCCACACAACACCCAGGAGGCCACGGTCTCGTTGGACATGCCGCAACTCGGCCTGGACTGGCATGAGTCCGTGCCGGTGCGCGACGAGCTCACCGGCGAGACCTATCACTGGGGCAGGGCGAACTACGTGCGCCTCGAGCCGGGCCGTCGGCCCGCGCACGTACTGAGCGTCCTGCGACCGTCCAACCCGCAGATCGGAGGGTCACCCATAAAATGATCGTCAACGAACCCGTCCCGGACACCTTCGAGGACACTCCCGCCAAGGACCGGGACCCGGAGTGGTTCAAGCGCGCGGTCTTCTACGAGGTCCTGGTGCGCTCGTTCCAGGACAGCAACGGCGACGGCGTCGGCGACCTCAAGGGCCTGACAGCCAAGCTCGACTACCTCCAGTGGCTGGGTGTCGACTGCCTCTGGCTGCCGCCGTTCTTCCAGTCCCCGCTGCGCGACGGCGGCTACGACGTCTCCGACTACACCGCCGTGCTGCCGGAGTTCGGCGACCTCGCCGACTTCGTGGAGTTCGTCGACGCCGCCCACCAGCGCGGCATGCGGGTCATCATCGACTTCGTCATGAACCACACCAGCGACCAGCACCCGTGGTTCCAGGAGTCGAGGAAGGACCCCGACGGGCCCTACGGCGACTACTACATGTGGGCCGACGACGACAAGCAGTACGAGGGCGCGCGGATCATCTTCGTGGACACCGAGGTGTCCAACTGGACCTTCGACCCGGTGCGCAAGCAGTACTTCTTCCACCGGTTCTTCTCCCACCAGCCGGACCTCAACTACGAGAACCCGGCGGTGCAGGAGGAGATCCTGTCGGCGCTGAAGTTCTGGCTGGACCTGGGCATCGACGGCTTCCGGCTGGACGCCGTGCCCTACCTCTACGCCGAGGAGGGCACCAACTGCGAGAACCTGCCCGCCTCGCACGCGTTCCTCAAACGGGTGCGCAAGGAGATCGACGCGCAGTACCCGGACACGGTGCTGCTCGCGGAGGCCAACCAGTGGCCGGAGGACGTCGTCGACTACTTCGGCGACTTCCAGAGCGGCGGCGACGAGTGCCACATGGCCTTCCACTTCCCGGTCAT
>NZ_JBVJGZ010000070.1:0-2432 GCF_055587025.1 Streptomyces sp. NPDC048600 | reverse complement strand
CCCCCCCCCCCCCTCCCCCCCCCCCCCCCCCCCCCCCCCCCCCCCCCCCCCCCCCCCCCCCCCCCCCCCCCCCCCCCCCCCCCCCCCCCCCCCCCGCCGTGGGGCCGGGGGGCAGACCCAGGTGGCGAAGCCCTGTTCCGAGAGGATGTCCGACGGGATGTCCCCGTCGAAGTCCCGGCCGATCAGGGCCAGCAGCCCGCCCAGCCATGTCGAGAAGCCGAGGACGGCGGCCGCCAGAGCGGCAATGCCCGCGGCCGTGTTGCCCCTGAGCTCATGGACCACGGCCCAGTCCAGGTCAGCAGCCGCAGCAGGGGCCATGACGGTGGCCACGCCGGCCAGAGCACCGACCACCATGACGACGAAGCCGGCGCTGCTGACGGCGATGAGCCCGGCAGCAGGCTTGCGCCGGTCCGCCTCCTCCCCGACGACGGACGCACCGGCGACCTCGGCCCGCTGCCTCTCCGCCGCCAGGGCCTGCTCGGTGACCGCGATCGCCTCGGCCAGCACGGCTTCCTCCCGATCATGCCGGCACGGCTCCAGCGCAGCCGCCGTGTCCGCCTCCGCCAACGTGCCGCGCAGCGCCTCGATCGTGGCGTGCGCTCCCACCAGCTCCACGCGCAGCGCCTCGATCGTGGCGTGCGCTGCCACCAGCTCCACGCGCAGTGCCTCGATCGTCGCCTGGTCCGTCCGGCGTCCACGGTGTTCAGCGGCGAGCTGCCCGGCCTGCTCGCTGATCCTGGCCCGCGCTGCGGTCAGCTCCGCGACCCACTTCTGTTCCCGCTCCCTTGCCGCGGCCAGCTCCGCAGCCCTCTCGCGTTCCCGCTCCCGCGCTGCAGCCCCTTCCTGCTCCAGCCGCTCCACCCCGCCTTCCCACCGGGCCACCTCCTGCGCATGCTGCTCCGCCTGCTGCCGCGCCTGCTGTGCATGCTGCTCCGCCTGCTGTGCCATGCGTGCCTGTAGGTCTTCCAGTGCCTGCAGGGCCTGCTGACAGCGCTCCTGCGCGGCTCTGGTCCGGTCGGCGGCCCGGTCGGTGGCCTGGTAGGCGTCATGCCGCGCCTTGTCGGTTGTGGCCAGTGCCTCCATGTACAGGGCCCGGGTCCGCTCCCGCATCTGTTCGTCGGCCTTGCAGGCTGCCAGGACAGCGTCGACGAACTCGCGGGCGGGCATGCGTGTCGTGTTGTACCTGTCCACGGCGTTCAGCCCGCGGGACAGCCACGTCTCGCTCCTGCCCATGCACGCCGCTGCCTTCTTCTGTGTACCGAAGGCCTGTTTCACCAGCGTCCGCATGTGCGTGCACCAGATCTCTAACTGCGGTGACCGCCCCCCGCCCGCCGGATCGCGGCCTCCCTGCTGTCCCTGTTCTCCCATTGCCCCGCCCACGCTCCCGGTCGATTGCCCTGCGGGCAACTCCTTCGTCCTGCCAGCAGACAGTGCCAGGAACGAGCCGCCACAGCAGCGGCATCACGGCATTTCACACCGTCCGGCGGCCGGAGACACCGGAAACCATCGCCGCCATGTCGACGGCGCGATCATCGCGTTCCTCGCCCTGGACCTGTACCTGACCGCCCGTCGCATCTCGTGGCCGCTGCTGCGGTTCGCGGCGCACGGCATGACGCCGGCCACGGTCGTGCTCAACGCGACCGGCGTCGACAAGGGCCTGGCCGGCGACCCTGTGACCATGGCCTGGCACGGGCTGATGCCGATCCTGTTCGTGGTCGGCGTGGAGGCCGTGCGCCGGCTGATCCTGCACGCCGTGCAGCTCGCCGACGGCCTCGTCACCGACCGCATCCCGCTGCACCGCTGGCTGCCGGCCCCGGCCCCGACCGCGCGCCTGTACCGGCGTATGCGGCTGGCCGGTGTGCTCTCCTGCCCCGAGATGATCCGCTGCGAGCAGGACCTCGACGGTTACCGCGTCTGGCTCACCCAGGAGCTCGGCGGCGACCTGTCGCGCGCGAGCGAGGTGCAGCGGTTGCCCATGACGCTCGCCTCGCGCGGGTTCACCGTGGACGAGGCGCTGGCGCTGCCGGCGCGCTGGGCGGCCGAGGCGGCCGAGCGCGCCCGGCAGGCTGCCGAACGCGACGCCGTGGCCGAGGTGGAGGCCGCCGACCGGCAGGCGGGGCTGGCCCCCATGCCCAGAGCGCCCCAGCGGAAGCGCTGGGGGCAATTTGACGGGCAAGTTGTGGGGCAAGCCGGGCGGCGGGGAGCCCCGTAGACAAGTACTTGGCGCCGGGACCGGTCTTGTGCCGCCCCTGCGTCATGCTGCTCAGACCGTACGCCGAAGGCCCTCGTGAGGTACAACCCGATGTCACTCCGGACGCGACCCGGGCTGTGTCCTAGCTAGGCGCTGTTTCCTGGATCATGTGCGGAGCCAGATGATGAGGGCTGCGAGGGTGACGGTGCCGAGGTAGGCGTATGCCCGTTTCTCGTAGCGT
>NZ_JBVJGZ010000069.1:0-2512 GCF_055587025.1 Streptomyces sp. NPDC048600 | reverse complement strand
CAGGAGAACTGCTCGACCTGCGAGACACCGAACACGTCGTCCTCACCCGGATCGGCGAAATCGATCGCCTTCCCGCCCGACGTCATCGGCAGCAGGCCACCGAGGGACGTGCCGCCGTCGGCGTTGCGCTTGAACCAGATGTTCGGGAACGCCAGGAACCGGTGCCACGCCACGCTCATGTCGGCGTTCAGCGACACCACGATCATCCAGATGAACGAGACACTGACCTTGATGCCGGCGAACAGGTAGACCAGCGTCTCGAGCGTGCTCTCGCTCAGCCCGTCGAAGGCCATCACCAGCGGGTAGGAGGCGAAGAACGCCGGCTCGTAGCTGTCGACGTGGTGCATCGCGCCTTCCAGGCCGCGCAGCACGTAGATGACGGTGCCGATCGTCAGGATGACGTACTCCACGAAGTACGCCTGCCAGGCCGTCGATCCGGCGAAGCGGGACTTGCGGCCCGGCCGGGACGGCAGGCTCAGCAGCCGGATCGGGATCAGCACCGCGATGCCCACCGTGGTCATCACCGTGATGAACTCGACGTACATCTCCCACGGCAGGAACCCGCCCAGCAGCGGCAGCTGGAAGTCCGCCACGAACAACTGCCCGATCGCCTGCCCCAGGATCGGGATCAGGGTCAGGAACCCGATCGCCACGAACCAGTGCGCGAAGCCCACGACACCCCAGCGGTTCATCCGCGTATGGCCGAGGAACTCCCGTACCAGCGTCACACTCCGCTGATACGGACCGTCCGTCCGCGCCCCGGCCGGCAACGGCGCACCGAGCCGGAAGAACCGGAAGAACTGGGCGATGACCCGGGCGAACAGGGCCGAGCCGATCACTGTCAGGACCAGCGACACGATGATCGCGGCGAGTTGCATGCGGGGGCTCCTCGAGACTGCCGAGCTCAGTGAGACCGCCCAGCTTAATTACTAAGCGGTAACTTATGCAGTTCGTTCGAGAGTACCCACTTGTCGCGCCGCGTCGCAGTGTCTTGGACGGTGATCTGCGCCGCTCGTCCGTCAGTTGACGTGCAGGGGGCGTCCCCGGCCCGTGCGCTCGGCGGACAGCGGGGCCCCGGCGGGCAGCTGGTGCTCGGGCACGAGCGGCGTCTCGGGCGCGGCCACAAGGATGGACTGCTGGAGCCTGCGCAGCCGCGCCGAGGGCTCGAGGCCCAGGTCCCGTACGAGGGTGCTGCGCAGCCGGTGGTAGACGTCGAGGGCCTCGCCGCGTCGGCCGGAGCGGTGCAGCGCCAGCATGAACTGGGCGTGCAGGTTCTCGTGGGTGCGGTAGCGCCGGGTCAACACGGTCAGCTCCGCGAGCAGTTCACGGTGCCGGCCGAGCCGCAGGTCCGCCTCGATCCGCTGGTCCAGGGCGCACAGCCGGCTCTCCTCGAGCCGCTGGGCCTCCATCTCCAGCTGCGCACCGGTCTGGACATCGGCGAAGGCCGAGCCGGTCCACAGGGCGAGGGCGTCGGACAGCAGCCGCGCGGCGTCCTTGAAGTCCCCGGCGTCCATGGAGCGGTAGCCCATGCCCGCGAGCCGGTCGAACTCCTTGACGTCGCTCGTGCCCCCGCCGGAGACGAGCATGTAGCCGCCGGGCGAGGTGACCAGGACGTCCTTGGCGCTGCGTCCGGTGCCCTGCGGCTCACCGGACGCTTCCTTCTCCAGGGCCGCGGTGATGAGGTCGCGCAGTTGCAGCACATAGGTCTGCAACGTGGTGCGCGCGCTGCGCGGCGGCTGACCCGCCCACAGTTCGTCGATGAGTGCGGAGACCGGCACCACCTGATCGGCGTGCAGCGCCAGAAGCGCGAGCACTTGCCGGGGCTTCGGCGCGGTAGGTGTGATGGACACCTCGTTCTCCCTGACGTCCAATACGCCCAGTACCTCGATGCGCACGCCAATCCCCCTAGTTGAGTGTGCTGGTGTCCTGCACCTCACGAGTACAAAACAGGCCACACGGTTTGTCAATACCAAACCAGTTACGCGGTTTTGTTGCATCGTGCAGCAGAATCGTGCAAGCGTTCGCAAAACGCGCTCTGACCTGTGGGTTTATTGGGTTCAAGGTCCATCCGACCGCCCACTTCACGGCCGAACATTGGTCGACTCTCGTGAAGATGTGCCAGATTAAACGGGCGATCGGGGCATCCCGCCGGATGCCCTCAAGCAAGATAACAGACTCTCTGTGCGGTTTGACGGAGGCGCGCCGGACGGCTCGAGGCGGCCCCGAGGGGCGTCCGGGGCTCGCGACCACCGCGAAAGGGCCGGACGGCGTCCTACGCTCGTCCGGCCCCGGAGTCCGTACGGGTCGTCAGGTTCGTACGGACATCACGCTCATGGCGTCACTGCGGAGGGTTGCCGTGCTTGCGGGAGGGCAGGGCGGCGTGCTTCTTCCGCAGCATGGTCAGGGACCTGATGAGCACCTCGCGGGTCTCGGCGGGGTCGATGACGTCGTCGACCAGGCCGCGCTCGGCGGCGTAGTACGGGTGCATCAGCTCCGCCTTGTACTCCTTGAC
>NZ_JBVJGZ010000068.1:0-2817 GCF_055587025.1 Streptomyces sp. NPDC048600 | reverse complement strand
TCCCACTCCGCGTTCGTCAGATCACCACGTCCCATACAGCCAGCCTGCCCCCAACACCCCACTCAGGTAGAGAGATCCGAGAAACAGCGCCTAGGGCCCTTCTGAGGGCGGGCTCACCCGTCGCTACGAAGCGGATTCCATGGGCTCGGCCGCGCCCGGAGCCACCGCCGGTTCCGGAGAAGCCGCCGGGCCCGAGGCCACCGCCGGTTCGGCCACGGGCGCGCCCGTCACCGCCCCCGCCAGGCCCGCGGACTCCGCCGCCCCGGCCCGCAGGGCCCGTGCCGCCCGCCGTGCCGTGCGCAGCGCGTCCCAGGTCAGCAGCGTCAGCGCCAGCCAGACCAGGGCGAAGCCGGCCCACCGCTCCGGCGGCATGGCCTCGTGGAAGTAGGCGACGCCGAGCAGGAACTGGAAGACCGGGGCGAGGTACTGGAGCAGTCCCAGCGTGGACAGCGGCACACGGATCGCGGCCGCGCCGAAGCAGATCAGCGGGATCGCCGTCACGACGCCGGTCGCGGCCAGCAGGGCCGTGTGCCCGGCGCCCTCGGAGGTGAAGGTCGACCGGCCCTGGGCGCCCAGCCACAGCAGATAGCCCAGCGCGGGCAGGAACTGGATCGCGGTCTCGGCCGCCAGCGACTCCAGACCGCCGAGGTTCACCTTCTTCTTCACCAGGCCGTACGTGGCGAAGGAGAAGGCCAGCACGAGCGAGATCCACGGCGGACGGCCGTAGCCGACGGTGAGGACGACGACGGCGAGGAAGCCGGTCCCGACGGCCGCCCACTGCACGGGCCGGAGCCGCTCCTTGAGGAGCAGTACGCCCATCGCGATGGTGACCAGCGGGTTGATGAAGTAACCGAGGGATGCCTCGACGACCCGGTCGTTGTTCACGGCCCAGATGTACACGCCCCAGTTGACGGCGATCACGGCCGCGGCGACGGTCACCAGCGCCAGCCGGCGCGGCTGCCGCACCAGCTCGCCGATCCAGCGCCACCGGCGCAGGACGACGAGGACCACGGCCACGACGGCGAAGGACCACACCATCCGGTGGGCGAGCACCTCGGCCGCTCCGGCGGGTGCCAGCAGCGGGAAGAACAGGGGGAACAGCCCCCACATCCCGTAGGCCGCGAAACCGTTCAGCAGTCCGACGCGCCGTTCGCCCTTCGCCTCGCCCACGGGCCCTCCTCACTCGCCGCCATCACCCGCTGGGACAAGGTAGCGCCGAGCACCCCCGCGTGTCATGCCCGTATCGCCATACGGTCATGACATGCGGGGGGTACGGGTGGAAAGCCCCGGCCTCCCGGCCCCGGCCTCCCGCCCCTGACATCCCGGCCCCGGCCGCTCGCTCAGGCCTCGACCGCCGCGGCGACCGCCTCCGCGAGCGTCGTCGTCGGGCGGCCGGCCAGCCGGGACAGGTCCCCGGTGGAGACGACCAGCTCGCCCTTCTCCACCGACACGTCCACCGCGGCGAGGATCCCGGCGAACACCTCGGGCAGCCCGGCGCCGGTCAGGATGCCGGTGAACGCCTCGGGCGAGACGGGCGTGTAGGTGATCTCGCGCCCGGTCCGCCGGCTCAGCTCGGCCGCGTACTCGGCGAAGCCGAAGGGCTCGTCGCCGCCCAGTTCGTAGGTCTTGTTCTCGTGGCCCTCGCCGGTCAGCACGGCGACCGCCGCGGCCGCGTAGTCCGCGCGGGAGGCGGCGGAGACACGGCCGTCGCCCGCGGCCTGCACCACGGCCCCGTGCGCCAGGACCGGGGCGAGGTTCTCGGTGTAGTTCTCGAAGTACCAGCCGTTGCGCAACAGGGCGTAGGGCACGCCCGAGGCCAGCAGGATCTCCTCGGTGGCGCGGTGGTCGTCGGCCAGCGCGGCGGTCAGGCCGCCCGGGGCGCTGGTGTAGGCGAGCAGAGCGACCCCCGCGGCCGCGGCGGCGTCGATGACGACCTTGTGCTGGGCCGGGCGGCCCTTGTCGAACTCGTTCCCGGAGATCAGCAGCACCTTGTCGCCGGCCGCGAACAGCCCGTCGAAGGTCTCGGGGGCGTTGTAGTCCGCGACGGCCAGCCGTACGCCGCGCTCGGCGAGGTCGGCGGCCTTCGCCTCGTCCCGCACGACCGCGGTGATCCGCTCCGCCGGAACCTTCTCCAGCAGCTGCTCCACGACGTGACGGCCGAGCTTTCCGGTGGCGCCGGTGACGACGATGCTCATGGTGATGATCTCCTTCGGTGTCTGTGTCACTCACCCTAGGAGGGGTACTAACTTTTCGTAAGTACCCACTTTGAAGTAAGGTACTGGCATGGGAGTAAGCAACTCGAAGATCTCATCGGCCGAGGCCGAGGCCATGTGCCCGTACCGCCTGGTGCTGGAGCACGTCACCAGCCGCTGGGGCGTCCTGGTGCTGATCGCCCTGATGGAGCGCTCCTACCGCTTCAGCGAACTGCGCCGCGAGATCGGCCGGTTCGGGCGGGGCGTCAGCGAGAAGATGCTCACCCAGACCCTCCAGACCCTGGAGCGCGACGGCCTGGTCCTGCGGGACGCCAAGCCCGTCATCCCGCCCCGAGTCGACTACTCGCTGACCCCCTTGGGCCGTGAGGCCGCCGAGCAGGTGCGCGCCCTCGCCCTGTGGACCGAGCGCCGGATGTCCGACGTCGCGGACGCCCGCACGGCATACGACGAGGCCCGGACGGAGTCCGCCCGGGCCTCGTGAGACAGCCTGCTCCCGTCGGGTCAGCCGACGACGGTCCAGGTGTCGCCGCCGGTGAGCAGTGCGGCGAGGTCGCCCTTGCCGTGCTGTTCGACGGCCGTGTCGAGCTGGTCGGCCATCTGGGTG
>NZ_JBVJGZ010000067.1:0-2855 GCF_055587025.1 Streptomyces sp. NPDC048600 | reverse complement strand
CGACGGTCCAGGTGTCGCCGCCGGTGAGCA
The DNA here is from genome assembly GCF_055587025.1 of Streptomyces sp. NPDC048600. Taxonomy (NCBI): domain Bacteria; kingdom Bacillati; phylum Actinomycetota; class Actinomycetes; order Kitasatosporales; family Streptomycetaceae; genus Streptomyces; species Streptomyces sp. NPDC048600. The sequence continues at coordinate 2,825 of NZ_JBVJGZ010000067.1, read as the reverse complement.
GTGCGGCGAGGTCGCCCTTGCCGTGCTGTTCGACGGCCGTGTCGAGCTGGTCGGCCATCTGGGTGTCGTAGACAGGGCGTTCGACCGAGCGCAGGACGCCGATGGGGGTGTGGTGGAGGGTGTCGGGGTCGGCGAGGCGGGACAGGGCGAACGCGGTGGTCGGGGACGCGGCGTGGGCGTCGTGGACCAGGACCTGTGCCTCGTTCTCCGGGGTCACCGTGATGACCTTCAGGTCGCCGGTGGCGGGGTCGCGGACGACGCCGCTGGCGAGGTCGGTGCCGAAGCGGACCGGCTGTCCGTGCTCGAGGCGGATCAGGGCGTCGGCGGCGGATTCGCGGTCCTTGAGTGCGTCGAAGGCGCCGTCGTTGAAGATGTTGCAGTTCTGGTAGATCTCGATCAGTGCGGTGCCGGGGTGGGCGGCGGCCTGCCGCAGCACGTCGGTGAGGTGTTTGCGGTCGGAGTCGATGGTGCGGGCGACGAAGGATGCCTCCGCGCCGAGGGCGAGGGACACCGGGTTGAAGGGGGCGTCCAGGGAGCCCATCGGGGTGGATTTGGTGATCTTGCCGACCTCGGAGGTCGGGGAGTACTGGCCCTTGGTGAGGCCGTAGATCCGGTTGTTGAACAGCAGGATCTTGAGGTTGACGTTGCGGCGCAGGGCGTGGATGAGGTGGTTGCCGCCGATGGACAGCGCGTCGCCGTCACCGGTGACGACCCACACGCTGAGGTCCTGGCGGGAGGCGGCCAGGCCGGTCGCGATCGCGGGGGCGCGGCCGTGGATGGAGTGCATCCCGTAGGTGTTCATGTAGTACGGGAAGCGGGAGGAGCAGCCGATGCCGGAGACGAAGACGATGTTCTCCCGGGCCAGGCCCAGCTCCGGCATGAAGCCCTGCACGGCGGCGAGGATCGCGTAGTCGCCGCAGCCCGGGCACCAGCGCACCTCCTGATCGGACTTGAAGTCCTTCATGGACTGCTTGGCCTCGGCCTTGGGGACCAGCTTCAGTGCCTCACTCATCGATGGCCTCCTTCAGGGCCTTGGCGAGCTGTTCGGCCTTGAACGGCATGCCGTTGACCTGGTTGTACGAGTGCGCGTCCACCAGGTATCTGGCCCTGATGAGCGTGGCGAGCTGGCCGAGGTTCATCTCGGGGACGACGACGCGGTCGTAGCGGGCGAGGACCTCGCCGAGGTTGCGGGGGAAGGGGTTGAGGTGGCGCAGATGGGCCTGCGCGATCTCCTGCCCGGCGGTGCGCAGCCGTCTGACGGCCGCGGTGATCGGGCCGTAGGTGGAGCCCCAGCCCAGCACGAGGGTCCTCGCGCCGTGCGGGTCGTCGACCTGGAGGTCCGGGACCTCGATGCCGTCGATCTTGGCCTGGCGGGTGCGGACCATGAAGTCGTGGTTGGCCGGGTCGTAGGAGATGTTCCCGCTGCCGTCCTGCTTCTCGATCCCGCCGATCCGGTGCTCCAGACCCGGCGTGCCCGGCACCGCCCACGGCCGGGCCAGGGTCTGCGGGTCCCGCTTGTAGGGCCAGAACACCTCCGAGCCGTCCTCCAGGGTGTGGTTCGGGCCCTGCGCGAACCGCACCCGCAGATCCGGCAGCTCCTCCACCTCCGGGATCCGCCACGGCTCCGAACCGTTCGCCAGGTAGCCGTCGGAGAGCAGGAACACCGGGGTGCGGTACTCGACCGCGATCCGGGCCGCCTCGATCGCCGCGTCGAAGCAGTCCGCCGGCGTGCACGGGGCGATCACCGGCACCGGCGCCTCACCGTTACGCCCGAACATCGCCTGCAGCAGATCCGCCTGCTCCGTCTTCGTCGGCAGACCCGTCGACGGCCCGCCGCGCTGGATGTCGACGACCAGCAGCGGCAGCTCCAGCGACACCGCCAGCCCGATCGTCTCCGACTTCAAAGCCACACCCGGACCCGACGTCGTCGTCACCGCCAGCGACCCGCCGAACGCCGCACCCAGCGCCGCACCGATCCCCGCGATCTCGTCCTCCGCCTGGAACGTGCGCACACCGAAGTTCTTGTGCCGGCTCAGCTCGTGCAGGATGTCCGAGGCCGGAGTGATCGGGTACGAACCCAGGAACAGCGGCAGATCCGCCTGCCGCGACGCCGCCACCAGACCGTAGGACAGCGCCAGGTTCCCGGAGATGTTGCGGTACGTACCGACCGGGAACGCCTTCGCGGCCGGCGCGACCTCGTAGGAGACCGCGAAATCCTCCGTCGTCTCCCCGAAGTTCCAGCCCGCCCTGAACGCGGTGAGGTTCGCCTCCGCGATCTGCGGCCTCTTCGCGAACTTCGCCCGCAGGAACCTCTCCGTGCCCTCCGTGGGCCGGTGGTACATCCACGACAGCAGACCCAGCGCGAACATGTTCTTGCTGCGCTCGGCCTCCTTGCGGGTCAGGTCGAAGTCCTTCAGCGCCTGGACGGTCAGCGTCGTCAGCGGGACCGGATGCAGGTGATAGCCGTCCAGGGAGCCGTCCTCCAGCGGGCTGGCGGCGTAGCCGACCTTCTGCATCGCCCGTTTGGTGAACTCGTCCGTGTTGACGATGATCTCCGCGCCGCGCGGCAGATCGCCGACGTTCGCCCTCAGCGCGGCCGGGTTCATCGCCACCAGCACGTTCGGCGCGTCCCCCGGCGTCAGGATGTCGTGGTCCGCGAAATGCAGCTGGAACGAGGAGACACCCGGCAGCGTGCCGGCAGGAGCACGGATCTCGGCCGGAAAGTTCGGCAGCGTCGACAGATCGTTCCCGAACGACGCCGTCTCCGAGGTGAAACGGTCACCGGTGAGCTGCATACCGTCACCCGAATCCCCCGCGAACCGGAT
>NZ_JBVJGZ010000066.1:0-3101 GCF_055587025.1 Streptomyces sp. NPDC048600 | reverse complement strand
CCGCTGATCACCGTGATCACCCGCAAGGCGTTCGGCGGCGCCTACGACGTGATGGGCTCCAAGCACCTGGGCGCCGACCTCAACCTCGCCTGGCCGACCGCCCAGATCGCCGTGATGGGCGCCCAGGGCGCCGTCAACATCCTCCACCGCCGCACCCTCGCCGAAGCCGAAGCGGGCGGCGAGGACCTCGAAGCCGTGCGCGCCCGGCTGATCCGGGAGTACGAGGACACCCTCCTCAACCCCTACATCGCGGCCGAACGCGGCTACATCGACGCCGTCATCGCACCCTCCGACACCCGCCGCCACATCGTCCGCGGCCTGCGCCAGCTGCGCACCAAGCGCGCGTCCCTGCCGCCCAAGAAGCACGGCAACATCCCCCTGTAGAGCGCCTGGAGAGGAGCCGCAGTGACCATCAAGGTCGTACGGGGCAACCCCACCCCCGAGGAACTCGCCGCCGCACTGGCAGTGGTCCGAGCCCGCGCCGCGGCGGCCGACGCCGCGACACCGGCCACCCCCACTCCCCGCGCCGCCTGGTCCGACCCCTCAAGAATCGCCCTCCACCGCCTCCCCCACCCGGGCGGAACGTCCTGGTCCAGATCCTGCTGGCCGAGCTGACAAAAACCTGCGCCCCCTGCATGCAGGGGGCGCAGGGCTGCATCCACACGCGGCTCCGCCACGCGGCCGCGATCAACCACGCCCCAAGGGGCGCGAGGAACTGCGCAAGAGAGCGACCACACGGGTCACGGGCCCACGCTGCGCAACCACCCCCAAAAGGGGCGCGGGGCTGCATCCATATGCGGCTCCACTGCGCGGGCGCAAAATAGCGACCACGCGGGTCACCGGCCCACGACGCAAGCAAGAACCCCACGCGCAGCCGAAGCGAAACCCAGCCGTACAACTTGAGTACGAGTACTCAGGCCCCCTCCCCCACCCAAGCCCCACGCTAGTGGCATGCTGTGGTCCGACCCCGACAACGAGCCCCCGGAAGAACTCCGCGAGATGCAGGAGATGCTACGGCGGCTCGGCATCCTCATGGCGGTCGCCATGGTGCTGGCGATGATCGCCATCGGGCTCCGCTGAGCCCGACGCAAACCGGGCCCCGCCGATACGCTGACCGCATGACAGACAAGCCCAGCCGCCGCCTCGTCCTCGCCTCGCAGAGCCCCGCCCGGCTCAACCTCCTGCGCCAGGCCGGCCTGGCCCCCGAGGTGATCGTCAGCGGGGTCGACGAGGACGCCGTCACCGCGCCCACCCCGGCAGAACTGGCCCTCGCCCTCGCCGAGGCCAAGGCCTCCGTCGTGGCGGCCCGGCCGGACGTCCGCGGCGCGCTGGTGATCGGCTGCGACTCGGTGCTGGAGCTCGACGGCCAGGCGCTCGGCAAGCCCGCCGACGCCGAGGAGGCCACGGCCCGCTGGAAGACCATGCGCGGACGCGCGGGCGTCCTCCAGACCGGCCACTGCGTCTGGGACACCGAGTCGGGCCGCTACGCCTCGGCGACCGCCTCCACCGTGGTCCGCTTCGGCGAGCCCACCGACGACGAGGTCGCCGCGTACGTCGCCTCGGGCGAGCCCCTCCACGTGGCGGGCGCCTTCACCCTGGACGGCCGCTCGGCGCCCTTCATCGACGGCATCGACGGCGACCACGGCAACGTGATCGGCATCAGCCTCCCCCTGCTCCGCCGCCTCCTGAACCGCCTGAACGTCTCGATCACCGACCTGTGGACGTGACATCGGACGGCGTGGCCTGAGCGCGCGGCCCGCACGGCCGCCGCGGGGACGGTCGGGCCGAGCTCAGGCCTCGGCCCGGACGGCATCCCTCACGCGGTCGCGGGCCCCTTCGCGGGCGACGTGGGCGCCGGGTCGGCGGGCTCGGGCGCGGCCGGGTCCTCCGTCGTCTCCGGGCGGTCGTAGGAGACCAGCAGCAGGACTATCAGCGCCAGCACCACGATCATGAACGTGAAGGCGGCCGGCCCCACCAGGCCCCAGGTGACCGCGCCCAGCAGCCCGTGCACGACCGCCGCGCTGACCAGTGCGACACGCCCGAGTCCGGCCGGGGCGCGGTCGCGCAGGGCGACGAGCAACGCGGTATAGGCGCACAGCAGGAAGTACAGGCCGAAGACCACGCCGCCGATCTTCGAGGACAGGGACATCACGTCCGGGTCGAGGCCGCCCATCGACATGCGCTGGCGCTCGACGACATGCCCGAGGAACCAGTTGATCGCGGCGATGCCCAGCCCCTCGACGAGAAGCACGACCGCCAGCAGCCACGCCACGGGTCTGCGCACCACGGGTCCCCACCCTCTTCCGCGCGTTCGAGTGCCGCCCGGTCGGCGGCGTTACCTCAAGTACGTTCGAGCCATCGCGAACGCTACTAACGGGTAAACCTCCGGACAAGGGTTCTGTGACAGGCAAAGAATCATTGGGCCATTCGTAGGGACTCCACAAAGAAACGGAGTGGGGCGCGGCACGCTCTCACAGAGACCTTGACCACATGGGCGGGCTAGGGTTTTCCGGTGGAGTCCTGCGCCCCAAGGTGCGACAAGGGATTTCGCGGGTCGAGCAAGCCTCGAATCACGCTCCGTGTGGGCAAGCTCACCATTGGGGACGGGTCGAACTGTCGTGTCGGCAGTCCCTAAACTCGGCTTGTTTCAAGGAGGGAGCCTCAATCGTGCGCAAGGTGCTCATCGCCAACCGTGGCGAAATCGCTGTCCGCGTGGCCCGTGCTTGCCGGGACGCCGGGATCGGCAGCGTGGCCGTGTACGCCGACCCGGACCGGGACGCTCTGCATGTCCGCGCGGCGGATGAGGCGTTCGCCCTGGGCGGTGACACTCCGGCCACCAGCTATCTGGACATCGACAAGGTCCTGAACGCGGCCCGGGAGTCCGGGGCCGACGCCATCCACCCCGGGTACGGCTTCCTCTCCGAGAACGCCGACTTCGCCCAGGCCGTGCTGGACGCCGGACTGATCTGGATCGGCCCGCCCCCGCAGGCCATCCGCGACCTCGGTGACAAGGTCGCCGCCCGGCACATCGCCCAGCGCGCCGGCGCCCCCCTCGTCGCGGGCACCCCCGACCCGGTCTCCGGCGCGGAGGAGGTCGTGGC
>NZ_JBVJGZ010000065.1:1700-3434 GCF_055587025.1 Streptomyces sp. NPDC048600 | reverse complement strand
CGGGTGGTTGGTCGTTGTTTGAGAACTGCACAGTGGACGCGAGCATCTGTGGCCAAGTTTTTAAGGGCGCACGGTGGATGCCTTGGCACCAGGAACCGATGAAGGACGTGGGAGGCCACGATAGTCCCCGGGGAGTCGTCAACCAGACTTTGATCCGGGGGTTTCCGAATGGGGAAACCCGGCAGTCGTCATGGGCTGTCACCCATGCCTGAACACATAGGGCATGTGGAGGGAACGAGGGGAAGTGAAACATCTCAGTACCCTCAGGAAGAGAAAACAACCGTGATTCCGGGAGTAGTGGCGAGCGAAACCGGATGAGGCCAAACCGTATGCGTGTGAGACCCGGCAGGGGTTGCGCATGCGGGGTTGTGGGATCTCTCTTTCACAGTCTGCCGGCTGTGAGACGAGTCAGAAACCGTTGATGTAGGCGAAGGACATGCGAAAGGTCCGGCGTAGAGGGTAAGACCCCCGTAGCTGAAACATCAGCGGCTCGTTTGAGAGACACCCAAGTAGCACGGGGCCCGAGAAATCCCGTGTGAATCTGGCGGGACCACCCGCTAAGCCTAAATATTCCCTGGTGACCGATAGCGGATAGTACCGTGAGGGAATGGTGAAAAGTACCCCGGGAGGGGAGTGAAATAGTACCTGAAACCGTGTGCCTACAAGCCGTGGGAGCACCTTTTGTGGTGTGACTGCGTGCCTTTTGAAGAATGAGCCTGCGAGTTTGCGGTGTGTTGCGAGGTTAACCCGTGTGGGGAAGCCGTAGCGAAAGCGAGTCCGAACAGGGCGGTATAGTAGCGCGCTCAAGACCCGAAGCGGAGTGATCTAGCCATGGGCAGGTTGAAGCGGAGGTAAGACTTCGTGGAGGACCGAACCCACCAGGGTTGAAAACCTGGGGGATGACCTGTGGTTAGGGGTGAAAGGCCAATCAAACTCCGTGATAGCTGGTTCTCCCCGAAATGCATTTAGGTGCAGCGTCGTGTGTTTCTTGCCGGAGGTAGAGCACTGGATAGGCGATGGGCCCTACCGGGTTACTGACCTTAGCCAAACTCCGAATGCCGGTAAGTGAGAGCGCGGCAGTGAGACTGTGGGGGATAAGCTCCATGGTCGAGAGGGAAACAGCCCAGAGCATCGACTAAGGCCCCTAAGCGTACGCTAAGTGGGAAAGGATGTGGAGTCGCACAGACAACCAGGAGGTTGGCTTAGAAGCAGCCACCCTTGAAAGAGTGCGTAATAGCTCACTGGTCTAGTGATTCCGCGCCGACAATGTAGCGGGGCTCAAGCGTACCGCCGAAGTCGTGTCATTGCAGCATATAGGGCCAACGCCTGCTGTGATGGGTAGGGGAGCGTCGTCTGCCGGGTGAAGCGGCACCGGAAGGTAGTCGTGGACGGTTGACGAGTGAGAATGCAGGCATGAGTAGCGATTCACACGTGAGAAACGTGTGCGCCGATTGACTAAGGGTTCCTGGGTCAAGCTGATCTGCCCAGGGTAAGTCGGGACCTAAGGCGAGGCCGACAGGCGTAGTCGATGGATAACCGGTTGATATTCCGGTACCCGCTGTGAAGCGTCAAACATCGAGCCCACTAATGCTAAGGCCGTGAAGCCGCCCCGGAGCCTTCGGGCAAAGGGGAGTGGTGGAGCCGCCGAACCAAGGTGGTAGTAGGTGAGTGATGGGGTGACGCAGGAAGGTAGTCCATCCCGGGCGGTGGTTGTCCCGGGGTAAGGGTGTAGGC
>NZ_JBVJGZ010000065.1:0-1604 GCF_055587025.1 Streptomyces sp. NPDC048600 | reverse complement strand
GCTGAGACCTGATGCCGAGCCGATTGTGGTGAAGTGGATGATCCTATGCTGTCGAGAAAAGCCTCTAGCGAGTTTCATGGCGGCCCGTACCCTAAACCGACTCAGGTAGTCAGGTAGAGAATACCGAGGCGTTCGGGTGAACTATGGTTAAGGAACTCGGCAAAATGCCCCCGTAACTTCGGGAGAAGGGGGGCCATCACCGGTGATGAGTCTTGCACTCTGAGCTGGGGGTGGCCGCAGAGACCAGCGAGAAGCGACTGTTTACTAAAAACACAGGTCCGTGCGAAGCCGTAAGGCGATGTATACGGACTGACGCCTGCCCGGTGCTGGAACGTTAAGGGGACCGGTTAGTCACTCTTCGGGGTGGCGAAGCTGAGAACTTAAGCGCCAGTAAACGGCGGTGGTAACTATAACCATCCTAAGGTAGCGAAATTCCTTGTCGGGTAAGTTCCGACCTGCACGAATGGCGTAACGACTTCTCGACTGTCTCAACCATAGGCCCGGTGAAATTGCACTACGAGTAAAGATGCTCGTTTCGCGCAGCAGGACGGAAAGACCCCGGGACCTTTACTACAGTTTGATATTGGTGTTCGGTTCGGCTTGTGTAGGATAGCTGGGAGACTTTGAAGCGATCACGCCAGTGGTTGTGGAGTCGTCGTTGAAATACCAGTCTGGTCGTGCTGGATGTCTAACCTGGGTCCGTGATCCGGATCAGGGACAGTGTCTGATGGGTAGTTTAACTGGGGCGGTTGCCTCCCAAAGGGTAACGGAGGCGCCCAAAGGTTCCCTCAGCCTGGTTGGCAATCAGGTGTTGAGTGTAAGTGCACAAGGGAGCTTGACTGTGAGACCGACGGGTCGAGCAGGGACGAAAGTCGGGACTAGTGATCCGGCGGTGGCTTGTGGAAGCGCCGTCGCTCAACGGATAAAAGGTACCCCGGGGATAACAGGCTGATCTTCCCCAAGAGTCCATATCGACGGGATGGTTTGGCACCTCGATGTCGGCTCGTCGCATCCTGGGGCTGGAGTCGGTCCCAAGGGTTGGGCTGTTCGCCCATTAAAGCGGTACGCGAGCTGGGTTTAGAACGTCGTGAGACAGTTCGGTCCCTATCCGCTGTGCGCGTAGGAATATTGAGAAGGGCTGTCCCTAGTACGAGAGGACCGGGACGGACGAACCTCTGGTGTGCCAGTTGTCCTGCCAAGGGCATGGCTGGTTGGCTACGTTCGGGAGGGATAACCGCTGAAAGCATCTAAGCGGGAAGCCTGCTTCGAGATGAGTATTCCCACCTCCTTGAGAGGGTAAGGCTCCCAGTAGACGACTGGGTTGATAGGCCGGATCTGGAAGCACGGTAACGTGTGAAGGTGACCGGTACTAATAGGCCGAGGGCTTGTCCTCAGTTGCTCGCGTCCACTGTGTTGGTTCTGAAACCACGAACAACCGTCGAAGCCGTTTCTGGCTGCGGCTCCGGTTGACAGTTTCATAGTGTTTCGGTGGTCATAGCGTAGGGGAAACGCCCGGTTACATTCCGAACCCGGAAGCTAAGCCTTACAGCGCCGATGGTACTGCAGGGGGGACCCTGTGGGAGAGTAGGACGCCGCCGAACAAT
>NZ_JBVJGZ010000064.1:0-5154 GCF_055587025.1 Streptomyces sp. NPDC048600 | reverse complement strand
ACGCTACGAGAAACGGGCATACGCCTACCTCGGCACCGTCACCCTCGCAGCCCTCATCATCTGGCTCCGCACATGATCCAGGAAACAGCGCCTAGAGAACGTCGCGCCGTAGAAGGACACCGCGCAGCGGGAGAACTCGGCGCGGGTGAAGTTCATGTCGCAGTCGACGGTGACGTCGGTGAGGTCGGGGTCGTGGCTCTGCCAGGAGCGGTAGGTACCCGCAGGGCGTCGGTAGTGGTTGCCGAGCAGGCGCAGGATGGTGTGGCGGACTTCGCGGAGGGCGAGATAGCGGTGGTGCTGCTCCAGGTGGGCGGGGTCGGTGCCGTAGCGGACGGCGGGGGAGTCGTCGCCGAGTTGGGAGACGGCGGTGGTGGAGCGTTCGGTGTGCAGGCGGGTGGCGTCGTGGTGGGCGTCGGCCTCGTCGACGCGTTGGCGGCAGTAGGTGACGACGAGGGCGACGAGCGCACCGGCTCCCGCGACGGCTCCGAAGGATAGCTTCACCAGGTCGAACAGCGTCGCCGTATCAAGCCCACCCGGCCCCGGCAACACCCGTACAGCCGCCCGCTGTTACCGATCGGCGGGCTGCTGTACGGGCGGTGGAGCCCTTGGGGTGTCAGCCGAGCGGCAGCTCCAGCAGGGCCTCGCTGCCGCTCACGGAGCTGACCGTGGTGGCGGTGAGGGCGGGGAGGTCCGAGCCCGCGTAGGAGTACAGCGTGTCACGGCTGTTGATCACCAGGGCGAGGCGGTGCCCGACCGGCAGGTCGTAGGAGACGGCCTGGAGGAGCCAGACGATGGTGGTGTCGGCTTTCGGGGGCAGGTCGGTGGCCGTGTACGGCTCGTGGGTGATGATCCGGGCGGTGCCGTCCGGGGCGACGTCGTACAGGTAGGCGACCACGGTGGCGGCGGCGACGTTGCTGCGCAGGGTGAGCCGCACGGTGGCGGCGCCCCTGATCCGGCGGGCCACCTCACCGGAGCCGGTCAGCGGGTCGGTCGACCAGACCAGCAGCTGATCGCGCTCGAAGTCCGCGAGCTTGTACGTCTCGGGGTTGCCGAACCACTCTCGCTGCCCGGCCTTGAGCAGCTCGCCAGCGATGGAGGCGGTCAGGGCGCCGGCCTTGAAGTCCCGCGACCACCCGACGGCCGGCTTGCCGGTCAGCGAGCCGTCACCGGTGTCGCCGGCGCCGGTGAGGTACCAGGACTCGCTGCCGGTGGTGGCCTCGTGCCAGGACGCGTACGTTTCGCGGCGCGCCGGGACGGTGATCCGGTTGGTGCCGCCCGGGACGGCGGCCGTCTGGTAGGTGAACATGCTCTGGCTGTTCACCGCCGGCCAGTTCGGCACGCCGTTGTCGACGCCGAGCAGATGGTGGTCCAGCCACTCGTAGGCCTCCCGTGTCGGCTCCGCCAGCCCGGGGAACGGCACCCCGGTCACCAGTCCGGCCAGGCCGGGGCCCTCGGGGGCGCCGTGGTCGCCGATCCACAGGTTCAGCCGCTTCGGCACGGTGAGCCGCTCGAAGAGGTCGAGCACCGGGTTGACCGGGAACAGCGTCTCGTGCCAGGTGTTCGAGATGAACGTCGGGATGCCCCGCGCGTTCGTCTGGTCGACGTACGTCTCCGGAGAGCGCTCGGTGCCCCACTCGACCACCTCGTCGAGGTTCCGGCCGCTCATGAAGTCCTTGAGGACCTGCTGGGCCCTGGCGTCGAACTTCTCCTCCAGCGGGCCGCCGGTGAAGTCGATCAGCGCCTGCACGGCCTCCAGGTGCCGGGTGCCGTTGTTGTACAGGCTGGTGGCGAGATTCCCCCAGGTGCTCAGCGCGACCACGGCGTCGACCCGGCCGGCCGGGTCGTGCGCGGCGACCAGCTGGCTGATCCCGGAGCCGTAGGACTCGCCGAGGAAGCCGATCCGGCTGGGCTCGAGGGACTGCTGCGCGTAGTCGATCACGTACGAGCCGTCGGCCCAGTCGTTGGGCCCGGCCACGTCGACGAAACCCTCGGAGGTCGACGGCCACCCCTCGATGCCGATACCCCGCGGCGAGTAGGCGAGCACGTGGTAGCCACGCTGCGCCAGCTTGAGGTACGCGTAGAGGAAGGGCAGCCAGCCGAACGGGTTCCAGCCGGCGGGCATGATCACCACCGGGCGCGGGGCGTCGCCGTTCAGCCTGATCCTGAACGCCGACAGCCGGACACCGTCGTGCGTGACGATGCGGGGGAGGGCGAAGGTGCTGGTCCGCTGCACCTCGGCCACCAGCTCCGAGAGCTCCGGCGGGAGTTCGACGCCCTCTTCACCCTGCAGAGAGGCGAGCAGCGCCCTGGACACGTCGACGACGGCCTGGCTGACACTGTGGCCTGGGCCCCAGATGCCGTTGGTGGCGATGTCGGTGAGCATCGCTTCGGTGACCGACGGATTCGGGTCACTGGTCATTCGGAACCACCTTCTCTGCGAACGGATGCCGATCGGCATCGTGATCAGAGCAGAAAGAACCGAACTGATACGTCATCAACATTCACCAGAACTAGTGATGCTGTTGCGATAGACACTCTCGCGCGCCTCACCTACGCCACGCACTACGAAACTTGGCGCCCCAATGCTCCGCCCGCATGAATCGTGGAGCTCATGCTCCACGAATGGCGTCCTTACAGTCCGCTGCACCTACTGCGTTGCCGCGCACAGCACGCTCGCCCACCGGAAACGACGTGCCCGCCGAGTAACCGACGCCATCCCCGACAGCCGGCCGATCCTCGACGCCTCTGGCAGGGGTACGAGCTCACGCGGCCTGGACGACGCTGAAGACGAAGACGATCCCGGTAAAGGCGACGAGTACGGTCACGCCGGTGAAGACCAGCCGGACCAGGCTCGGACGGCGATAGGCAAGGCCTGCGGCCGGAGCGAAGCCGATGAAGGCCAGCACAGCACGGCGAACCGGGACTCCAGCGGCATTAGACCGAAGCCACGAAGAGCCCCGCGACTGCAACGGCGGTTGGCTGCGCCCCGACAGTCCTCGATCCCGGGCCTCCGTGGCGGCCGCTGATGCAGTGGGCCAGGGTGTGTTCGGCTTCGAGTAGTCGAAGCCAGTGCTGCCCCCATGAGATCCCGCGCTGCGGCGGGTCGCGCGGGTCCTCGTTGCCGTAGTAAGCCGTGACCCGGAGTGGTGTCGGCAGATGATCAGGCTGTCCGGCGCGGCGTCCTTCCCCCCTTCCGCTGGGTGATGCGCACCAGACGTGAGCGCGGTTGCGCACAGCAGCTGCGGCTCGACGCCAACGGATCCCGATGTCTGGCTCATCCGGCTCGCTGCAGCTGAGGCGCTCGGCCAAGCCCTCGTTGCCCAGTCTGGGCGGCCTCTGTGGAGTTTGCTTGATCCGCATCCCGAGCGCGATCGGCAAGGGCATCTGCTCGGTGGTCGTCTTGGTCTCGGTGCTCTCGTGCCATGACCTGAGCAGTATTTAGTTCAACAGGAAATTGATTGGAGTCGATATTCCGCCATCTCTGGACTATGGAATGGCGGATTCTTTCTCGGTCTCGGGTACTTCCTCAAATCCCCCTCAGAGGTTCTGGTATTCGCTTGTTTCGGAGTATGCGGTGTACGTAGTTTCGTGGTCATCGATCGCCACGGGGGCGATGCACCACGAGAGGGTGGACGATGACCATCGCGCGCCGACCGCGTACCGCGCTGGCACTTTCCTGCATGACGCTCACGGCCGTGATCGCGGCTTCGGGGACCGCGTTCGCCGAGGACCCGGCTCTGGAGACGACGGAGGTGCCGGTGGTGGAGACGGTTGCCCCGCCGCAGCCGGAGGAGACCGGCCTCGTTGACGCGCCGGTCGAGCCGGAGCTGCCGCCGTTCGACGAGGGAAACGGCACGCCGACCTCGAAGCCCAGTGATTTTCCTGACGCGTCGGCCTGTGAGCCCGGGTACCGCTACTACCCGACGACGAAGGACAAGGACTACCACAAGATGGTGGGCGTCACGCAGTCCAACTACAACGCCACTACCCGGGACGCCAAGTCCACCTTCACCTCCGAGGTCAGCGGTGAAGTCGGTATCTCCTACACCGGGGAGCTGAAGGTCGGCGGCAGCATCGCCGTCGCTGAGATCGAGGGTAAGTTCAGTGTCAATGTCGCGGTGAAGCTCGCGGCGAAGATGGGCAACAGCATCTCCGTCACAACCCCGGCGAAGACCACTACGAACGCCCGCTACGGTGTCTACCGCCTGAAGTCCTACGGGTACAGCCAGTACGTCTACACCAACTGCACCCGGGGCGTGAAGAACAACGTCACCATCTACACCCCGCGTCGGGTGGGCTGGTACCTGTGGGAGAGCTGATGACCCGTACGCGCCTAGCGGCCCTTGTCCTGCTCCTGACGGCGGCTACCGCCTGCACGTCGTCGAAGGACACCTCTTCACCCGACCCTAAAGGCACTCCACCGGCCACGAGCACACCCGTGCAGGCGAGCACACCTCCTACCTCGGCCTCCGGTACGGTGGCACCGCCGCAGCTCGACAAAGGCGTCGGCGAGGTCCGTGCCGGGCAGCACCCAGCAGCCCACGGCAACGCGACCTTCGAGTACTCGGCTGGCCAGCAGGGCAAGGCACTGATCGTCGCGGTCAGCTGCCAGGGCGGCGGCAAGATCACCGTTCAGGTGCCCGTGATCCGTGTGTCCTTCCCCCTGGAATGCCCCGCAGGAGAACCATCGGTCACGTACAACCAGTTCGCCCTCAAGGCCGCCCACAAAGCTGGCACCGTGTCGGTGAAGGCACCCTCGACGGTCACCTGGTCGGTCACCGTCGGCCGGGGCGAGGCCTCTACAGAAGAAGCGAGCTGAACCTCTCGGCGCGCCGTGCCGACGGTTGGCACACAATACAGATGTGTGCCAACCCGCCTTGATCCCAGAGGCTGGCAGGCCAGGGCCTGGTCGGGGGATACACGCAAGCCCCCAGACTGTCTCAGCGCCTGGCACACTGCGGCTGCGCTGGCTTTACGCGCTGAGTGGCAGTTGCCCTTCGCGGGCTCCATCGTTGACTCGACGGTGGAGCCCCCTGTGCTTCGTGACCGCGCTGTGCACCCTCAGCTTGTAGGCGACGGGCCCGAACACGGGGCCGTCCTTGTCCATGCTCGCGACCAGCCGCGGCATGTCTCCCTCGGCCTCCCACACCCGCG
>NZ_JBVJGZ010000063.1:0-10111 GCF_055587025.1 Streptomyces sp. NPDC048600 | reverse complement strand
TCCCACTCCGCGTTCGTCAGATCACCACGTCCCATACAGCCAGCCTGCCCCCAACACCCCACTCAGGTAGAGAGATCCGAGAAACAGCGCCTAGTTCCCTTTTGTTGAGTCGATGTAGGTCAGTGCGGTCTTTACTGCCGTGTCGGTTGGACGTTCTTTTGCAAGTCTGAGCAGCAGGTCTTCCGTCTTTGATTCATCTGGCCACACCAGCGTCAGTAGTCGCACTGAGGCGGCACGTACATCACTCGAGGTGTCCTCGATGCTCGCTGCCACACAGTTCCATGCGGCTTCGCGCTCCGGCCACCCCCGCCCCAGCACGCGCAGGGCAATGCTGCGGGTGACGTCATCGGCGGTGGTGTCGCGGGCGGTGTCGAGGACGGTGGTGTAGGCCTCCTCCCGGTCGGGCCACCCCCGCCCCAGCACGCGCAGGGCAATGCTGCGGGTGTGGTCGTTGGCGGTGGTGTCGCGGGCGGTGTCGAGGACGGTCGTGTAGGTCTCTTCCCGGTCGGGCCATCGCTGGCCCAGCACTCGCAGGGCGGTGCTGCGGGAGCTGGAGCTGGTGGTGGTGTCGCGGGCGGTGTCGAGGACGGCGGTGTAGGCCTTTTTCCTGTCGGGCCACCGTTCCCCCAGCAGGCGGAGGGCGATGCTGCGGGTGTAGTCGTTGGCGGTGGTGTCGCGGGCGGTGTCGAGGACGGTCGTGTAGGTGTCGTCCCGGTCGGGCCACCGTTCCCCCAGCACCTGCAGGGCGGTGCTGCGGGTGACGTCATCGGCGGTGGTGTCGCGGGCGGTGTCGAGGACGGTCGTGTAGGCCTCGTCCCGGTCGTGCCATCGCTGGCCCAGTACCTGCAGGGCGGTGGTGCGGGGGCTGGCGGTGGTGTCGCGGGCGGTGTCGAGGACGGTCGTGTAGGCCTCGTCCCGGTCGTGCCACCGTTCCCCCAGCACGCGCAGGGCTGCAGATGCTGCCCCGTGTCCCCAGGGAATTCGAGCCAGCTGGATGGCTTCACGAGGGGTGCGGCACAGCGCGGCCGCGAGGACGTGCGATGTTCGACCCGGCGAGTGCCGACTTGTGCGGTGCCAGCGTTGGTAGCGTTCGCGGCCGGTCCATGACCAAGGGAACGACATCAGCGCGGGCACAGCGCCGCCCAGCTCCGCCCAGAGGGAGTCCGAGAGGTGGGCGGTGAGGGTGTCGATGACGGCGTTGCTCTGGATCGCGAGTGAGCGTTCGGGATGAGGGCCGGGCCGGGTGGGTGCGCGGGGAATGCGGTGGGCTTCGGCGAGCACCCGGATGGCAAGTTCCAGGAAACCGTCGCCTGCGGTGCGGTAAGCAGCCATGCCCCGGCGGCGGTGCATGTGGAGCAGGCGGGCGATGAAGGTGGCGTGTTCGGCTTCTGCCTGGCTGCTGATCTGGCCGATGAACAGCAGGATGACTTCGTGCCAGACGGGGTTGACAGCGCGTTCGGCGAGCATGTCGGTGAGCTGCTCGGGTGTCCATTCGCGGCCTGCGTAGCGTCGGCTGAGTTCGCGTGCGGCGAGGTATTCGAGGAAGGTGCGGTGGACGAACCCGTACATGCCGGCGCCGTAGGGGTGCAGGAGGAAGGCGCGTTCGTGGAGCCGGGCGACCATGGCGCCGGCGACGATGCGGCCGACGGGGGTCGGGTAGTTCATGTCGGTGACGACGTAGTCGGCGATCATCGCTGTGAGGTCGTCGCGGGCAATGAGGGGGCTGCCCCCGGTGCTGCCGGCGCTTTCCTGCAGGCGCCGGGCGAGGCGTTCGAGGAGTTCCTGGAGCAGGCCGGTGTCGAGTTCGTCGAGGGCGGCGGCTACGTCGGGATGGTCCTGGCGGGGGAGTGCGAGGTGTTTGGCGTCGCGGTCCCAGCGGCCGGTGAGGACGTCGACGGCGTGCCGGTAGACCTCGCGGCGGTCGCGGGGGATGGCGGCGCCCAGACCGATGGAGGCCAGGATCGTCAGCAGCAGCGGGTTCCCGGCCAGTTCCGCAACCGACGCGAACCCCCGCACCGCGCTGATGAGGCGTTCACCCAGGCGGGAGGCCTCGCCCGGGTCGTCGGGGTGGGCGGCGGTGTACCAGCGCCGGATGAACGACTCGATCTGCTGCCGGGACAGGTCTTCGAGCTTGGCCTGGGCAAAGCCGGCGTGCGTGAGCACCTCGGGGGCGAAACCGATGACGCGGGAGGTGAGGATGACTCTGACGTGCTCGTGGACATCGGCGAACGCGGTCACCTGCCGGGCGACCTCGGCCCGCCGGCCCGGGTCGAAGATCTCGTCCAGGCCGTCGAAAATCACCAGCACCGGCCGGTCCCGCTGCGCCAGCAGATCCTCGAACACTTTGCGGGGCAGGCACATGCGTTCGGTGGTGTCGAACTCCTCCCAGAAATCCTCCACCGTCCGCCCCCGCCACCGTGCGCCGTCGGAGAGATGCCGCAGCTCCACGACCACCGGCACCGCCCCCGCCAGCGCACGCAGTTCGGCAGGCACCTCGTCCAGGCCGCCGGCGAGAGCCAGCGCCAGATACCGCGACAGCGTCGACTTCCCGGCCCCGGGATCCCCCAGCAGCACCAGCCGCCGCCCCTGAGGCGAGGCGACAGCCTCCAGCACGGGCACCGGCGGCCGCTCCACCCGCGTCCTGCGCCACTGCTGGACCTGCTCCGTGCGAAGCCCCGGAGGCAACTCCTGCTCCGCCACCTCGCCGCGCTCCACGAGCTCCTGCCACAGCCGCGCCGGAAGCTCCGGCTTCGGCGGGTCCCACGACGCCAGCGGCGCCTCGAACACCTGCCGCAGCCGGATCGCAGGCTGCTCACCCGCCCGCTCAACGGAACCCAGCACATCCAGGTTCAGCCGCCCGCACGTCTGCACCAAGCGCTCGCAGTACCGGGCGACAGCCGCATCAGCCTCAGCCTGCGCCCCTGAGGCCACCGGAGTACGACGCCGGGCATCGGCGCTCTCCTGCCAGGCGTTCTCCAGCAGCCGCTGCCAGTCCCCACGCGCCTCCGAAGCAAGCCACACCTGGCGGACCCGGCCATCGGTCTCCAGCGTCCTGCCGCCGGTCCAGGACTCCCAGACAGCGACCACGGCCAGGACCTGCTCGAGACTGTCCTGCCGCGGAACGCTGAAGCTCTCCAGCTCCTTCGGGGCCCACCGGCTGGCCACCTTGCCCTCGAACACCGCCGTCCCCGGAAGACCGGTTTTGCGGACTCCCCGCTCCAGCGGCTTCTGGAACCCGCCGGGCCCGTGCTGCTCGCGATAGGCCGCCTCCGCTTCGGTACGCAGGGCGCGCAGCCTCCGGTAGAGCGTCTCGCGGTGAACTCCCACAGCCTTCTTCCCTCTGACACCGGGCCCCGTGCTCCGCCACCGCGACCCGCTGCCTGGAACGGGTGGATCGGGCAGCCGCACCGCACCGGCGCGGACCAGCAGGCTAATACCCGACCTGCCTCACGCGCCCCGCACTTGGGACCAGACCACCCCCACGAGGCCAATCTCGAAGCAACGCCGGGCCCGGCGCACCACCTGCACACCGCCTACCAAGGGGCAGACCACCATGGCCCACCGCCGCCGCAAGCCCGCCACCGCCAGTTCCACGACCCCCAGCACCACCCCCACCACCCCCCGCCCTGGCCCGCGGACGCTGTGGCGGGAAGCCGCACGCCGCGCCGTTCTCGGCCTCGCCGGCTCCGTCGGAGCCACCCTCGTCGCCGTCCTGGAATGGTGGCTGCGCACTCGCTGACCACCTTGCCTCCGCACCGGCCTCGCCGCGTGCGGAGGCACCCGCATGCCCAGCCGTGCAGTTCCGGGCCAGCCTTTCCCTGTCCGCGCTCGGCGGGGCCTCGCGCGCCCCGGGCGGGCCGTGCCCGGATGTTGCGCTAGGGGTTGCGGTAGAGGTTGCGCAGCCCCTCAGTACGCTCCCGCGTTCTCGCAGGTCAACCCCCCCCGGAAAATGGTGGTCTGCTGGCTGGACATCCCCCTCTGCACACCCCCTGCGCTCGCCAGACCAGAGAAAGGAAGGGGAAGGGGAGGGCGGGGCGGGCGGGGCGGGCGGGTGCGTGCCGTCGGGGGATCGGGGCGCGAGGTGTCCGTCCGTCTCGCGTGCCGGTGGAGCCTCGCGCGGTCGTGCTGCGGGGGCCGCTCAAGGGGCTACGGAGTGGTTAGCCAGGGCGAGGGCAGGCTGACCCTCTCAGGAGCAGGAACGCCGACGGCGGCGAGAAGCCCATCGGGAACTGGACCACTCGCGCCGTGGAAGTGCACTGTGCCGCCGGAGAACGTCGCGCCGCGGAAGTGCACCGTGTCGTCGGAGAACGTCGTGAGGTGGAAGTCCACTGTGCCGCCGGAGAACGTCGTGCGGAGGAAGTCCACAGCGCCGCTGGAGAATGTCGCGCCGTAGAAGTCCACTGTGCCGCCGGAGAACGTTGCGTCGCCGAAGGTCGCCGTGCCGCCTGAGAATGTCGCGCCGTGGAAGTCCACTGTGCCGCCGGAGAACGTCGCATCATCGAAGGTCGCCGTGCCGTCGGAGAACGTCGCGTCGCTGAAGGTCACCGTGCCGCCGGTGAACGTGGCGCCGGTGAAGTTCATGTTGCCGTCGATGGTGATGCCGGTGAGGTCGAGGTTGCAGCCTTGCCAGGAGCGGTGGGTTCCTTTGGGGAGTCGGTAGTGGTCGCCGATGAGGCGCAGGATGGTGTGGCGGACCTCGCGGAGGGCGAGGTAGCGCTGGTGCTCCTCCAGGTGGGCGGGGTCGGTGCCGGGGTCGGGGGTGTGGGGGAGTCGGAGGTAGGCGCACAGGACGTCGATGCAGGTCTGGCGGAGGCTGGTGTCGGGGGCGTCGTCGGCGAGGCCGGTGAGGGCGTGGACGCCGCCGAGGCGGACGGCGGGGGAGTCGTCGCCGAGTTGGGAGACGGCGGTGGTGAAGCGTTCGGTGTGCAGGCGGGTGGCGTCGCGGTGGGCGCCGGCCTCGTCGACGCGCTGGCGGCGGTAGGCGACGACGAGGGCGACGAGCGCGCCGGCCCCGGCGACGACTCCGAAGGAGAGCTTCACCAGGTCGAAGAGTGTGCTGGCGTCGAGTTTCGCGGTGCTGTCGATCTCCCGTACGTCGAGCAGGACGACCAGGGTGTAGAAGACGGTGCCCGCTGCCAGGACTGCGGCGGCGAAGGTGACCGTGAGGGCACGGCCGACCTTCCACAGTCGTAACTCCCGCTCGTGCGGGACGGATCGCGGCGGCCGTCGGTTGGCTGTCATGCGGATGAAGACCAGGGCAGGCAGGCCTACGGTTGCGGTGCTGCTTGGGAAGTGCGAGCGGCCGTTGGCACTGTGCTGCCGTGGTCCGGCTCGGGTCGGTCGGGGTCCGACTGTGACGGTCCGGTGTCACGGAGTCTGTCGCGGCCGGAGCCACCGTCGCCTTGAGGGGTGCCGTGGGGAGGTTGCCGACGGTCGCGGGCCCCTGGGCCGACCCCATTGTCCGCGGGTGAATTCCCTTGCCCTGGCGGGGGTGGCCCCCTTGACGAGGGCGGCTCCGCGGACAGACCCGGTGGAGGCAAGTTGTAGGGCAAGCCGGTTCGAGGGGGTTCCCCTGATGTTCCTGGACTTTGTGGACGGCCAGGTGGCAGGGTTGTTGGCCGGGATTGGTGGCTTGCCTGGCTGATCGGATGAGCCGTCGACGTTACGAGCCCCAGATCGGATCGTTCGGGGAGGGGCGACCGGACAGTCGCTGGAGTGGACTTCCGGCGAGCGAGAGCTGCCGCGTGTTCCGCCCGGCTCGCGCCGTGCGGCGGTCCCGGCCGGGAAACTGCGTACGTCTTCGACGGCCGCCGTACGTCTCCGACATGACGTACCCGCGGCAGTCCGACTCGGACGGCTGGCACCCGGTACGTGGCGAGACCGTCCACCTCACAGGTTGCGGGGCTAACCCTCGCGGCCGCGATTGTCGCGGCGACGAATCCGAACCTTGAGGAGAAGCCATGCCGACCGACCCCACCGCCCACGTGATCCTTGCTCTGATCGGTGCCGTGGTCGCCGTACTGATCGGCGTGACCTACCCCGCCGCCATTCCCGCTCTGACGCTCGGGGCCTCAGTGTTCGTCGTGCTCGTGGCCCTGCTGAAGCTGTGACGGCACCGCCACACCTATGCATCACGAGCCGGCGTGACCCGACGCCGACGGCCCCCCTTTTGCCACCGCCGCGTCCACCGTGGGGGCCAGGCGGGACCCTTGGCTGGCTTTGGAGGAACCCGTGTCTACCAGCGCATGCCCAGCGCGTTGAGGTCGTTGCGTCGTTGTTCGGTGAGTCGTGCGGCTCTGCTGCGGGTGTTGGAGAGCCACTGTCCGAGTTTGTTTTCTGTCCTGTCGTCGAGGTGTCCGGTGTGGCGCCGGCTCGGGCGCGATGAGTGGCATTAGCTGTCCGAGGGTCGAACCTGGAACGGTTCAGCTGGAGGTTGGGACGAATCTGGAGCGGATATCCGGTGTCTTTCTGCCGTGGCGGGCTGGTGCGCGGGTCAGGGAGGATGCCGGGCATGGTCTCTGACCAGAGCGTTGTTGCTCTGCGGCCGGCGCATTCGATGCCCGTGGTGGCCGGTGTCGGGGCGGTGATCGGTGTTCTGGGCGGGATGATCGGTCTGGGCGGCGCTGAGTTCCGGCTGCCTTTGCTGATCGGCCTGTTCGGGTTCGCCGCGCTGTCGGCGGTCATCCTGAACAAGGCGATGAGTCTGGTCGTGGTTCTGGTCGCCCTTCCGGCCCGGCTGGCCGGGGTCCCGGCTGCAGAGGTGGCCGCGCGCTGGCCGGTCGCGGTGAATCTGCTGGCCGGGAGTCTGCTCGGTGCGTGGGCCGGGGCGAGCTGGGTGGTGCGGATGCGCAGCGCGACCCTGTACAGGGTGCTGGCGGCGTTGATGGTGCTCATGGCGGCCGCCCTGATCGTCACCCACACCACCACCCTGGACACGCTCGCGCTGCCGCTGTGGGCCCAAGTCCCCTGCGGCGTCGTGGCCGGGTTCGGCATTGGTGTGGTTGCCGCGATCATGGGCGTGGCGGGCGGGGAGCTGCTGATCCCGACGATCGTGCTGCTGTTCGGGGAGGACATCAAGACCGCCGGGAGCCTGTCCCTGCTGGTCTCGCTGCCGACCATGCTGGTCGCCTTCGCCCGCTACAGCCGCGACGGCAGCTTCGCCGTCCTCGGCGCGAACCTCCGCTTCACCGCGCTCATGGCCGCGGGCTCCGTTGCCGGCGCGGTGCTCGGGGGGCTGCTCCTGGGCGTGTTCCCGGACCTGGTGCTCATTCCCGCGCTGGCTGTGATCCTTCTCGTCTCCGCGGTCAAGCTCGCCCGTCACGACTGACGTCGCCGCAACGACGGGGGAGACCGATCCGGCTGCTGCCGGGACCCGTGGACAGGACCACGGGCCCCGGCCCGGCGGCAACATCTCCTGAACCAACTCCTGAACCAACTCCTGAAACGGCTCCTGATCCATCTCCTGATCGAGTATCCGGGCCGTTTCCGCGTCGCCGCAGGTGACCACAGGGGTTCGGGTGTGGTCGGGGTCGGGCATCCCCCTCAGAGCACCCCACGACCGCCTCGCCTGGAAGAAGGGTGGGATGGGGAGGGCGGGCGGGACGTGGGGAGCGCTGTGGGGGATCGGGGCCGGCCTCTTTCTGTGCCGCGCGCTCGGCGGGGCCTCGCGCGCCTCGGGCGGGCCGTGCCCGGATGTTGCGCTGGAGGTTGCGCCAAGAAGTTGCGCCAAGAAGTTGCGGTAGAGGTTGCGCACCCCTCTAGCGTGCTCCCGAGTCCTCGCAGGTGGATCCCCGGATATGGCTGGTCTGCTGGCCTGACATCCCCCTCTGCACACCCCCTGCGCTCGCCAGACCCGAGAAAAGGGGAGGGGAAGGGGCGGGCGGGGCGGGCGGGTGCGTGCCGCCGGGGGATCGGGGCGGCGGGTGTCCGTCTCGCGCGTTGGCGGGGCCGCGCGCGGTTCGGTTGCGCAGCGCGGGGGTCGCGGCTGTGTGGGGGTGGGGTTGGTGGGGTGTCCGGGTTTACGCTGCTGGGTTTATCTCTAGTTAGGGGCTTGGTAGAGTTAGAGTATGGTTGGGAAGAAGAGTGGTGGGGATCCGTCGGGTGTGCCGCGGTCTCCGCGGATGACGTTGCCGACGCAGTTGGTGCTGCGGGCGTTGCTGGAGAAGCCGGCGGTGGAGCGGTACGGGTTGGAGCTGTGTGCTTTGGCGGAGCTCCCGAGCGGGACGATTCATCCGATCCTGGCGCGGCTGGAGGCTGCGGGGTGGCTGGAGTCGCGGTGGGAAGAGGTGGATCCGAGTGAGCAGGGCCGGCCGCGGCGGCGGTATTACCGGCTGAGTCCGGACGGGGCGGAGCGTGCCCGTGACGCGTTGGCGCGTGCCACGGCTGGCCGTTCCGCGCTGCGTGCGCTGAAGCCGGGGATCGCGGGAGGTCCACGCCCGTGAACCGTAACCGCCGTACTCGTAAGCTCGTCCGCGACCTCACCCGCGCCCTCGACCGCGCCCGCGCCCGCGCCCTCGCCCTCGACCGCGCCCTCAACCGCACCCTCGCCCTCGACCGCGCCCCCAACCACGCCCTCGACTTCGCCCTCAACCGCGCCCTCTACCGCAACCTGGACCTCGATCGCGACCTCGCCCGCATCCTCGACCTCGACCTCGACCTCGACCGCGACCTCGCCCGCGACCTGGCCCGTGCCTTCGACCGCGACTTTGTCAGCAACCTTGCTCTCGCCCTCGACTGCGTCGGCGACCTCCCCCTCGAACGTGCCCTCGCCCGCACCCTCGATGATGCCCTTGGTTGTGCTCGTGCGCTTGGGGCTCATCTGGCTGGTGGGCTGGGTGCTGGTGGTGTGCGGGGTGGCTGGTGCGGGTGGCGTGCCGGGTGGTGCCGGTGGGGGAGCGGGGGCGGTATGCGGAGGAGTGGCGTGGTGAGTTGTGGGAGTTAGGGGAAGGGCGGGGGCGTCGGCGTCGGCAGGTGATGCATGCGGTCCGGCTGGCCGGCCGGGCGTGGGGGGTGCGTGGCGGGGTGCGTGCGGCGCGGTGGCGTACGACCGGCGGGGGGTGAACGCGGTGAGCTGCGCGATCGGTTCAGGCTGGTTCCCTGTTCTGGAGGGGGGCCGCTCATGACCGTGCACATCGACAACCTCGGGGCCGTGATCCTTGTGCTGGGCTGCCTCGTGGCACGCGTCATCTACCAGCACACGCGTCCTGAGCAGCCCGCACCGGCAGCGGGTGTGCTGCGGAAGGGGAAGGGCGATCTGGTCGGCGCGGTGGTCGCCGGCACCGCCGTGGTGACCGTCCTGGTCCTGCTCCTGGGCGGCGCCGCCCAGGGACAGAACCAGGAGCCCCCTTCCCCGGTTCCGACAACGACGACGGTTTCTCCCTCCCCCTCCATTCCGAGCAGTCCGCCGTCCCCGTGACACACGCGTACGCACAGGGCCGCGTACGCGTTGACGGCCAGGACGACGGAGCCGCAGGCGGTCCGAGGAGCTGGGCGTGGGCTGGCAGTTCTCCTGGCAGCGCCCGGCCGGAGCGCTGGCCCGGTCAGGGAGCCGACCCGGCCCCGGAACAGCCGGCCCGGCCGGAGTGCGGGTAAGGGTTCGGCGGACGCTCTGTCATTTGTGGTGGTGGTGCGGGGCGTTTCCAGGTTTCATTCGGCCTGGTTTTTGATGCGCGAGTTCCGGGGTTATGGGGTGCTATTCCAGGGGGTTTTGTTGGGGTGTCAGTTGGCGTTTTTCGGGGGCTCGTTCGAGGGGTTCTGGGATTGTGGTTCTGCGGGGTGGTGTGGGCATGGTGGTGGAGTGTAGGCCCGGATTTCATCCGGTCCAGAGTTTTGACGCAACGCGGGTTTGGAGTGGGAACGGAACCTTAGACGGGTGGGGGCCAGCCGCACGCCGGTGACGGTGTGTGCTCAGCCCTGGCAGTCCAGTCCGCCCCCGTCGGTGCCGCCTGCACGAGCAACCCCCTACCAGCCAGCCCTCTGACGCACGCGGAGCGTGCGTCAGTTCCTGTACTGGACTGCGGAGCAGGCCGGTACAGGCTGATCCGGCGTCAGCCGGAACGCCGGATCACGGAGTGGTCCGGCAGCCGGGACGGAGTCCCGGCGCATCCGGCGC
>NZ_JBVJGZ010000062.1:0-11271 GCF_055587025.1 Streptomyces sp. NPDC048600 | reverse complement strand
GAGACGATCCAGGTCGTCGACGTCGCCCAGCTCCTCCTCGAATCCGTCAAGACCCCCACCGACCCCACCGGCACCCCCGAAGAGGAACACACCCCGGAACCCGAACCCGTGAAGTGACCCTCGTCAAAGGCGCCTTCCGACGCCCCCTGCCCCAGCGGCAGGGGGCGTCGGCGTTTCACGGGACCCGTGCCGTGCCGCCGTACACCGTCGCCGAAGTGGCCGAAGTGCGGCTCTGAGGGGCGTACAACCCTTTCCCCCCACCTCGTGTCAAACACGATGCCGGTCAAGGAACGGGACCTTTCCGGACACCCCCGTACACCCCCCGCGCTTCCCGAGCACCCGGCCGCGTCCTGCCGCCGGGGTCGTTTCTCAGACGAGGAGCCGCTCATGCGCACCCTTCGTTCGCGCTCGGCCGCGGTCGCGGCCGCCGCGTTCCTGCTCGCCGCCGGGGCGGCCGTGGCCACTGCCCCGGCCGCGTACGCCGGCACCCCCGGCGGCACCCGCGCCGACGACCGCAACACCGACTTCAACGGCGACGGCTACGACGACGTGCTGGTCGGCGCCCCGGACGCCACGGTCGCCGGGCGGCAGCGCGCCGGTGCGGTGACCGTGCAGTACGGCGGGTCCCGCGGCATGGGCACCCGCAACGCGCGGGTGTTCAGCCAGAACTCCGCCGGGGTGCCCGGCGGAGCCGAGACCGGCGACGGGTTCGGGCGGGCCGTGGCGACCGGCGACCTGGACGGCGACGGCTACGACGACGCCGTCGTCGGCCTGCCGGGCGAGGACCTCACCGGCGCCGCCGACGCGGGCGGTGTCGTGGTGTTCTTCGGCACGCCCCGCGGGCTCACCGGCGCGGCAACCCTCTGGCTCCAGGACGACATCCCCAGGTCCGGGGCGCGGTTCGGCAGCGCCCTCGCGGCCGCGCGCTTCACCGACACCACGCCGGGCGACCTGCTCGCCGTACTGGACCGGGTCGGGCCGTCCGTCTACCGCTTCGAGACCGCCTCCCGGGCCGCCGGGGGCGGTGCGCACCGGCAGGCCGAGCTGACCTCGCGACACCGCCTCACCGCGCCCTCGAGCACCTCGCGGGCCACCGCCCCCGGGATCAGCCCCAGGTCGCTCACCACCGGCGACTACGACCGCAACGGCTTCGCCGACCTGGTGGTCTCCGGCACCAGCACGGGCGCCGAGCCCGGGTACGGATGGTCGTACGTCCTGCCCGGCACGGCCGCCGACGCCGACCCGCTGCCCGTCCTCGCTCTGCGCGGCGGCCCGGTCGTCGCCTCGGGCGATGTCGACGGCGACGGCTACGACGACCTGGTCACCGGCGAACCGCACAGCCCGGACGACGGCGGCGAGTCGATGACCGGCGGCATGGTCGGCTACTACCGGGGCGGCCCGGACGGACCCGTCGGCCGGGAGGGGCCGGGCACCCCGCCGGTGTGGTGGACCCAGGACTCGGCGGGCGTCCCGGGCACGAGCGAGCGCGGCGACGGCTTCGGCGCCGACCTCTCCGTCGGCGACACCGACCGCGACGGCTACGCGGACGTCGCGATCGGCGTCCCCGAGGAGAACGTCGGCACGGTCGCCGACGCGGGCCAGGTCGTCGTCCTGCGCGGCTCGGCGCGGGGCATGACGGCGTCCCGAGCCTGGTCGGTCACCCAGAACACCGCGCGGGTGCCGGGCGCGGTGGAGAAGGGCGACCGGTTCGGCGGCCAGGTGGCCTTCACCGACCCGAACGACGACGGCCGCTTCGGCCTGCTGGCCGCCGCGCCCGGCGAGAACACCGCCGACGGGGCCGTGTGGGTGTTCTCCGCCGGGTCCGCGGGGCTGACCACGTCGGGCTCGTGGACGTACGGCCTGGGCACGTTCGGCGTCTCCGGTCTGAACGCGCGGTACGGGGCGGTGATCGACGACTAGGTCCTGTCGTCAAGCTCCCGTCGTCGCCCGGAGGGCGGCCCTGCGGCGTCAGGTGCGTGCTCTGGGGGTCCCCCTCTGGGGGAGTGCCGGGTGCAAGCCCTCGTACCGGACGTACTCGGGCTTGTGCCCGGTGCGGCGAGTGGGGGCACCTCCCACGAAGTGGGGGAGCGTGCAGGGCGTCGCGGGGCGGGCGGGAGTTCGACGACAGGGCCCAGGGCTCTTGTGACGGCTCTCCACGGCGACATCCCCGGGCCGCAATCGGCCCATAAGGACCCAGTGGTGACCGGGAGGTAACCCGGGGGTGTCGCCCCGTTCGAACGCGTGCTTCACTACTGAGTCGTTGTCGACGGGGCTGGCGGGACGGACGGTGAGCATGCGCACCCTCGGAACGGGTCTGACGGCCGTCGGCTGTCTTGTTCTCCTCGCCGCCTGCGGGCCCCTGCCCGGCGACGACGCGAAGGCCCCGGAGAAGACCCCGGCGGTCAAGGCCGCCCAGGCGCCCGCCTCGCTCCCGGTCCCCGGCGGCAAGGGCAGCAAGGTCCCGGACGACTTCAACGGCGACGGCCGCCGCGACCTCGTCCTCAACGACCTGGTCAAGGCGCAGGCGCACAGCGACGACGCCGGGATCGGCATCGTCTACGGCGGCCCGCAGGGACTCACGCCCGGCGCCCGGCAGTTGCTGAGCCCGGCCCGCAACGCCGTCCCCACCGACGGTGAGCTGCCCGCCGTGTTCGACGCGGAGGCGAGCTGCGACCTGGACGCGGACGGGTTCACCGACCTCGTCGTCTCCACCGACCCGCCCTTCGACGGGCAGGGACAGCCGCCCGTCCCGCTCCAGATCCTCTTCGGCTCGCCGCGCGGCCTGACCGGCAAGGCGGTCAAGCTCGTGATCCCCGCCGCCGCGCGGGCCGGCAACGACTGGCCCGACCAACCGGTGTGCGGCGACTTCGACGGCGACGACAAGGCCGATCTGGTCGTGCACGCCTCGGACTGGCAACTGAGCTTCCTGCGCGGCCCGTTCAACCGCAAGGGCGCCCCGCGCGCGGCCGGCGCGCCCGTCCACGTCCCCGGCAACCTGCCGACCGGCCCGGTCGCCGACGTGGACCGCGACGGCGACGACGACCTGGTCGTCCGGGTCGCCGAGGGCCGCTCCGCCGCCGCGCTCGTCCTCGGCGGCCCCACCGGCCCGGCGGGCCCCGGCACGCTCCTGCCCGAGGGCCTCGACGTGGCCCTCGGCCGCTTCGGCCGCGGCGCGAACCTGGACGCGGCCGTCGGCGGCATCGCGGAGACCGCCCTGCGCTACGACCTCCCGGCCCCCACCCGCGCCACGCTGGCCGTCGGCGGCTCCCTGCTGGACACCGCCGACTTCGACGGGGACGGCCTCGGCGAACTCGTCTCCAGCGGCTCGGGCATCCGCGTCCTGCACGGCCGTGCGGCGGGACCGTCCACCGAGGACCTGACGCGCGTCGAGCCCACCGCCCGCGGCACCTCGCGGGTGCTGGCCGCGGCGGACTTCGACGGGGACGGCCTGGCGGACCTGGTGGTACGGACGTACCTCGGGGAGACGAAGGACACGGTGGCGGTGTACCCGGGAGCGAAGGACGGCGTGATCGCCGACACCCCGACCGCGACGTTCTCCACTCGCGAGTTCCTGCCGGGCTGACGCCTTCGGAGCCCCTGCCGATCCCCCGGCTCCCGGGCCGAGGGCTCCGGCGCCCTGGACCTCCGTATGCCGGCACGGGCACGTCCCGTCAGCCACAGCAGCCCCGCAACCTGGCCGAAATCCCTTACAACCCTCGGGACTTCACACAGGTCACATGATCGTCGACCCGTGCCGCGCGCGCCGACGACGGTGCGCGCGCCGGCCGGTCCACCCCCGTTCCGCGGACGCCCCGACCGGGTTCCGCGCATGCAGCAGGAGAGCTCCGCATGCAGCAGCATCTGCGACTGACCCTCGCGACGGCCACGGCGGCCGCGCTGACGGGCGGTCTCCTCGCGTTCACGTCGGCCACGGCGACGGCCGCCGACTCCGCCCACGTCCCGCAGGCCGACTTCAACGGCGACAAGATCGGCGACGTCGCCTTCTCCGTCTGGGGCGCCACCGTGTCCGGCAAGGCCCGCGCCGGACAGCTGGCCGTGCTGTACGGCTCCGGCAGCGGCATATCCTCCGCCAAGCGGTCGCTGATCAGCCAGAACTCCACCGGCACCCCCGACGCCGCGGAGACCGGCGACGGCTTCGGCTCCGAGCACGCCTACGCCGACTTCAACGGCGACGGCTACGACGACATCGCCGTCTCCGCCCCCTGGGACGACGTCCGCGGCGACGCCGACAGCGGCACCCTGACCGTGCTGTGGGGCTCGCGCTCCGGCATCACCGGCCGGGGCGTGCTGATCCCGGACCCGGCTCCCGGTGCGCACGACAACTGGGGCAAGAACCTGGCCGCGGGCGACTTCGACGGCGACGGCAAGGCGGACCTGGCCGTCGGCAACACCACCAACACGGTCTACGTGTACAAGGGCGGCATCACCGCCTCGGGCGCCGCGGGCCGCGCCCGCACCGCCTTCAAGGCCCCGGTGAAGTCCGGCGGCACCGCCCGCGGCCCGATCAACCTCACCGCGGGCGACGTCAACGGCGACCGGCGCACCGACCTGATCGTCGACGGCTACGAGACCACGTCCCGGGCCGGCTGGAACCGCAACTTCTACGTCCCCGGCACCGCGAGCGGCCTGAACGTCTCCGCCGCCAAGTCCCTCAAGCCCGGCGTGATCACCGGCGTCGACGACATCAACAACGACGGCTTCGGCGACATCGTCAGCGGCTGGGACGCCGACACCACCCAGCCGGACGGCACCGCGACCCCGTACGCGGGCAAGGGCGGCAAGGTCTGGATCACCTACGGCTCGGCCACCGGCCCGGGCTCCGTCGTCGGCATCACCCAGGACACCGGCAACGTCCCCGGCACCGCCGAGAACAACGACTGGTTCGGCTTCGAGCTCGACCTCGGCGACATCAACGGGGACGGGTTCGCCGACCTGGCCGTCGGCGCGGCGGGCGAGAGCATCGGCGACGACGCGGACACCGGCGTCGTCACCGTCCTGTACGGCTCCCGGACGGGCCTGAACGTCACCTCCGGCGGCCAGGCCTTCTCCCAGGACACCGCGGGCGTGCCGGACACCAGCGAGGACAAGGACATGTTCGGCTACGACGTGAAGCTGGACGACGTCACCGGCGACGGCCGAGCCGACCTGATCGTCGGCTCCGCCGAGAACGCGGGCGACGGCACGGTCACCTTCCTGCCCTCCGGCGGGACGAGGATCACCGCGACCGGCTCGCGCGTGGTCACGCCCACCGCCGCCGGCGTCTCCACGGCCGGCCAGCCGCTGTTCGGCGCGAACTTCGCCGACTGAGCGGTCGTAGGACGGGACCCCGCGGGAGCCGGGAGGGAACCGCCCGGGAGCTCGCCGGGCGGCCCCGTAGGGGATGTGTGAGGGATACACGGGGCACGGGGCCCCGGGCCGGCCCCGACCCGTACGGGAAGGCCGTAGGGGATGTCACAGCTCGGCCGCAAAGCCCGGCCCGAAAGGCCGGGTCCGCCGCGTCGTTCTGCGGGACCAGGTACGTTCGAAGGCGTGGCTGGATTCAGGATCGGACGCGGCGGCCGGGACGACCGCGCCCCGCAAGCGCGACCGCAACACCCCCCGCACGGACGGCAGGTGCCCCGGGGCCCGTCGTACGGCGGCGCCCCGCAAGGCGGCGGCCCGTCGTACGGCTACCCCGCGGCGCCACAGCCGTACCCGCAGGCCAGGCGGCAGCAGCCGCCGGGCGGACAGGGCGGCGGCGGTGACTGGGGGAACCACGGCGAGCCGGAGTACTTCGGCGGCCAGGACCCGTACGGTCCGGGCGCCCACGACCCGTACGCGGCGAACAACCCGGGTCACACCCAGGCCTTCTCGATCGACGAGCACTACAACCAGGGCGAGACGTACCACGCCGGCGGCACGCCCCCGGCCGGTCCGATCGGACCCCGGCTGCACTGGAAGGCCCTGCTGCGCGGCATCGTGTTCGCACCCGGCCAGACCTTCCTCCAGATGCGCGACTACGCGGTCTGGGGCCCGGCCGTGGTCGTCACCTTCCTCTACGGTCTGCTCGCCGTCTTCGGCTTCGACGACACCCGCTCGGACGCGATCAACGCCACGATCTCCAACGCGGTGCCGATCGTCCTGACGACGGGCGTGGCCATGGTGATCGCGGCCTTCGTCCTGGGCGTGGTGACCCACACCCTGGCCCGTCAGCTCGGCGGCGACGGGGCGTGGCAGCCGACGGTCGGCCTCTCCATGTTGATCATGTCCATCACGGACACACCGCGGCTGGTGCTCGCCATGTTCGCGGGCGGCGACGCGACGTTCGTCCAGGTGGTCGGCTGGGCCACCTGGATCGCCGCGGGCGCCCTGCTGACGATGATGGTGAGCCGCTCGCACGACCTGCCCTGGCCGAAGGCGCTGGGCGCCTCCGCGATCCAGCTGGTCGCCCTGCTGTCGATCGTGAAGCTGGGCACGTTCTGAGACCGTCACCGACGGCATGAGAAGGCCCCCCGGCGGAGCGCCGGGGGGCCTTCTCGTGCCTCACGTCCCTCTCACGGCCCTCTCACGTCCCCGAACGGGCCGGAAGCCGTCGCGGCCGCTCAGGCGTCGAGCACCTGACCGGCGCGCTGCACGACGGGCGGCAGCACGGACCACGGGAAGTTGATCCACTCATCGGTGCGCTTCCACACGTACTCGCACTTCACCAGGGAGTGCGACTTCTCGTAGATGACGGCGGAGCGGACCTCGGCGACGTGGTCGAGGCAGAAGTCGTGCACCAGCTTGAGCGTCTTGCCGGTGTCGGCGACGTCGTCGGTGATCAGGACCTTCTTGTCGGAGAAGTCGATCGCGTTGGGCACGGGGGCGAGCATGACGGGCATCTCGAGGGTGGTGCCGACGCCGGTGTAGAACTCCACGTTCACGAGGTGGATGTTCTTGCAGTCCAGCGCGTAGGCGAGGCCACCGGCGACGAAGACGCCGCCGCGGGCGATGGAGAGCACGATGTCGGGCTCGTAGCCGTCGTCGGCGATGGTCTGCGCGAGCTCGCGGACGGCCGTGCCGAAGCGTTCGTAGGTCAGGTTCTCGCGGACGTCGCTCATACCTGGGTCCTGTGGAAGTTGAGGAAGGAGCGGGAGGCGGTCGGCCCGCGCTGCCCCTGGTAACGGGACCCGTACCGCTCGCTGCCGTACGGGAACTCGGCCGGGGAGCTGAGCCGGAACATGCACAGCTGGCCGATCTTCATCCCGGGCCACAGCTTGATGGGGAGCGTGGCCAGGTTCGACAGCTCCAGGGTCACATGACCGCTGAAGCCGGGGTCGATGAACCCGGCGGTGGAGTGGGTGACGAGCCCGAGCCGCCCGAGGGAGGACTTGCCCTCCAGCCGGGAGGCGAGGTCGTCGGGCAGGGTGATGACCTCGTACGTCGACGCGAGGACGAACTCGCCCGGGTGCAGGATGAACGGTTCGTCGCCCTCGGGCTCCACCATCCGCGTGAGGTCGGCCTGCTCGATGGCGGGGTCGATGTGGGGGTACCGGTGGTTCTCGAACACCCGGAAATAACGGTCCAGCCGTACGTCGATGCTCGACGGCTGCACCATGGATTCGTCGTAGGGATCGATCCGTACCCGCCCGGCGTCGATCTCGGCCCGGATGTCCTTGTCTGAGAGAAGCACGCCCCGAGGATACGCAAGGCGCGCGGACCCGCCACAATCGTGACGACTCCGCGCGCGGGGGATGCGGACGGCCGGCGTCCGCCGGTCACCGCAGGTAAGCGCCGGTCACCGCCCGGAACGGGCCACCGGAGCGGCCTCGGGAACCGGGCGGTCACCACGCCCGGTGGTCACCGCTTCTGGAGCGTGACCGGTACGACGCTGCGCAGGCGGGCGCAGCGCGGACACCGCACCAGCCGGCCGGGGCCGAGCCGCTCGGCCTGCTGCATCGGGAACGAAGCGGTGCTGAAGACGTGCCCGTCGGCACAGCGGACGAGGGTGTTTTCCATCAAGTCCTAGAGTCCCTTCCCCAAGAGCCGCGTCACTCCGGCTGGAATCCGGTGACGACGGAGGGCCACATTACGGGATGAAAGGGACGCCCCTCCAGGCGGCACTCCGACCCGCCGGGCCCCGCCGCGAAGCCCCCACCGTACGCCCCAACTCCGGCTCCCCGCAGCCACATCGCTCCCCTGAAACAGACTCAGGTCCCGCGGCTGAGACACCGGGGACCTGGCATGGGGTAGAGTGGGCGAGCGTTCACGACACCGATCATCTCGGCGTCTTACGCGGGTGTAGTTTAATGGTAGAACATCAGCTTCCCAAGCTGAGAGCGCGAGTTCGATTCTCGTCACCCGCTCTTCTCGAAGCCCCAGGCCGACCGCCTGGGGTTTTTTGCTGTCCGGGCGATGACCGGTGCGTCTGTGGCCGGTGCGTCTGTGACCGGTCCGGCTGTGGCTTGCGGGGCGGCCCCGCGAAGTGCGGCGAGGACGGCCCGGGTTCGTCGCGGCGCAGGCGGCGCAGCACCCCCACCAGAGCCCGCGTCGCGCACCAGGCGACGCAGGGAGCGGCGGCGAGGACGGCGAGTCCGGTCAGCGCGCGGGACGGCCCCGAGGAGACCGTCGGCTCCAGCAGGACGACGGCACCGAGGCCGGCGGCCCAGGCGAAGCCCGTCCACAGCGAGAAGGCGACCGCGACGGGTACCCCGCCCAGCCCCAGCGCGTCGAGGTCGGCGTCCGCGTCGAAGGTGCGTGCGCGGGCGGCGCCCACTGCGACCAGCAGCCAGAAGCCCGCGGCGGTCAGCAGGGGGACGGTGAACAGGAAGCCCGGGAAGCCCGTGGCGGCCTCGAAGAACGTCCCCATGCCCAGCCTCCTGTCGACCCCGTCGTACGACGGCCTCGGCACGGCCCGGTGTCCGGATGCCGGGCACCGGCAGGTGCCCGGCATCGCGCCCCCCGTCGCGTGCTCCCCTCGGCCTCCATCCTGCCGACGCCGGCACCCCCGCCGCACTGCCGGATCCCGGCAGTCCTGGCCGGACCGTCCATGCCGGTGCCCTGCCAGGAAGAGGTCACCGGTAAGTGGGGCCGGGCCGCTCTCGTGCCCCGGTGCCTGGCGCGTCCTCGACGGTCGCCAGGTTGTCTTTTCGCCGCGACGGATCGCCGAACCCCAGGTCAGCGGCGTGCGGCGGGTGTTTCCGTGGTGATCTGTGCCGATGGCCACAGCAAACGCGGCGCCGATGGGCTCATACTGAGCCATGACAAAGCCTGCCGCGCCGAAGCGTCATCTGCCCACCAGCCCCTTCAAGGCCCCGGTCGTACCGGCTCCCAAGCACTTCGCCGTGGGGGATCAGGTCACCCATGACATGTACGGCCTCGGCCGAGTGGTCGGCATCGAGGACGGAATCGCGGCTCACGTGGATTTCGGCTCGGCGCAGATGCGGATCTTGAGCCCCTACGCCAAGATGACCAAGCTGTAGCACCGTTGTGCCCGGTCACGGCACACCAGGCCCGTTCAGGGGCCTGTAGAGAAAGAGAGTCCTCCCATCGATTCGACATCGCTGTTCTCCGCCCTGGAGGGGCAGCCCCGCGGCGCGACCGCGGCGTCGCCGCGTCCGGTGACCAACCCCTTCCAGGCCCCCGACTTCGGGGACGACGAGGCCCTGCTGCTCGAGGACGCGCAGGATCCCGCCTAGGACGTTCCCGCCCAGGATGTTCCCGCCCAGGACGTTCGTCGGGCCGCGGCGAGAGGTGCGGTTCCTCCCACGGAGCCGCACACCTCGGTGAGTTGTCCGCGAACTCCCCCGGGATCGTCCGCGATTGGTAACGGACGCATCCCGCAGCCCCCGTATCCCGTCTCACCCGGTGGTCGCGACGCGACCGGGATTCGGCGCGGAACAGGGCGAAGGCGGGGCGGACATGGGGCGGCACGTCAGCGGGCGAGGCTGGTACGGCAAGGTGGTCGGGTCGGCGCTCGGGGTGACCCTGCTCGCCGTCGGCGCCTCCGTGTGGACGGCGCAGGCCGGTGACACCGGCGGCTCGCCGAAGTCGCCCGTGGCCGCCCCGGTCAAGGTGAAGCCGGTCGACGTGACCATCGCGCACTCCTCGGACAAGGGCGAGCGCGGCGTCAACATCACCATCGACGACGGCCCCGACCCCGTGTACACCCCCCAAGTGCTCGACGTGCTCGAGGAGTACGGGGTGAAGGCCACGTTCTGCATGGTGGGGACGCAGGCCCAGGCCCACCCCGACCTCGTGAAGAAGGTCGTCGCGGCCGGGCACCGGCTGTGCGACCACTCGGTGTCGCACGACACCACCATGGACAAGCAGTCCCAGGCCTACCAGTCGCAGCAGATCCTCGAGGCCGAGCGCATGATCACCAAGGCCTCCGGGGGTGTACGGCCGATGTACTACCGGGCGCCCGGCGGAGCGTTCACCCCCTACAGCCGCACCCTCGCCGCTTCCCGGGGCATGCGCCCGCTGGGCTGGAACGTCGACACCAAGGACTTCGAACAGCCGGGCGCGGACGCCATCGTCGCCACGGTCAAGCGTGAACTGCCCAACGGGCCGACGCTCCTCTTCCACGACGCCGGCGGCGACCGTTCCCAGACCGTCGACGCCCTGCGCGAGATCCTCCCGTGGCTGAAGGAGCAGGGCTACTCCTTCGGGTTCCCGGTGCGCTGAGGCCCTGCGTCCGGACTCGGGGCAGGTCGCGCGACCGTCACCGCGAAGTGCCGCTCCGCCCAGGGAGTTCCGGGCGAAGACGTGGAGGCGCAGGACGAGGAAGCGGGCTGTGCCGGTGAGGGCCGCGGCCGTGAGGTAGACGAGTTGTTCGGTCAGGGGGGCCGGGGCGGGCTGGGCCAGGTGGAGCGCGAGGATCGCGGCGGTGGTCGTCAGGTAGGCGGCGGCGGCCGAGCCGGCGGACTGCCAGTGCTCCCGCCGGTCGGCGCCGCGGCCCTTGGCGAAGGTGTAGCGGGCGTGGAGGTCGGTGCACAGGAGGGTCGAGGCGACGGTCACGAGCGCGTTCGCCAGGGCCCAGGGCAGGAGCTGGGCGAGCAGGGGGACCGCGAGGCTGGAGAGGACTCCGACGCCTCCTCCTAAGAGCACGAAGCGCAGGAAGGAGGCGGCGGAGCCGGGGCCGGACGGAGTCGCCGTCTCGGGCTGCTGGACGAGCGGCGACTGCATGAGGGTCTCCTTCGGGTTCAGAGGCTGCGGGCGGTGATGTCGCCGTGGGCGGTGGTGGCGTGGAAGGTCACGGCGGCGGCGCCTTCGGTGTTGGTGAGGCTGTTG
>NZ_JBVJGZ010000061.1:0-12661 GCF_055587025.1 Streptomyces sp. NPDC048600 | reverse complement strand
TTGTGGGTGGTGCGGGGCCGGGGCGGGGGGTGTCCGTCCTCGGTCCGCCGGGCTGGTTTCCTACGGGGGTTCTGGTGTTTGACGGCGGCCGCTGCGGGCGGACACCCCCCGCCCCGTCCCCTCCCCGCCGTACGCGTCTGCTCGTCGCCGCGGGCTGCGCGCCGCCCCCGCCGCTGCGGGCATGCGTGCCGCTAGGGGCGGCACCTCGTAGCGCCGAGTTGCGCACCGCCCCGCCCTCAGCAACCGCCGGGCGGTACCTCGCCTACGCCGAGCTGTGAAACGCCCCGGCTCAGCCGTGACGAGGCTGCTCCTTGGCAACGCCGGGTTGCGAAACCGTTCCTGCCCCGCGGGCCTCCCTGGCAAGAGGGTGTGTGTCACAGGGGTTCGGCGTTCCAACCTGGGCGTCGGGAACCTATCGTCGGCGGCATGTTCGCTGTCTATGCCGCCAGAATCGATCGCGACGAGCCGCTGAACGGACTCGTCTTGGGGGAGCGCCCGGCCCCGGAGGCACGGCCCGGGTGGGCGACCATCGACGTCAGGGCCGCTTCGCTGAACCACCACGACCTCTGGTCCCTGCGGGGCGTGGGCCTCGCGGAGGACAAGCTGCCGATGATCCTCGGGTGCGACGCCGCCGGTGTGGACGCCGACGGCAACGAGGTCGTGCTGCACTCCGTGATCGGGCAGACCGGGCACGGGGTCGGCCCCAAGGAGCCCCGGTCGATCCTCACCGAGAAATACCAGGGCACCTTCGCCGAGCAGGTCACCGTGCCGGTGTGGAACGTGCTGCCGAAGCCGAAGGAGCTGTCCTTCGCGGAGGCGGCCTGTCTGCCGACGGCCTGGCTGACCGCGTACCGGATGCTGTTCACCAACGCGGGCGTACGGCCCGGTGACTCCGTGCTGGTGCAGGGCGCCGGCGGCGGGGTCGCCACGGCCGCGATCGTGCTCGGCAAGGCCGCGGGGCTGCGGGTCTTCGCGACCAGCCGGGACGAGGAGAAGCGGAAGCGGGCGCTGGAGCTCGGGGCCGTGGAGGCGGTGGAGCCGGGCGCGCGGCTGCCGCAGCGGGTGGACGCCGTGATCGAGACGGTCGGCGCTGCGACCTGGTCGCACTCGGTGAAGTCGCTGCGGCCGGGCGGCACGATCGTCATCTCCGGGGCGACGAGCGGCGACCGGCCCTCGCACGCCGAGCTGACGCGGATCTTCTTCCTGGAGCTGAAGGTCGTCGGCTCGACCATGGGCACCAAGGACGAGCTGGAGGATCTGCTGGCCTTCTGCGCGGTCACGGGTGTGCGTCCCGTGATCGACGAGGAGCTGCCGATGGACCGGGCCCGGGAAGGGTTCGAGAAGATGGCCTCCGGTGAGTTGTTCGGGAAGGTTGTGCTCACCAACTCCTGATCCTTCTGGGGTGGGTGCGTTTCTGTTTCAGGGCGGTTCGGTGTGGGTGCCGGGCCGCCCTTTGGTTTGAGTGGTGCGTCAACTTTGGTTGACAGGAGGCCATTGGTCAACCTATGTTGACGGTATGGGTGAGGCTACGGATCTTGCCGAGAGGGCTGGTGATCGCGACCCCCGGGTCGGGCTGCGGGCCGTCGCCGCGCTGCGGAAGCTGCTGGAGCAGCTGGAGGCGGTGCAGGTGCGCAGTGCCCGGAACCAGGGCTGGTCGTGGCAGGAGATCGCCGCGGAACTCGGCGTCAGCAAACAGGCCGTGCACAAGAAGTACGGGAGGCGATGATGTTCGAGCGGTTCACGAAGGATGCCCGGGCGGTGGTGGAAGGGGCTGTCGGGCATGCCGAGCGGGTGGGGGCCACGCGGGTCGAGGAGGAGCATGTACTGCTCGCCCTGCTGGACCGGGAGGGCAGTCGCGGATCGTTCGCGCTGGGCGCTCTCGGGCTGTCGGGGGAGCGGCGGGCCGCGGTCGCGCGGGAGCTCGAAGCCGTACGGCGGCGCGGCGGACTCTCCCGGGCGGAGCAGGAGGCGCTGTCCGGGCTCGGGATCGATCTCGAGCTGGTGGTGTCGAGGGTCGAAGAGACGCACGGGGAAGGCGTGTTGGGCGCGCGGGGGCGGTGGTCCGGGCGGCGGCCGTTCGGGAAGGGCGCCAGGGAACTGCTCACCCAGACGCTGCGCATCGCCCTCGCCCACCGGGACCGGAGCATCGGGGACGAGCATCTGCTGCTCGCCCTCGTCGCCCGGCCCGGTGTGCCTGCCGAGGTGCTCGCCGATCACGGTGTGACCCACGAGGCCGTGGAGCGGGTGCTCTACGGCGGGGCCGCCCAGGCCGGCTGAGAGGTCCGGCTCGTCGGCTGCTCAGCTCTTCGGGGTTCTCAGCAGGGCGTTGATATGGGCCGCCGCCGTGGAGAGATGGCGGCGGGTGTCGCGGACCTGGTCCGCGGTGACGCCGTGGTCGCGGGCCGCGTCGCGGATCTCGTCGCGGAAGCGGTCGAGAAGGCGGTCGAGGTCGCGGGCCGGGTCGCCGGTGGGCGGTTCATGGGCCCAGCCGGGCTCCGCGGTGGCCGGGAAGTCCTCCGGGGTGTCGGAGTACTCCGGCTGAGGGGCGGGGCGGTGGCTGCCGTTGCGGCCGAAGGGGAAGTCGCGGCCGAACTCGCCGAACTCCTTGGCCAGTTCCGCCAGGCCCTCGCGGACACCGGTGGGCCAGTCGCCGCGGGCGAAGTGGTCCTGCACCTGCTCCTGGACCCGGCGGGCGATGCGCTGCACGTCCTCCTGGGCCTGCTCGCGGGCCCGGTCCTGGGCCTCCTTGGCCTGGCGGCGGGCCCGCTGGGCCTCCTCGCGGGCGCGGCGGCTCTCGTCCTTGGCGCGCCGGGCCTGCTCCTTCCACTCCTGCTTGACCCTGCGCATCTCCTCCTTGGCGATGCGCCAGGCCTCCTGCTCGGAGGGCGGCTCCCCGGGGGCACCCTGGCGGGTCTCGCTCGCCGCGGCCAGCATCTCGCGGCGCAGATCGCCCGCCGCGCCGCGCACGTCGGCCCGGATCTCGGCGGCCAGTTCGGCGACGGACTCGCGGATCTCCAGCTCCAGGTCGGCCAGTTCGCCGCTGCGGTCGGCGAGTTCGGCCCGGCCCGCGTCCGTGATGGCGTACACCTTGCGGCCGCCCTCGGTGGTGTGGGTGACCAGGCCCTCGCTCTCCAGCTTGGCCAGACGCGGGTAGACAGTGCCCGCCGAGGGGGCGTACAGCCCCTGGAAGCGCTCCTCCAGGAGACGGATCACCTCGTAGCCGTGGCGCGGGGCCTCGTCCAGCAGGTTCAGCAGGTACAGGCGCAGGCGGCCGTGGGCGAAGACGGGGGGCATGTCAGAGCACCTTCTTGTCGGTCGGGCCGTCGGCCTGGTCGGAGGGCGGGGCGGGGGCCTCGGCCTGGCCGGCTCCCGCATTGTCCCGCGCGGCGCCCGGTGCGTCCGTCGGTTCGCCCTCCCACGGCCCGTCCTCCGCCGGCGGGCGGCGCAGCAGGGCGATCGAGCCGGAGACCGTCGTGGCCTTCAGCCGGCCGTTGCCCGCGCCGAGGCGGCCGGTGATCCGCTTGGCGCCCCACTGGCCCCGGACATGGAGGTCCTCGAAGGCGTTGGAGACGGAGCCGCTCGCGGTGTTGGCCTCCACCTCCGCGTCCGCCGGGTGCGGCAGCCGGATGGCGATCTCGCCGGAGACGCTGGTGAGGTTGATGTCGGTGGGACGGCTGGTGGCGTCCAGGTCCACCACCATGGAGCCGCTCACCGAGTCGGCCCTGACCGAGGAGCCCGCCTCGACGACGGTCAGATCGCCGGAGACGGAGTTGAAGCGCAGATCGCCGGTGAGGGCCTGGGCCTCCACGCTCCCGGAGACGGTGTCCGCGCGGACCGGGCCCGCGAGGCCCACCAGGGTGGTGTCACCGGTGACGCCCTTGATCTCGGCGCGGCCGTCGACACCGGATATCACGGCGGCGGCGCCGACCACGCCGACCTCGACACGGGTGCCCGCGGGCACGGCCAGGGACACCACCGCGCTGCGGCGCCAGCCCTTGCGGTCGAGCCACTTCAGGAAGCCCTTCCAGGGCAGGTCCTCGTAGGCGACCGTCAGGGTGCCGTCCTGGTGGGTCACCAGAAGGGGCGGGCCCTCCACGTCGGTCACTTCCAGGCGGGCGGAGTCCTCGTCGGAACCCACGACGTTCACCGTGCCGTTGACGATGCGTACCTGAAGCTCGCGCACGGGCTCGTCGAAGGTGAGTTTCCTCGGCTCGGCGACGGACCACTCGGACATGATGCAGACCTCCTCGACCGGTCGGCCGCCCCCCACGGGTCCGGCCTCTGCCACACAACACGCCATATCGCGTCTTGCGTAATTCACGATATATCGCGGGCTCGCAAAGTCAAGACACTCTTTGAGGTGACCGCTCGTCCGCATGGAGGGTGAATTGTCCTAGCGTGTGAGCATGTCGACGGATGAGTCCCGCTTCGCTGTCCGAGCCCCCTCCCCCGGCGCGCTGCTGCTCTGCCGGGCGGATCCCGACTCCGTGGCGCTCGCCGCGCAACTGCTGCGCGAACCCCTGCTCCTCGCCACGGCCGGGGACGGCTGGAGCGTCCTGGTGCCCGAGGGAAAGCCCTGGCTGGACGGCGGTGAACCGGTCGACCGCGTGCTCACCGGCTGGGCCGGCGCGCTCGCCGTCGGCGCGCCCTGGCCCGTGGTCGCCCTGTGGTGGGATGCCGAGCGCGCCGGCTGCGCCCTCGCCTCCGGCTTCCGCCGCACCGTCGGTTACGCCTGGCTGGCCGACGGCACCCCCGTGGGCGAGCACGAGGACATGCGCACCCTCGCGGCACGGCTGGGCCTCGACCCCGTACTGGACATGGAGGCGCTCGACCGCCTCACCGAACCGGACGCCGAGGCCGACGCGCTCGCCCGGGTCGGCGCTCTCCTCGCCGTCCTCACCCGCTCCGGCGTCGCCCTTCCCCCCGGCCTGGCCCCGGGCGAACCGGCGGACCGGCTGCGCGCGGCGGCCCGCTCCCGGCCCGGCGTCCGCCAGATCGACTGGCCCGGCTGGCGGGAGGCCGTCCGCGCGGAACTGGACGTCGTCGAGCGCGGCCCGCTCGGCCCCTACCTCCCCTGGACCGGCGGTCCCGTCGCCCGCACCGTCGCCCTCGCCCATCTCGCGGCCGGGGTCCCCGTGACGCTCTGGGGCCTGCGGCGCCGCAGCGGCGGCTGGGTCGCCGCGGGCGCGCTCCTGCTGGCGCACGGCACCCTGGGGCTCGCCCGCACCTGCCGGCTCCCGATGGACTGACCGCGCACGAACCGAAGAGGGGCGCCCGCGGGCGCCCCTCACGACCGCGGCACGGCCCTACTCGTCGTCCTCGTCGTCCAGCCGCGCCAGCCATGTGGCCAGCCGCTCCACCGGCACCTCGAAGTCCGGGTTCAGGTCGACGAACGTCCGCAGCTGCTCGGCGAGCCACTCGAAGGTGACCTCCTCCTCGCCGCGCCGCTTCTCGAGTTCTTCGATGCCTCGGTCGGTGAAGTACACGGATGCTCTCCTGGGGCTGGGCCTCGGGCCACGGGTTCTACGCCTTCCAGGTTAAGCGGGCGGCGCCCCCGCTCCGTCCCCCGTGTCCGTACGACCGTCCCGGCACTGGGAACCCGTGTCCGTACGACCGTCCCGGCACACGGAAAAGGCCCGGCCCCGAGTCCTCAGGACTCGGGGCCGGGCCTTTTCGCGCTGGTGCCGGGGCCTACGCCTCGAACACCTCACGCACCAGCTGCTCCTGCTCGGCCTGGTGGCGCTTGGCCGAACCGACCGCCGGGGACGAGCCGTGCGGGCGGGAGATGCGGCGCAGCCGCTCGCCGTGCGGGACGTCCGCGCCGACCGCCAGGTCCAGGTGGTCGATGAGGTTCAGGGCGATGAACGGCCACGCGCCCTGGTTCGCCGGCTCCTCCTGGGCCCACAGGTACTTCTCGGCGTTCGGGTACTTCTTGATCTCCGCCTGGAGCTCGGCACCCGGCAGCGGGTACAGGCGCTCGATGCGGATGATCGCCGTGTCCGTGACACCGCGCTTGACCCGCTCGGCCTCCAGGTCGTAGTAGACCTTGCCCGCGCAGAAGACGACCTTGCGCACGGCCGCCGGGTCCACCGACGCGTCGCCGATGACCGGGCGGAACTGGCCCGTGGTGAACTCCTCCGCCTTCGACGCCGCGGCCTTCAGACGCAGCATCGACTTCGGCGTGAAGACGACCAGCGGCTTGTGGTGCGGGTTGTGCACCTGCCACCGCAGGAGGTGGAAGTAGTTCGACGGCGAGGTCGGCATGGCGACCGTCATGTTGTTCTGGGCGCAGAGCTGGAGGAACCGCTCCGGGCGCGCGGACGAGTGGTCCGGGCCCTGGCCCTCGTAGCCGTGCGGCAGGAGCAGGGTGACGCCGGAGGTCTGGCCCCACTTCTGCTCCGCCGAGGAGATGAACTCGTCCACGACCGTCTGCGCGCCGTTGACGAAGTCACCGAACTGCGCCTCCCACAGCACGAGCGCGTCCGGGCGGGCCAGCGAGTAGCCGTACTCGAAGCCCATGGCCGCGTATTCGGACAGCAGGGAGTTGTAGACGTTCAGGCGCGCCTGGTCCTCGGAGAGGTACTGCAGCGGCGTGTACTCCTCGCCCGTGCTGCGGTCGATGATGACCGCGTGGCGCTGGCCGAAGGTGCCGCGCTGGGAGTCCTGGCCCGCCAGACGGACCGGGACGCCCTCCAGGAGCAGGGAGCCGAAGGCCAGGGTCTCGCCCATGCCCCAGTCGATCGTGCCGTCCTCGACCATGGCCGCGCGGCGCTGCAGCTGCGGCAGCAGACGCGGGTGGACCGTGATGTGGTCGGGCACGGTGACCTGGGACTCGGCGATCCGCTTGACGACCTCGGAGGAGATCGCGGTCGGGACCGCGACCGGGAAGCCGTCCTGCGGGGCGTGGGACTCGCCGGAAGCCGGCTGCGAGGTGGCCTCGCGGACCTCGGTGAAGACCTTCTCCAACTGCCCCTGGTAGTCCTGGAGCGCCTGCTCGGCCTCTTCCAGGGTGATGTCGCCGCGACCGATGAGGGACTCGGTGTAGAGCTTGCGCACCGAGCGCTTCTTGTCGATCAGGTCGTACATCAGCGGCTGGGTGAAGGCCGGGTTGTCCGACTCGTTGTGGCCGCGGCGGCGGTAGCAGATGAGGTCGATCACGACGTCCTTGTTGAACGCCTGACGGAACTCGAAGGCCAGCCGGGCGACGCGGACGACGGCCTCGGGGTCGTCGCCGTTCACGTGGAAGATCGGGGCCTCGATCATGCGCGCCACGTCCGTGGCGTACATCGACGAACGCGAGGACTCCGGGGCGGCGGTGAAGCCGACCTGGTTGTTGATGACGATGTGGACAGTGCCGCCGGTGCGGTAGCCGCGCAGCTGCGACATGTTCAAGGTCTCGGCCACCACGCCCTGGCCCGCGAAGGCCGCGTCGCCGTGGATCGCCACCGGCAGGACCGTGAAGTCCGTGCCGCCCTTGTTGATGATGTCCTGCTTGGCACGCGCGATGCCCTCCAGGACCGGGTCCACCGCCTCCAGGTGGGAGGGGTTGGCGGCCAGCGAGACCGTGATCTGCTCGCCGTCCAGGCCCGTGAAGGTGCCCTCGGCGCCCAGGTG
Organism: Streptomyces sp. NPDC048600; assembly: GCF_055587025.1. Taxonomy (NCBI): domain Bacteria; kingdom Bacillati; phylum Actinomycetota; class Actinomycetes; order Kitasatosporales; family Streptomycetaceae; genus Streptomyces; species Streptomyces sp. NPDC048600. The sequence goes on along the minus strand of NZ_JBVJGZ010000061.1, from coordinate 5,047 downwards.
GTACTTCACGTCGCCGGAGCCGTGCATCGACTTCGGGTCGAGGTTGCCCTCGAACTCGCGGAAGATCTGCGCGTACGACTTGCCGACGATGTTGGCGAGGACGTTCAGGCGGCCGCGGTGGGCCATGCCGATGACGACCTCGTCCAGGCGCGACTCGGCCGCGGAGTCGATCACCGCGTCGAGCAGCGGGATGACGGACTCGCCGCCCTCCAGGGAGAAGCGCTTCTGGCCGACGTACTTCGTCTGCAGGAAGGTCTCGAAGGCCTCCGCCGCGTTCAGCCTGCGCAGGATGCGCAGCTGCTCCTCGCGCTCCACGCGCGCGTGGGGGCGCTCCACACGGTCCTGGATCCACTTGCGCTGCTTGGGGTCCTGGATGTGCATGAACTCGATGCCGATCGTGCGGCAGTACGAGTCGCGCAGCACACCGAGGATGTCGCGCAGCTTCATCAGGGACTTGCCGGAGAAGCCGCCGACGGCGAACTCGCGCTCCAGGTCCCACAGGGTGAGGCCGTGCTCGGTGATGTCCAGGTCGGGGTGCTTGCGCTGGCGGTACTCCAGCGGGTCGGTGTCGGCCATGACGTGGCCGCGGACCCGGTAGGAGTGGATCAGCTCGAAGACCCGGGCGGCCTTGGTGACGTCGTCGTCGTGGCTGGCGTCGATGTCCTTGAGCCAGCGGACCGGCTCGTAGGGGATGCGCAGCGCCTCGAAGACGTCGTCGTAGAAGCCGTTCTCGCCCAACAGGAGGTTGGCCACCTGGCGCAGGAACTCGCCGGAGGCGGCGCCCTGGATCACCCGGTGGTCGTAGGTCGACGTGAGCGTCATGACCTTGGAGACACCGAGCTTGTTCAGGGTGTCCTGGGAGGTGCCCTGGAACTCCGCCGGGTAGTCCATCGAGCCGACGCCCATGATCACGGACTGGTTCGGCATCAGGCGCGGCACCGAGTGGACGGTGCCGAGGCCGCCGGGGTTGGTCAGGGAGACCGTGACACCGGTGAAGTCGTCCATCGTCAGCTTGTTGTCGCGGGCGCGACGGACGATGTCCTCGTAGGCCTGCCAGAACTCGAAGAAGTTCAGCGTCTCGGCCTTCTTGATCGCCGCGACGACGAGCTGGCGGTCGCCGTTGGGCTTGACCAGGTCGATGGCGAGACCGAGGTTGACGTGCTCCGGCTTGACCAGGGTCGGCTTGCCGTCCTTGACCTGGAAGGACCAGTTCATCGACGGCATGGCCTTGATGGCCTGCACCATCGCGTACCCGATGATGTGCGTGAAGGAGATCTTCCCGCCGCGGGCGCGCTTGAGGTGGTTGTTGATGACGATGCGGTTGTCGAACAGCAGCTTCACCGGGACGGCGCGGACCGAGGTCGCCGTCGGCATCTCCAGCGAGGCGTCCATGTTCTTCACGACGGCGCCGGCGGGGCCGCGCAGCGTCACGAACTCCGGACCGGCCGGGGCTTCGGTCGCCGGGGCGGCCGCCGGCTTCGCGGCCGGGGCGGCCGCGGGCTTCGCCGCGGCGGCCGGCTTCGGAGCCTGGGCCTGCGCCGGGGCCGCGGTGGGCGCCGGGGCGGCGGCGGCCGGCTTCGCGGCCGGCGCGGGCACCGCGGCAGCCGCGGGCGCGGCCGGGGCGGCGGCGGGTGCCGCGGGCGCGGGCGCCGGGGCAGCCTGGGCCGCGGGGGCCCCCGGCTTGTAGTCGGCGAAGAAGTCCCACCAGGCACGGTCTACCGAATTCGGGTCCTGGAGGTACTGCTGATAGATCTCGTCGACGAGCCACTCATTGGGGCCGAACGCGGCCGCGGGGCTCTTGCCCGCTTGGTCGGTGTCGGTCGAGATGCTCGATGAGTTACTGGGGGACTGTGGCGACACGGCGGCAACCGCCCTCTTCCGCTTCACAAGGTGATGGACAGCGGGAATAAAGGCTACGCCTCCAAGACCGGGAAGGTCAGGCCGGGCCCGTTCATCGTCGCGTAAGTCACATCGGAGACGGTGTTTCGGCGCCGTAAATGGCGGGAAACAAGCGGGGTTCCGGTTGCGTGAGGATGCGTCGATGCAGGTCCTGCGCCTGCCCGGCGCGGACCTGTGCCTGATCACACGTGTCCGTCAGTGCGGACGCCCGTGGATCTTGGGACTCCGGTTCGAACCCTACGTCAACTTCCGGCCCGGGGAGTCCCCGGAAGTGTGACAAGAATCCGGCAGCCCCGATCGGATTCGGCCACCCCGATCCGGCCCCCGTGCAGATCCACCGCCCAGCGGGCGATCGCCAGGCCCAGACCGGTGCCTCCGTCGCTGCCCGGACCGTGCGGGCGGGTCACCGAACCCCGGTTGAACCGCTCGAAGACCCGGTGCCACTCCGACTTCGGGATGCCCGGCCCCTCGTCCAGGACCTCCAGCTCCAGCGAGTCCGGGAACGCGCCCCGGCGCGCCTTGACCGTGACCCTGCCGTAGGGCGGACTGTGCTTGACCGCGTTGTCGATCAGATTGGCCACCACCTGGTGGATCCGCTCCGGGTCCGCGAGCGCGGTCAGCTCCGGCGGCGACACGTCCAGATGCAGATGCACGTCCGCGCGCGTGTGGCTGCCCGAGCCGGACGCGATGCCCGCGCGCGCGGAGGCGACCATGTTCGCCTCCTTCAGCACGCCCGACAGATACGGCCACACCTCGAAACGCCGCATCCTCAGCGGTACGACGCCGTTGTCCAGCCGCGACAGGTCCAGCAGCGTCTCCACCAGCCGGCCGAGGCGCTCCGTCTGCTTCAGCGCCGTCCGCATCGTCTCCGGATCGGCCCGCGTGACCCCGTCGACGATGTTCTCCAGCACCGCCCGCAGGCCCGCGATCGGCGTGCGCAGCTCGTGCGAGACGTTCGCCACCAGCTCCTTGCGCTGGCGGTCCTGCGCCTCCAGCTCGTCCGCCATCACATTGATCGCCTGCGCCAGGTCGCCCAGCTCGTCCCGCCGGTTCTCCCGCGCCCTGCGCGTGTAGTCGCCGTACGAGATCGACCGCGCGACCTGGTTCATCTCGTCCAGCGGCGACGTCAGCGAGTGCGCCACGAACTGGGTGATCAGCAACGTGGCGATCATCGAGAAGACCGTGATGAAGCGCAGCTCCGTCTTCGTGTGCACCGCGATCACCGACAGACCGGTGGTGATCAGCACCGAGATGACGACCAGTGCGCCCAGCTTCGTCTTGATCGAGAACGGGCGTACGCCGCCCCAGGGCTCTCCGGGGCTCCTCCGCGCGGCCGACCGCCCCTCGCTCATGGCGTCGGGGTCTCCAGCGCGTAGCCCACGCCGTGGACCGTGCGGATCCGCTCCGCCCCGATCTTCCGGCGCAGCGCCTTGATGTGGCTGTCGACCGTCCTGGTGCCGGAGGCGTCCGCCCAGTCCCAGACCTCCGCGAGCAGCTGCTCGCGGGACAGCACCGCGCGCGGTGTGTTCGCCAGGCATACGAGGAGGTCGAACTCCGTCGGCGTCAGGTGGACGTCCTCGCTGCGGACGCGGACCCTGCGCTGGGCGTGGTCGATCTCCAGCTCGCCGAGGCGCAGGATGCCGCTGCGCGGGGTGGCCGCGGCCAGGGCCGCGCGCTCCACCCTGCGCAGCAGCACGTGCACGCGTGCGGCCAGCTCCCGCATCGAGAACGGCTTCGTCATGTAGTCGTCCGCGCCTACGCCCAGCCCGACCAGCATGTCCGTCTCGTCGTCACGCGCGGTGAGCATCAGCACCGGCACCGGGCGCTGGGCCTGCACTCTGCGGCAGACCTCCAGGCCGTCGAAGCCCGGCAGCATGATGTCGAGGATCAGCAGGTCGGGCTGCCAGGCCTCGGCGGTGTCGACCGCGGACGGGCCGTCGCCGGCGGTTTGCACGAGAAATCCCTCGGCGCGCAGGCGGGCCGCGATGGCGTCGACGATCGTCGCGTCGTCCTCGACCACCAGAACCCGGCGCTGTGCGCCCGGTGCGGCCGCCGCCGTGCCGTTGTTGTGGGAGGTGTGTGTCTGCTCCATCGCCCGCCCCTGAAGTGTGCTTTCCGGAATCAGTGGGGTGATCCCGTGTCTGCGATTGACGCTTGAATGATCCGCGTCAGGGTTGCAGCGTACGGGGAGTCACCGCGGGTTTGCTATCCAGGTCGGACGGCGAGGTGTACGACGTCCGGAACGCCCCGGGCAACGGGGATCTCTTCGGTACGCACGTGCTGGAATCCGGCATTCCACAAGGTTTCTTCAAAAGCCGGGGAGGGTTGGGCGGACCACACCGCCAGCACTCCGCCCGGGAGCAACGCCCTTGCGCAGCTTGCCAGTCCGGTGGGCGAATAGAGGCTGCCGTTGTCCTCGTCCACCGTCCAGCCCGGGCCGTTGTCGATGTCGAGGCAGAGGGCGTCGTACGTGGCGGATGTCTCAATCACGTGTGTCAGGAGGTCGGCCTCGACGATCTGGGTACGAGGGTCCTGGCGTGCCCGGCGGGACAACTCGGCCAGCGGGCCGTGGTGGTGCCAGTCGATGACGGCGGGTTCGCGTTCTACGACGGTGATGCGGCCCCAGCGGGGGTTGGTTGCGGCGTGTGCGAGCGAGAAGCCGACGCCCAGGCCGCCTACCAGCAGGTGGGGGGTGGGGCGGGTGTCGAGCGCGGCCAGCGCCGCGTCGACGAGCCTGCGTTCCGAGCGGCCGTCGGAGGTGTCCATCAGGAAGCAGCCGTTGGCGATGATCTGGAGCAAATTCCCGTGACGGCGCAGCACGACCTCGCCGTACGGGCCCTCGCGGCGGTCGAGTACCTCGGGGGTGTCGTGTCCGCCGGGGATGTCGTAGGAGGTGGGCATCGGTCCATCGTGGCACTTCGGGGGGTGGGGGCTGGGGGATTTTCCGGGGTTGGTGTGGCGCCAAGGGGTTTGTGTTCGGTGGGAGTTGCCACTCGAAAGGGTGGTGGGTGGGGGTGCCGACGGTGACGCCTGCGGTTGGTGGGGGTGCGGTTGGTGACGCCTGCGGTGGGGTTGTGGTGCGGGGGGGGGGGGGGGGGGGGGGGGGGGGGGGGGGGGGGGGGGGGGGGGGGGGGGGGGGGGGGGGGGG
>NZ_JBVJGZ010000060.1:0-13410 GCF_055587025.1 Streptomyces sp. NPDC048600 | reverse complement strand
CCCCCCCCCCCCCCCCCCCCCCCCCCCCCCCCCCCCCCCCCCCCCCCCCCCCCCCCCCCCCCCCCCCCCCCCCCCCCCCCCCCCCCCCCCGCTGCGGGGGGAAGCACCTGAGGCGATCTGTTACGACGGGGGAATCGCGTCAGGCACTGCGGGGGGTGGCCGAGATGGTTCGTGGTTCGGGGGCGGAGTCGGGGTCCGCCAGTCGGTGGTCCCGCTGGTCCAGGTTCACAAAGATCATTCCGTAGCGGATGGCACACCGCACAGGCTGCGGCGCCCCTCGGGGACGACGCAGGCACCGGTACGCCCGTACGTCGCCGTCCTCGTCCCGGGTGACGACCACCGGCTCTCCGAAGACGGTCACCATCAGGGAGTCACCGTTGTGGGGGAGAGCGGTGACCAGGTCGATGAAGTGCCAGCCGGAGCGGTAGGCGGTCGCCATCTCGCGGCGGAAGGAGCGGTCGTCCGGTGGGTTGGTCATGGCGATCAGTTCCAGGAAGTGTCATCGGCGGCGTCGCCGCCGGCCGGTGCCACGACCAGACCGTCGCCCGCCACCCGGACGTCACTCGACTTGCCGACCAGGTCGCTCGCGATCCCCAGAGCCACAACGGCGGAAAGAGCAGCGGCAAGTACCGAGCGAAGCATTCTCTTACGCATAGTCGGCTTCGTCCTCACTCGATTGTCTCCTCTTCCCCCGTCGGATAAGACGATGGCTCATTCAGGCACGTCATGGCCACACAATCGGTGCATCATGTTCCTGCATGTTCAGGACCCTGGGGGGTGGAGAATTGGGGACACAAGGTACACAAGCGGCACATCCCCACGCCATAACCGAACTTTGTGACGAAGGCAGCCGTCTTTACGCCACCGCGCTCCGCTCGGGCCGCGTCGCGCGGACGGAGGTGGAAGTCGCCCCCTGCCTCATGGAGTTCGCACTCCTGCACCCCGATCCCGACGACGTGAACTGGCTGCGCCCGGTTCCGCCGTCCGTCGCACTGGCACAGCATCTCCACCCCCTGGAGCGGGAGATCACCGAGCGCAGACGGCAGTCCGTCCAGCTCGCCGACTCCTTCGAGCAGTTCCTCGCCCTCGGCCTCCAGGACACCGCCCTCCCCCACTCCATGACCGTGCTGGAGGGCCGCGACCGCATCAACGCCGCCCTCAACCTCGCCACCTCGGAGTGCCACACCGAGGTGCTCGCCGTGCAGCCCGGCGGCCGGCGCCTGGAGAGCAACCTCATGAAGGGCCTGGAGCGCGACCGCCCCCTGCTCGATCGCGGGGTACGGCTGCGCACGCTCTACCAGCACACCGCGCGGCACAGCCCGGAGACACTGGCGTACGTCGAGCAGATCGCCGACGGCAAGGTCGAGGTCCGCACCATCGACGAACTGGTGGAGCGGCTCATCATCTGCGACGAGACCGTGGCCTTCATCCCCATCCGGGAGGACCGCCAGGTCGCCCTGGAGCTGCGCCACCCCGGACTGGTCCGCTATCTGATCAAGGTCTTCGAGTTCATGTGGACCCGGGCGGTCCCGCTCAAGGTCGGCACCCCCTACGAGACCGACCCCGACGGCATCACCGACATCCAGTACTCCATCGCCAAACTCCTGGTGGAGGGCCATGTCGACGAGGCCATCGCCCGCCGTCTCGGCATGAACGTCCGCACCTGCCGCGCGCACATCGCCAAGCTGGCCACCGCACTCGGCAGCGGAAGCCGCGCCCAACTCGGCTTTCTCATAGCGCAGTCGGGAATCCTGGAACGGGATCACTGAATGCCCGTCGAGGGTCACCCACACCGCGCGGACGAACTGTGTGAGCCCGGCCGGGAGCTCTACGCCCGCGCCCTGCGGGACGGCGCGGTGACCGGCCCGGACGCCGCGGCCGCGCCCTGTCTGCTCGACCAGGGCCTGCTGCGGCCCGGCGTCACCGACCCCGGGCGGCTGGAACCCGTTCCCCCGGCCCTCGCCCTGCACCGCGCGCTGCAAACGTCCGCGCGAGCAATCGCCGGGCTGCGCCGGCGCGAGGCGCGGCTGGCCGAGACCTTCGCACCACTGCTGCGGACCGGCGGCCACGGCGGCACCTCCCCGTCCGGGGTCACCCTGCTCAGCGGCATGACCCGGATCAACCAGGCCATCACCCGGGCGATGGCCGGGGCGACCCGGGAGATGCTGTGCGTCCAGCCGCACGCGCCCCACATGTCCCCCCAGCACCGGCGCATCGCCCTCGAACGTGACCAGGCCTGCCTGGACCGCGGAGCCCGCATCCGCACGCTCTACCAGCACACGCAGCGCCACATACCGCCCATCGTCGCCCGCTACGAGCAACTGCGCGGCGACACCGAGGCCCGCACCCTGGACGAGATCACCGAACGCCTGATCATCGTCGACCGCGCCGTCGCCTTCCTCCCCGCCAGCAGCGACCGCACCCAGGCCCTGGAGGTCCGCGCCCCCGCCGTCGTCGGATACCTGGCGACCACCTTCGAGCGACTGTGGCGGCTGGCCACCCCCATGTACCCCGAGGCCGTCCGGCAGCCCACCCTGAACGGCATCACGCCCCGTCAGCGGGCCATCGCCGCCCTGCTGGTGGAAGGGCACACCGACGCCGTCGTCGCGAACCGGCTCGGCATGAACGTCCGCACCGCCCGCATCCACATCGCCAAGCTCGCCGCCACCCTCGGCAGCGACAGCCGGGCGCAACTCGGTTACCTCATCGCCGGATCCGGCATCCTCGACCAGGAGGGAGCACACGCGTGACCCCACATCCCCACCACGGGGTGGACGAACTGTGCCCCGCCGGGACCCGGTTGTACGAGCGGGCCCTGCGCGACGGGCATCTGCACACCGCGGAGGCGCGGCCCGCGCCCTGTCTCGTCGACCACGGGCTGCTCCAGCCGGACGTCACGGACCCCGACCGGCTGGAACCGGTCGCGCCGGCCCTCGCCCTGCACCGGCTGCTGCACACCTCCGCCGAGGCCGTGGCGGAGCAGCGCCGGCGGGAGGCACGGCTGGCCGAGATGTTCGAGCCCCTCATGCGGCTGGACGGGCGGGCGACCGTGCCGGAGGAACTGCCCGCGATCACCGTGCTCAGCGGGACCGAGCGGATCAACCGGGCGATCACCGAGGCGATGACCGAGGCGGCCGGCGAGGTGCTGTGCGTGCAGCCGAACAGCAACTACAGCAGCACCCGGGGCGAGCGGGCGCAGGCCGTGGCGCTGGAGCGGGACCAGGCGCTGCTGGACCGCGGGCTGCGCATCCGCACGCTCTACCAGCACACCCAGCGGCACATGCCGCTCGTCGCCGCCCGCTACGAGCAGCTGCGCGGCGAGGCCGAGGCCCGCACGCTGGACGAGATCACGGACCGGCTGATCATCGTCGACCGCGCGGTGGCCTTCATGCCCGGCGACAAGGACGGCAGTCTGGCCCTCGAGGTGCGCGTCCCGGCGCTGGTGGACTATCTGGCGACCGCCTTCGACCGGCTGTGGCGCCTGGCCACCCCGATGTACCCGCAGGCCGTCCAGCAGCCCACCCTGGACGGGATCACCCCGCGCCAGCGCGCGATCGCCGCGCTGCTCGTGGAGGGGCACACCGACGCCGTCATCGCCGACCGGCTCGGCATGAACATCCGTACCGCGCGCGTCCACATCGCGAAGCTCGCCGCCACCCTCGGCAGTGACAGCCGGGCGCAGCTCGGCTATCTCATCGCACGCTCGGCGATCCTGGATCGGGAAGCGTGACTCCGGCCGGGGAGGGGTCGGGGGCCGGTCCGTCGAGCCCGGCCCGGGCGATACGGACGCCCAGCTGGGCCCGGCTGGCCGCGCCCAGGGTCTCCGACAGACGGGCGATGTGGGCGCGGCAGGTGCGCACGCTGATGCCGAGGCGCTCGGCGATGACCGCGTCCTGGTGGCCCTCGGCGAGCAGGGCGGCGATGGACTGCTCACGGTGCGAGAGCCCTCGATGCCGGGCTCCGGGATCGCCTCGGTGAGCGGCACGGCCGTGCGCCACAGCCGCTCGAAGACCGTCACCAGGTAGGCGACCAGGCCCGGGTGACGCAGTTCCAGGGCCACCGTGCGCTCGGGGTTGGCGGGGATGAAGGCGACCGTGCGGTCGAAGAGGATGAGGCGGTCGACGACCTCGTCCAGGGTGCGGGCCTCCACGGCGTCGCCCATCAGTTCCAGGTAGTGCAGCAGGCCCTGGCCGTGCCGGGCGACGTGGTTGTACAGGTCGCGCATGCGCACGCCCCGGGCGCGCAGGGCCAGGGCCCGGTGCAGGCCCTCGGTCAGTTCGTGCTCGCGCCGGATGCCGCCGGGCTGCACGGTGAGCACCTCCGCGGTGCAGGCGTCGGTGGCCTCGTCCAGGGCCGCCTGGATGCGGGCCGGGCCGTCCAGTACGCGGATCGCGGTGCCCTCGCCTACGGCAGGCCGCGGTTCGCCCATGCCGAGCCCGGCGTAGCGCTCGACGGCGGCGACCGCTTCGCCCACGCGGCGCTGGCTGGCGCTGACCTCGTCGTGGACGCCGCGCAGGAGCCGTGTCATGACCTCCTGGGGCGCGGTCGGCACCAGCCAGTCCATGTCGTCGGGGTCGGGGTGCAGCAGGGCGAGGTCGAGGAGGCAGGTGACGTCGTCGGCGTCGGAGCGGGGGACTCTGCCGCGGCGCACGGCGCGGGAGTAGACGCGGTCCGCGGCGGCGCACAGCCGGTCGGCACCGTGCGGGTGCTCCTCCGTCCCGTGCCCGGCCATCGCCTGTCCCACCCCCGACTCCCGCGTCTCGCAGCGCAACTATGCGCGGCGCGGGCTGGCTCCCGCAACACGGCTCCCCCTGGGGTGACCACCGGAAACCACCCCTTCGCCGTGCTTCGTCCCACCCCCATGAACCCCCACACGCAACAAGCTGCACGCAGGGCTGCCACCGGGGTGTGGTTCTGGTACGGGAGGTCCACGACCGACTCGCGCAGTTCCCCGCGCCCTCTGAGGACCTGCCTGGCCGGCGCCCGATCCCGAGTGTGGGTCATCCGTGGCTTTTCGCGCAGTTCCCCGCGCCCCTAAGACCTCTGCCTGGCCGGCGCACGATCCCGAGTCCGGGTGACCCGTGGCCACTCGCGCAGTTCCCCGCGCCCCCTGAGGACCTGCCTGGACGACGCGCGATTCCAGGTGCGGGTCATCCGTGGCTGCTCGCGCAGTTCCCCGCGCCCCCTGAGGACCTGCCTGGACGACGCGCGATTCCAGGTGCGGGTCATCCGTGGTTGCTCGCGCCGTTCCCCGCGCCCCCAAAGACCCTGCCTGGCTGGCCTGGGTTCCGGGTGATTCGTGGTTGCTCGCGCAGTTCCCCGCGCCCCTAAAGACCCTGCCTGTGCGGGTGGTCTGTGGTTGCTCGCGCCGTTCCTCGCGCCCCTTGAGGGCGATGCCGGCACCGCCCTTTCTGGGGGCGCGGGGAACTGCGCGATCGGCCACATGCGGCCCGCAGACACATCGCAGACAAGCCACCCACCGTCCCCAGGGGCACGCGGCCCGCAGGGGCGTCTCGCGCACGGCCCGCCGGGAGGGAACCCGCGCCCCACCCCCGGAGGGGCTACGTGAGGCCGATCGCCTCGCAGTCGTCCTTGTACTCGGCCGTGCAGATGTCGGAGATCTTGTAGATGCCGTCGGCGATCACCGTCTCCGCGATGTTCTCGCGGGTGAGCGCGACCACGCCGACCAGCTGGGCCGGGACCTTCTCCTGGGTCGGGCTGACGACCTTGTCACGGGTGAGCGCGTCGAACTGGATGTCACGCCCCTGGACCCGCGCGACCGCCATCTCCGCGGCGGCCTCGGCCTCGGCCGGGTAGGACTTGTACACGCTCATGAACTGCTCGCCGGAGACGATGCGCTGCACGGCGTCCAGCTCGGCGTCCTGCCCGGTGATGGGCGGCAGCTCGGTGACGCCCGCGGCCTCCAGCGCCTTGATGATGCCGCCGGCCATGGCGTCGTTCGCCGAGTAGACGGCGGCGATGTTGCCCGCGCCGACCGCGTTGATCGCCTCGGTCATGTTGGCCTGGGCGTTCTTCGGGTCCCAGTCCTTGGTGTCGTAGGACCTGGCGATCGTCACCTTGCCGCTCAGCTCCGACGTGGCGCCGTTCTTGAACTGCTTGGCGTTCGGGTCGGTGGGCGAGCCGTTCATCATGACGATCTTGTCCGAGGAGTCGACCCGCGGCCCCATCGCGTCCAGCAGGGTGCGCCCCTGCACCTCGCCGACGAGCTCGTTGTCGAAGGAGATGTACGCGTCGATCGGGCCCTCGGCCAGACGGTCGTAGGCGATGACCGGGATGCCGGCGTCCTTGGCGCGCTGCACGGCGCCCGCTATCGCGTGCGAGTCGACGGCGTCGAGCAGGATGACGTCGACACTGTCGGCGATCATCTTCTCGAGCTGGCTCTCCTGCTTGTCCGCGTTCTGCTCGGCGTTCGCGTAGACCACGTCGCCCTTGTCGTTGGTGAGCGCAGCGACCTTGGCCTTGATGATCGGATAGTCGAACTTCTCGTACCGGGAGTTGACCTTCTCCGGCAGCAGCAGGCCCACCTTGATGTCGTTGCCCCTGGTGGGGCTCGCCTCGTCGCCGCCCCCGGTCGCGTCGAGAACGCCGCAGCCGGCGAGCGAGAGGGTCAGCGCGGACGCGACCGCGGTCATGGCGATACGACGCATTCAGGGGCTCACTTCGGTGTGTTACGGACATGGGCGCGACACCACGCCCAGGTGACTGAAAAGACAACGCGTCGCCACACTCAGCGTCAAGAGTTATCACTTAACGAGATGGCAACATCACCTTCCGTTCAGTATGTGAAGACACAGCGAAATCCCTGCACAAGCGATCGCTTTCTACGCGCGTCATGATCACAAACGGTCTTCAGTTTTCCGCCACACACGACGATCACCGCGGCGGCGACCGGAGCGGGGCACACACGGCAGGGCCCGGAGGTTCGAAAAGAACCTCCGGGCCCCTGCCGTGCACAGCCTTCGGATCAGTCCCCCGGCTGCTGGCGCTTCGGCCGCCACACCACCAGCGCGCTGGTCTGCTGCACCTCCTGGTACGGCACCAGATCGCGCCGGTACGAGGCGTGCACCGCGGCCTCGCGCTGGCGCATGGCCGCGGCGGCCCCGTCGAGCGCCGCCTCCATCTCCGCGACCCGGGACTGCAGGGCCGCGACCTGGTTCTCCAGTTCGATGATGCGCTTGATGCCGGCCAGGTTGATGCCCTCGTCCTGCGACAGCTGCTGCACCTGACGGAGCAGTTCGATGTCACGGGCCGAGTAGCGACGGCCGCGCCCGGCCGTGCGGTCGGGCGAGACCAGGCCGAGGCGGTCGTACTGGCGCAGTGTCTGCGGGTGCAGGCCGGAGAGCTGGGCCGCCACCGAGATGACGTAGACCGGGGTCTCCTCGGTCAGTTCATAGGGGTTGCGTCGACGGCCGTCCATCTGGCTCATGCTCCCTTCGCGGCCTCGAACAGGTCCGCCCGCGGGTCCTCGTCCGCGGTCGCCTCGCGATACGCCTCCAGTGCGTCACGAGCCTTCCCCGACAGCTCCGCCGGGACACTCACCTCGACGGTGATCAGCAGATCCCCGCGGGTGCCGTCCTTGCGGACCGCGCCCTTGCCGCGGGCGCGCATCGTGCGGCCGTTGGGCGTACCGGCGGGCAGCTTCAGGGTGACGGCCGGGCCGCCCAGCGTGGGCACCCGCACCTCACCGCCGAGCGCGGCCTCCGCGAAGGTCACCGGCACGGTCACGGTCAGGTTGTCTTCCCTGCGGCCGAACACCGGGTGCTCGCCCACGTGCACGACGACATAGAGGTCACCGGCCGGACCGCCGCGCTCACCGGGCGCGCCCTTGCCTCGCAGCCTGATCCGCTGCCCGTCGGAGACCCCGGCGGGAATGCGGACCTGCATGGTGCGCGAGGACTTGGCCCGGCCGCTGCCCTTGCAGACGTCGCAGGGGTTCTCCGCGATCAGGCCGCGGCCCTTGCAGTCCGGGCAGGGGTCGGTGAGCGAGAAGCCGCCGCCGGAGCCACGGGCGACCTGCCCGGTGCCGACGCAGGTCGGGCACACCCTGGGCGTGCCGTTCTTGTCGCCGGTGCCGGAGCAGGCCTTGCACGGGGCCTGGGAGGACATCCGCAGCGGGACGGTCGCGCCCTCGATGGCCTCGGTGAAGCTCAGCGTGACCTCGGACTCGATGTCCTGGCCGCGCTTGGGCTGCGTCCGGGTGCCGGTGCCGGGGGCACCGCCCCGGTTGAACAGGCCCCCGAGCACATCGCCGAAGCCTCCGCCGAAGCCGCCCTGCTGCGCACCGCCGCCGCCTCCGAAGAGGTCGCCGAGGTCGAAGTTGAACGAGCCGCCGCCCGCGCCCGGCCCCGGGCGGAATCCGCCGTTGCCGAACAGCGCGCGGGCCTCGTCGTACTCCTTGCGCTTCTTGGGGTCGCCGAGGACGTCGTTCGCCTCGGAGATCTCCTTGAAGCGCTCCTCGGCCTTGGCGTTGCCCTTGTTGGCGTCCGGGTGGAACTCGCGGGCGAGCTTCCGGTACGCCTTCTTGATCTCGGCCTCGGTGGCGTCCTTGGGGACGCCGAGAACCTTGTAGTAGTCCTTCTCGATGAAGTCCTTGGTGCTCATCCTCGACGTCCCTCCTTCCGTCCGGTCTCTACGTCAGCCCTCCTCAGGGCCGTTGTCCTTGTCGTCGCCCGCCGCGCTCTCGTCGGCCTCGGACTTGACGCCCTGCGCGCCCGGCTGCGGCTCGGCGACGGCCACCCGCGCGGGGCGGATGGTGCGCTCGCCGATGCGATACCCCGGCTGGAGGATCGCGATGCAGGTCGTCTCGGTGATGTCCGGGGCGTAGGAGTGCATCAGGGCCTCGTGGATCGTCGGGTCGAAGGGCTCGCCCTCCTTGCCGAACTGCTGGAGGCCCATCTTGGCGGCGACGGTCTCCAGCGACTCACCGACGGACTTGAAGCCGCCGACGAACTCGCCGTGGTCCCGCGCGCGCCCGATGTCGTCGAGCACGGGCAGGAGCTCGGTCAGGAGGTTCGCGATCGCGATCTCCTTGACCGTGATCCGGTCACGCTCGACCCGGCGGCGGTAGTTCTGGTACTCGGCCTGGAGGCGCTGGAGGTCGCCCGTGCGCTCGTTGAGCGCGGTGCGGACCTGGTCCAGCTGGGCCACCAGACCCGCGTCGGTGCTTGAGTCCCCGGCCGGGGCCGCCCCCTCCGCGTTCGCGGGGGAGTCGGCCTTCGGCTCGGCGTCGTCGGAGGTGGCGCCGGAGGGGACGTCGGGCTTCTCCTCGAAGCCCGGGGTCTCCTCCGTCACGCGGCACCGTCCTTGCGGTCCTCGTCGACGATCTCGGCGTCGACGACGTCGTCGTCGGCCTTCGGGGTCTCGGCACCGGCGCCACCGGCGGCCTGCGCGGCCTGGGCGTCGGCGTACATCGCCTGGCCGACCTTCTGGGAGACCGCGGCGACCTTCTCGGTGGCCGTGCGGATCTCGGCGGTGTCCTCGCCCTTGAGCGCGGTCTTCAGCTCCTCGACGGCGGCCTCGACCTCGGTCTTGACCTCGCCGGGGACCTTGTCCTCGTTGTCCTTGAGGAACTTCTCCGTCTGGTAGACGAGCTGCTCGCCCTGGTTGCGGGTCTCGGCGGCCTCGCGACGGCGGTGGTCCTCGTCCGCGTACTGCTCGGCCTCCTGGCGCATCCGGTCGACCTCGTCCTTCGGCAGCGAGGAGCCGCCGGTGACGGTCATCTTCTGCTCCTTGCCCGTGCCCAGGTCCTTCGCGGTCACGTGCATGATGCCGTTGGCGTCGATGTCGAAGGAGACCTCGATCTGCGGGACACCGCGCGGGGCCGGCGGCAGACCGGTCAGCTCGAACATCCCGAGCTTCTTGTTGTACGCCGCGATCTCGCGCTCGCCCTGGTAGACCTGGATCTGCACGGACGGCTGGTTGTCCTCGGCCGTCGTGAAGATCTCGGACCGCTTGGTCGGGATCGTGGTGTTGCGCTCGATGAGCTTGGTCATGATGCCGCCCTTGGTCTCGATACCGAGGGACAGCGGGGTCACGTCGAGGAGCAGGACGTCCTTGACCTCACCCTTGAGGACACCGGCCTGGAGCGAGGCGCCGATGGCGACGACCTCGTCCGGGTTCACGCCCTTGTTGGCGTCCTTGCCGCCGGTCAGCTCCTTGACGAGCTCGGCGACGGCGGGCATGCGGGTGGAGCCGCCGACGAGGACGACGTGGTCGATCTCGCTGAGGGAGATGCCGGCGTCCTTGATGACGTTGTGGAACGGCGTCTTGCAGCGCTCCAGCAGGTCCGCGGTCAGCTGCTGGAACTGGGCGCGGGTGAGCTTCTCGTCGAGGTGCAGGGGACCCTCGGCGGAGGCGGTGATGTAGGGCAGGTTGATCGAGGTCTCCGTGGAGGAGGACAGCTCGATCTTGGCCTTCTCGGCGGCCTCGCGGAGGCGCTGGAGGGCCATCTTGTCCTTGGCGAGGTCCACGCCGTGACCGGACTTGAACTGCTGGACCAGGTAGTCGACGACACGCTGGTCCCAGTCGTCACCACCGAGGTGGTTGTCACCGTTGGTCGCCTTCACCTCGACGACGCCGTCGCCGATCTCCAGCAGCGAGACGTCGAAGGTGCCGCCACCGAGGTCGAAGACCAGGATGATCTGCTCGTCCTTGTCGAGGCCGTACGCCAGCGCGGCGGCGGTCGGCTCGTTGACGATGCGCAGGACGTTGAGGCCCGCGATCTCACCGGCCTCCTTGGTCGCCTGACGCTCGGAGTCGTTGAAGTAGGCCGGGACGGTGATGACCGCGTCGGTCACCTTCTCGCCCAGGTAGGCCTCGGCGTCGCGCTTCAGCTTCTGCAGGATGAACGCGGACATCTGCTGCGGGTTGAAGGGCTTCCCGTCCAGCTCGATCTTCCAGTCGGTGCCCATGTGGCGCTTCACCGAGCGGATGGTGCGGTCCACGTTGGTGACCGCCTGCCGCTTGGCGACCTCGCCGACGAGCACCTCGCCGTTCTTCGCGAAGGCGACGACGGACGGCGTGGTCCTGGCGCCCTCTGCGTTGGTGATGACGGTGGGCTCGCCGCCTTCAAGAACGCTGACGACGGAGTTAGTCGTGCCCAGGTCGATGCCGACCGCACGTGCCATGGTTGATTCCTCCAGCTGACTTGAGTGGAACGGACTCAAGTGTGCATGACGGCCCCGTATCGGTCAACAGACATGAGTCATGGAGACTCAACTCTTATCCGTTCCTTACACGCAAGGGGCCTGTGACCTGCGACGATACCCTTGAGGTACGCCGCACAACCGGTCGAAGAAGCAGCGCGAGCACGGCCCCCGCAGCCCCGCCCGCCACCCAGAGCACGGCTGTCGCGCCGAGGATTCCGGTGTGCACGAGTACCCCGACGAGCACCCCCGAGGCGGCCGCCGCCCCGAGGGCCGCCGTCACCCCGCGCGGGGCGAGCCCGAGCCGCCGCAGCCGGTGGGCGAGATGGTCGGGGCCGCCGCGCAGGAGCGGACGCCCGGCCAGCCGCCGCGAGAACAGCACCAGCACCACGTCCGCCACGGCCACCGCGCTCAGCGCGAACAGCACACCCGCGGAGCCGGCCGGATCACGCCCCGCGCGGGTCAGCACGGCCCCGCCCGCGAGCAGGAACCCGGTGAACAGGGAGCCGCAGGCGCCGAGCGCGATCCGCGCGGGACGCCGGCCCTGCATGAGGAACCCGGCCAGCGCCGCCGCCAGGACGCTCAGCAGCACCGCGAGCCCGTCCATCATCTCCACCGCCGCGCACACCCCGACCCCGAGCGCGGTGACCACCCCGACCGTCCCGGCCAGCCCGTCGGCATGGTCCAGGGCCCGGAAGGCCGCCGCCACCACCGTGATCCACAGCACCGCGAGCACTCCACCGACCAGGCCGGTCTCCTCGTACGGCACCACGCACACGGCCGCCACCGCCGTACCGGCGAGCACGAAGCGGGAGCGCAGCCGCCGGAGGTCGGTGGCGAGACCCAGCAGGGCGACCCCCGCCGCCGCCGCGAGCAGCGCACCGGGTCCGGGGCCCAGCCGGGCCACGCCGGTCGACTCCCCCGTCACGGCCACCGCGACGGTCGCGAGCAGGGCGGCCACTCCGCCGAGCAGCGGCACGGGCCTGCCGCGGCGGCGGCGTTCGACCAGGCCGGAGCGGAGCGCGGGGGCGCGCAGCAGGCCCGCGAGCAGGGCGGTGAGGAACAGAGCCGCGGTGGCCGCGGCGATCCCGTAGAGCACGGGACCAATTTAGGGGAGTGTCATGATTTGGTATGAATGGCGCAGCAGGTCGGCGCGCCGCGCACGCGTGGGGGCGTGAGAGGCTCCCCGGCGCGCGAGGCCAGCTCAGGGGCGGTGTGCGAGTGATCACTGAGGGCTGCCTCAGCGACGCAGATCACCGAGCGCCTGGCTACAGTGCGCCTGAGGATGCGGGTAGTCTCAGACGGACTGCATAAGTTACCGCTTAGTAATCTCATCGAAGAACCCCTCGCAGGTTCGAGGAGTCCCCATGCAACTCGCCGCGATCATCGTGTCGCTGGTCCTCATGGCCGTCGGCTCCGCGCTGTTCGGCCGGGCCGTCCTGCAGATCGTCCGCTTCATGATGCTCGGCCAGCGCTTGCCCGCCGGGTCCCGGACCAACGACCCGGTGCAGCGCACCGTCACGGTGGTCAAGGAGTTCCTCGGCCATACGCGGATGAACCGCTGGGGCATCGTGGGCTTCGCGCACTGGTTCGTGGCGATCGGCTTCTACACGCTTCTGCTGACCATCGTGAACGCCACCGGTCAGCTCTTCCAGGCCGACTGGCTGCTGCCTGTCATCGGCGACTGGCCCCCGTACAACGTCTTCGTCGAGTTCATCGGCACGATGACCGTGCTCGGCATCCTGGTGCTCATCGCCGTCCGGCAGCTGTCGCGCCCCGACCGGCCGGGCCGCAAGTCCCGCTTCGCGGGCTCCAACACCGGCCAGGCGTACTTCGTCGAGACCGTCATCCTCATCGTCGGCGTCTGCATCTTCATGCTGCACGCCCTCGAGGGCGCGATGCACCACGTCGACAGCTACGAGGCGTCCTTCTTCATCTCGTACCCGGTCGTCTCGGCGCTGGAGGGCCTGGACCTCTCCACGCTCCAGAACCTCACCTACTTCTTCGCCGGTCTGAAGATCGCGACGTCCTTCATCTGGATGATCACGGTCTCCCTCAAGACCGACATGGGTGTGGCGTGGCACCGGTTCCTGGGCTTCCCGAACATCTGGTTCAAGCGCAACGCCGACGGCGGCACGTCGCTGGGCGGGCTGCTGCCGATGACGTCGGGCGGGAAGGCGATCGATTTCGCCGATCCGGGTGAGGACGACGTGTTCGGTGTCTCGCAGGTCGAGCAGTTCTCCTG
>NZ_JBVJGZ010000059.1:0-15833 GCF_055587025.1 Streptomyces sp. NPDC048600 | reverse complement strand
GCGCGCGCTTCGCTCCGCGAAGACGACGCGCCGCCGCTACGCGGCGGGTACCATCCGGCGCTCCGCGCCGGATGCGCCGGGACTCCGTCCCGCCTGCCGGACCACTCCGTGATCCGGCGATCCGGCTAACGCCGGATCAAGCCGTACCGGCCTGCTCCGCAGTCCGGTACGGCAACTGACGCACGCCTCCGCGCGCGTCAGAGGCTGGCTGGGCAGCAGGTAGCCGCACTGTTCCGGGGTCGGTGACTCTCTGGCGGGTATGCGGTCTCTGATATAAGCCGGTGTGTCATTTTGAGATCTAGGCTAGACTCTGGGCTCAGAGAACAACACCGATGCCCTTGCGGCATGAGCCCAAGTGCCTGCAGAGAAGCATGCGTATCGGTGACTGGTGAATCTCCGTCACTTGCCGTACCTGGGTGGATGAAAAGGACTCTCTGATGCCGAAAATCGAGTTGAGGCCTCATCAGGTAGAGGCAGTGGACGGCGTCATGCGTCATTTGCAGACTCCTCCCGGCGGACACATGCCTCCCGAAGGACTTCGGACACAGGTAATTGCCGCGACAGGGTCCGGTAAAACCCTGATCGCCGTGGAGTCCGCACGGCAGCTGTCCGCCTGCCGCGTCCTGGTCCTGGTGCCCACCTTGGACCTGCTGACACAGATGGCCGCCGCCTGGCGCCAGGGCGGCCGGCGCGGAGCCATGGTCGGGGTGTGCTCACTGCGTGCCCAGGACAGCGACGGCATCCCCTGCACCACCGACCCGGGCGAACTGGCCGACTGGCTCCAGGACCTGGAGACAGTGACGGTGTTCGCGACCTACGCGGCCGTCGGCCTCGGCATCCTGCAGCGCGCGCACGAGGCCGGGCTGGGCGTGTGGGACCTCATGGTCGTCGACGAGGCGCACCGCACCAGTGGTGATGCGGGCAAGCCGTGGGCGGCCGTGCACGACCAGGCACGCATCCCGGCCGTGCGACGGCTGTACATGACCGCAACGGCGCGGGTGTGGGAGGCCGAGGGAGACATGCCGCGGCTGGTCGCGAGCATGGACAAGGACGGCCCCGTGTTCGGGCCCGTCGCCTACAAGCTGAGGCTGTCGGAAGCCATCCAGCGCGGGCTCGTCGCCCCGTACCAGGTCGTCTGCCTCGATATCCGCGACCCGGAGCTGCACACCGCGATCGCCGTCGGGTCGGCCGGCTCCGACTCCGTGCGCGGGGCACGGCTCGCCGCGCTGCAGACCGGGCTGCTCACCGCCGCCGCGAAAGAGCGGCTGCGCCGTGTGCTGACGTTCCACAGCCGGGTCGCCGAGGCCGAAGCCATGGCGACAGGCGTGCCCGGGGTCGCGGCGCGGCTGCGGGCCGAGGACCCCGAGACGTTCCCACCCGCGGAGCGGGTGTGGGCAGACTGGCTGTACGGCGAACACACCGCCGGCCATCGACGCCAGGTGCTCGATGAGTTCGCCTCCGATTTCATTGCCGACCATGCCGACGGTGATTCAGATATTCCGGCTGCATTGCGGGTTCTCAGCTCCGTGAAGGTCCTCGGTGAAGGCGTCGACACCGCGAACTGTGACGCGGTCGCCTTCTGCGATGCACGCGGCTCCATGGTCGACATCGTGCAAATGGTCGGACGGGCACTGCGTATCCAGCCCGGAAGAGGAAAAATCGCCACCCTCGTGGTCCCCGTATTCCTTGCACCAGACGAGGAAGCAGGGGAAATGCTGACCTCAGACGCCTACGGCACCCTCGCGAAGGTCCTCGGAGCCCTGCGCGCACACGACACCGACACCATCGAGGCCCTCGCCGACCCCCGCCCCCGCAGCGGCCGCTACGAGCCTTCCGAGGAACACAACAACAGCGCACACCAGGAACAGGATCTGGATCAGGTGGGCGGCGAAGACGCGGGCGCTGCCCGGCCGGCCGCAAGAGGGCTGCTGCGTTTCAGCGAGGAACGCGATCCCGTGGCCATCGCGCAGTTCGTCAGGCTGCGGGTCATCGACCCGGAGAAGACGTACTGGCGGCGCGGTCTCGCGGCCGCCAGCCGATGGCTGCGCGAGACCGGTGGCGGGCAACTGCGCGTGCCCTACGAGTACCGGGTCCCGGACGACGGCGCCGGGACGGCCGCCGGGTTCCCGCTCGGAGTATGGCTGGCCGACCAGCGGCGCTACTACAACTCCGGCGACCTCGACGCCCTCCGCGTCAAGGAACTGGAAGCGCTGGGAATGGTGTGGTCACACCACGACGTCGCCTGGGACGAAGGCCTCGCCGTCGCCCGTTCCTACGCCGCCGCGCACGGACACCTCCTCCCGCCCACCCACGCCGTCTGGGGCGACGGCTACCCCATCGGTGTATGGGTCAAGAACCAGCGAGCCGCCGCCCGCAAGACCTGGCAGAACACCGGACGGCGTGCCGCAGGCGAGAGCGTCTCCTACACCGGAGAACTCCCCGAAGGCCGCCTGAAGGCCCTGGAGGACATCGATGCGGGCTGGTGCCCCACCGGGTGGGACATCGCCTGGCAGCGCGCCTTCCACCTCACACGCACCCACCTGGAGACCGGCGGCACCCTCGCCCCGGCCGCGGGCGAAGTCCTCGTCCAGGGCGAGAACCTCGGCGCCTGGACCACAGCACAGCAGCTTGCCTGGGACAAGCTCCTGCCCGCCCAGCAATGGCTCCTCGAAAGCGTCATCGGACTCCAGGCCACGGGAGACGACGAACAGCCCAAGCGGCGGACCCAGGACGACAAATGGGCCACCAACCTTGCCGCCGCACAGCAGTACCACGCACGCGAAGGCCACCTCGCCGTACCCAGACACCACACCGAACAACTCAACGACGGAACAGAAATCAAACTCGGCCAATGGCTCACCAACACCCGCCGCAGAGCCACAACACTCACCCCACAACGCCGCAACGACCTCGAACAACTCGGAGTGAAGTGGTAGACCCCGCAGGCCGATGAGCTCAGTACTCGGTCTGAGCCAGCAAGAACCCGGCGCAATGCGGTCCGCTGCCTGGGCCAGTGTGCTTCGTTTCGGCTTGCCGCACACTCGTACGCCGATTGCTGAAGCCGAGCGACAGCCCGCGAAGGAATCTGAAGGAATCACCCGCATCGCGTAGCTTTCCTCGCATTCGCTGATTGTTGCGGTCTGGCCTGCGTGTTCACCGGTCGACGAGTTCGCCGCGCATTCCTGGAAACCGTCATGCGGGGGCGCTGCCATGGAGGACAGCACCCCGCACCCGAACGCACCGGTCACGTACCAAGTCGGGGTAGGGAACCAGGAGGACAGATGTTCATGAGCAAGCAGGAGAGCTCTGGGGCCACCGCTGTGTCCTGGCAGTTTGCACCTTGGTCGCCAGGGGCTGTGTGTCCATGCCGGGCGGCATCTCACCCTGACCGCTTCTCTGCCGTTGCTTGTCTGGGGTGCCAGCTTCGGCGGGCTCCTCGGCACGGTCGCGCACCGGGCTCAGTACCTGCCCTAGCGGGGGGGGTGATTACGGCGTAATCACCCCCGCCGCTTGAGGATGGGTGGAGGGGTGGGGTGATTACGGCGTAATCAGGGTGGTGAAGTTGGGGTTGCTAACGTGTCGGGGTGGGAAGTGATCTTGGGCGTTAGTATGGTGTCTTCCATGAGTTCGCCAGTCACCCCTAGCGACCGGGAGAAGGTCGTTTCGAAGCTGCCGGGATGGCTCCGGCAGAGTCTGAAGGTCAGAGCCGCGCAGTGCGGGGTTGAGATTCAGGCGGCTGTGGAGGCGGGGGTCCGGGAGTGGTGCTCCCTGGCTTCGGCTACCGCGGCCGTCGATACCGCTGGGGCAGATTCCTTCGCCACGTTTCTGCCGTCCGGGCAGTGGGAGGAGTTCCGGCAGGTTGCCGCCGATCGGCGGGTTTCGCTGATTCAGGGGCTTGCCCAGTCCGTGCAGTTGTGGCTCGACACCCATCCGGCGCCCGAGGTGAAGCGGCCGGCCGTGACTCGGCGGTTCGTGGTCTGCAACCAGAAGGGCGGGGTGGGGAAGACCGCCATCACCGCCGGACTGGGAGAGGCTCTCTCCGAGGACTCCAACTCGCTGCACCCCGTGCGTGTGGCCAAGGCCCTTGCTCTTGCCCTTCGGGCGAGTGAGGAGTCGGGGGACCAGGGCGCGGCCGTGGAGGATCCGCTCGATGTGGAGAACCTGCCGGGGCCGGGGCTTCGGGTGCTGCTCGTCGACTTCGATCCGCAGTGCCATCTGACCAACCAGTTGGGTGCCACTCCCCTGCCCATGACCGGCGACAGCCTCACCAATCACATGGCCGGGGACGCCAAGGGCGAGCTGCGGGATCTCGTCGTATCCATCGATGAGGACGTCTTCGGGGGGCGGTTGCATCTGCTGCCCGCCTGTCATGACGCGTTCCTGCTTGATGTGCGGCTGTCCGCGGTGCGGGCTCGGGAGGCTGCGCTGGAGCGGGCGCTCGCTCCGCTGGAGAGTGATTACGACGTAATCATCGTCGACTGTCCGCCGAGCCTCGGGCTCAGCATGGACGCGGCCGCCTACTACGGGCGGCGGCGGAGCGGGGAGGCGCCCGGGCAGTCGGGGGCGCTCATCGTCGTGCAGGCCGAGGACAGTTCGGCCGACGCCTATGAGTTGCTCACCTCGCAGATCGACGACCTGCGGGGGGACCTTCAGGTGGACATCGACTACCTCGGGATCGTCGTGAATCTGTATGACTCGCGGCGGGGGTACATCGCCACCTCGTCCCTGCAGGGGTGGGTGGACATAAAGGATCCTCGGGTCGTGGGAGTGATCGGGGATCTGAAGGAGCAGAAGGAAGCCGTCCGCGTGAAGAAGCCTCTGCTGTCTTACGCGCCCAAGTCTCAGCAGGCCGTCGGGATGCGTGCGCTGGCTCGGGAGGTCCTGTGAGCAAGGCCGATCAGCTCGGTGCCGGGCGGTTCGGTGGGGGAGTACGGCCCGTCAGCGCGCGGCGGCAGGCCGTCGCCGCGGCCACCGGGGTCCCTACCGAGGGCGTTGCCCCGCCCAGCGAGCTTCCCGTTCACCGGGTCAGCCCCAACCCCGACAACCCGCGTTCCACGCTGGGCGATCTGACGGATCTGGCCGGGAGTCTGCAGACCCACGGGCAGAAGCAGGCCATCACTGTCATGAACCGGGACGCCTACATCAAGGCCAACCCCGCGCATGAGTCCGCGCTGGAGCCCGACACCACGTATGTCGTCGTCGACGGCAGCAGCCGGCTGGCCGCCGCGCGTGAGGCCGGGCTGGCCACGATCAAGGTCATGGTCAGTGACGACCAGGGGAGCACCTCCGAGGAGCTGCTGGAGTCCGCACTCGTCGCGAACATCCATCGGCAGGACCTCGAGGAGCTTGACGAGGCCCGGGCTCTTCAGCGGTTGCTCGCCATCCATGGCAGTCAACGGGCGCTTGCCAAGCGGCTGCATCGGTCACAGGGGTGGGTCTCGCAGCGCCTCGCCCTGCTGCATCTCACGCCCGAGCTTCAGGCTCGTATCGGCGAGGAGCCCATCGATCTGCTGCGCGCTGTGGGCAACAAGCCTGCCGAGGAGCAGGAAGCGGCTCTGGAGCAGCTCAAGCAGCAGAAGGAGCTCAAGGGGAGTGGGGCTGGGGGAGGAGGTCGTCTTTCTGAAGCCGCCGCTGTGGCTGGCGAGGCCGCCCCCAGTGATTACGCCGTAATCACCGACCCTTCGAGCAGTCCTACGCCCGTCCCGTCGGCCAGTCCCTCGGGGCAAGCGGCCGGCCCGGGTGATTACGGCGTAATCACTCCTCGGGCTGGACGGGAGGGCGGTGCTGAGGAGGGCTCCGGTGATTACGCCGTAATCACCGGGCGGGCCGACGGTGAGGGTGTCGGTGACGGTGGCGGCGAGGCGGTGGGTCGGGAGGGGCAGGGTGATTACGGCGTAATCACTCGCGACCCGGTTCAGGGGGCTCAGGGTGATTACGGCGTAATCACTGGGGGCTCTGCTTCGGGGGGCGAGGGGGTGCCTGAGCCTCGTGGGGACTCCGGTGTGGGGGAGGAGCTGCGGGGGCGGCCCGTGCCGTTCGATCAGCCTGGGGCGCTGGCGATGCTGCTGAACGCCAAGGTGGGCAGTGACGAACTGTTCTTCGATCTGCTGCGGTTTCTGAGCATGCGGGCTCTGGAACGGGACCCTGCTCGGCTGGGGGAGTTGGCCGAGGGGTTCCTCGAGGCGGCTCGGGCTCGCGCTGACGGCTGACGGCTGAGTGGAGCAGATGGGGTTGTGTAAACGCCCCTCGTGGCGTCGTGTCATGAGGGGCGTTCCGCTCGTGCGGAGAGGAGAGGACAGGCTTCGGGCTAGAGCGGAGCCTTGAGTCCGACACACGCTCAGCGCGGCTGCGGGTGCTCGGAGAGGGTGTCGGCGTAGGGCTTCTGCTTGTCGGCCAGTGCTGCCGAGCGAGGTCGTATCTGGACCGTCCTCGGCTGATTGTTGAACGTGGGCGCAATGAAGGCGTCCCGCAGACAGCTCCTCATTGACGTGGTGCTAATGAGGAACGCTCTGTGGGACGCCTTCATTGCGCCCAGGTCAAGGATCAGGTTGCCCGGCGCAGGGGGACCACCACGTGCTCGCCGAGGGCCTTGGGGCTGAGGCGGTAGTACCGGATGTGGGCGAGCTTGTCGGACTCCTCGAGCCAGCCCGCTTCGATGACCTGCTTGCGGGTGCGGGAGAAGACGGGGGCGGACATGCCCACGAGGGCGGAGAGGTTCGCCGCGGTCTCGACGACGGCTCCGGCCCGGTCGGTCGGGTGCAAGGCGTAGAGCATGACGACAAGGCGCTGGTTGGCGGTCATGCCGGCTGTGGCCTTGAGCAGCTCCAGGTTCTTCTGCTTGTCGTCACTGGTCACTGGGCCTCCCACCGCGCAGGGGTCTTGTCGTCGAATCCAGGGATGTCCGGCGGGTTGCACGTCCTGACCGCTTCCCGCTGCTCCAGCCCTGTTCCGTGAAAGGCAATGTACGGGCTGATGCGGTACAGGTTGTAGTTGCCGATGCGTCCTCGCACCACCAGGATGCGGTGTTTGGCCAGCTTCCGGTTGATTTTCCCGACGGCGTCGCTGGACATTCCCACTCGCTTGGCGATGTCGGAACCTGTCGCGCGCAGCGGGTTCATGCCTTCCGGTGAGACGCCGATCCACCACAGGACGAGGAACTTCTGACTCGGTGTGAAGGCCTTCGACTCGGTGATCGCCTCGACACGCGTCTTGTCCACCTGGGTGTGCCGGCCTGCGAACGCGTACGGCGCATAGGGGACCGGCTCGCCTGTGTTGGCGTCGACCAGTCTGCGTACCGCTCCCAAAAGGGGCCTCCGTACACGGGTTGATGGACAGTCGGAACACGGCCGCGAGGCCGACCTGATGAACCTAACGTACATGAGCACCAAGTCAATGAACTCAGTCCTCCCAGCCGTGTCGAAGTACCTTTCTCACTCGCCGAGGCCACTCGCACACGAAGCGAAACAGCCCCGCGAACAGGGCTGTTGGGGCCTCCGCAAGGGGCTCTGCTCATTGACGTGAGAGCAATCTAGGCAGTTCCTAGGAACTGCCACCCAGTTCCTAGGAACTGGGTCTCCTAGGACGTTTTCGCAGGTCAGCGACTATCTGGGCGTTGCGCTCTCTTACATCGTCAACTGACCGTCCGTAGCTGGCCGAGATGATGGGGACTTGCTGCCGCCACGTCTGAACCTGCGCCCTCGAAAGTCAGCCACGACGGCGCTGCACGCGGTCGTTCAGGCGCGCGTGTGCCTCCAGCAACCACGTTCCGGTATCAGCCACGCTTCAAGGAAGTTTTGAGCGACCAGGGCCTGTAGGCCGCCGACGCTGAGGGGGCTCCAGGGGCCCTGTGGCGTAGGTCCAGGCGCCGAGACCTATCGATGCCCGGCTGCGCGAACACAGCGGCCTGTGAGCGCCGTTAAAGGGGCGCCTTGAGACGGCTGGGTCAGGCCGCGAAGCCGATGTTGGTGACGTACTCGTACTGGCCCCACTGCGAACCGAGGTCGATGATGCGGTCGACCCAGGCCTCGTCGAGGGCTTCGGTGTCGTCGGCGGCCCAGGCGTCGACGATCCGGTCCCACTGGCGGATGTTGAGTGTGCGGAACTCGACGAAGCGCTGCCTAGGGCGGGGGACCTGGGACTGGTTGAGCGGGTGGATCTCCACCCGGGTGCCGCGGCCCTCGCGGTTGAGGCGTGCCAGTAGGTAGCGGGCGACATTGTGGCGACGGACCGTGCGGTAGGCCGCGTCCACTCGTTCGAGGTTCTTCTGGGTGGGGGTGCGCTTGCCGTCCAGCCAGGCTTTGAGGGTGCGGTCGGTGACGGTCAGGCCCGCCTCCCGCGCAGCTGCACGGGCGTGCTTGGTGCGGGTGAGGTAGTGCAGCCGGGCCAGCAGCCCGCGGCGGGTGGTCACGGGGGTGGCGATATAGCCGGCGAGGGCGTCGAGGCGGCGGGCGACGGCCTCGTGCCCCTTGATGCCGCGGGCACCGTACTTGCCGAAGTCCTGGTTGCGCTCTGGCACGCGGGCCTCCCTCCCTCGTCGCACGGACAGCTGCGGGTCTCAGTATTCCGGATGAGTGTCCGGATCCGGCCCAGCGACTGAAGCGACCGAAGCGACTGAGGCTCCGACATGGAGGAAAGGTTTCGCCAACAGTTGATCAAGTGTCGCTGGAGGGTCGGTGGAGCCTCCGCAGCGACCGAGCGACTGAAGAACAGCGACTGAGCATTCCTTGGGTCGCTGTGAGTCGCTGAAGAAAAGAGCAGGTCAGAGCGCCGCACTGCGCAGATCAGCGACTGAAGCGACTCAGCGACTGGGTATATGAAGAGCAACGCGTGTGCGCGTGTATGCGTGTGCGTATGCGCGTGTGGGCGTTATATATAGAGTCGCTGAGTCGCTTCAGTCGCTGTTTTAATAGCTGCACCCTTTCTGACCTGGGGTTTTACACAGCGACTGAAAGAGCGACCGAAGGCCTTCAGTCGCTGCCCTTCAGTCGCTGAGTCGCTGAGAGACCGTCGAGCAGACGTCAGGCGGGCGAAGTCGGCTTGAATCCGGTATCCACAGGCGCACCACCCTGAGCGTCCGCTTCGTTAATCTGTGTTGGTCGTTCAGTCGCTTCGGTCGCTCACGGGGGGTGCAGATGACTGCTGAGCTGCGGAAATCGCACGGTGGCTTGAGGCTCTCCGCGTCAAGGTCCGGGGAAGTGCGGGGTCGAGGGTGACCTCGGGGCACGATGACGCACTTTTCGCCTTCGACAGCGCGAGGGTTGCCGCACGCACGCTCGACCGGGCGGTCCCGCCGCCTCGTTCGAGTCAGGATCCGGTCGACAGTGTCCAGGTACCGGTGGAGGCCGAAGCCGACGGACTGCTGCCGGACACCCTCAGCGACCGTGGCAACGCCAAGCTGTTCGTGAAGCTCTACGCCAACGACTACAAGCACGTGCCCGGCCTCGGCTGGTTCCGCTGGGACCGCACCCGCTGGCAGCCGGACGACGACGACACGATGATGTGGGCTGCTGGAGACCTGGCCGAGTCCATCGCCACATCCGACCCGCGAGGTGTGTACACCGAGAGGGCACTCCAACAGCACCGCCGCCGCTCACTGAGCACCAGCGCCATGACCGCGATGCTCGTCCAGGCCCGTTCGGCACCCGGCATGGTGATGAACGCGTCGCTGCTGGACGCCGATCCGTACGCCCTGTGCACCCCGGCGGGCATCGTCGATCTGCGTACCGGGCTCGTCAGGGCGCCTCAGCCGCACAAGGACTTCCACTCGCGTCGCACGACCGTCTCACCGGAGCCGATGCCCACCCCGCGCTGGGACCGGTTCCTGACCGACACCTTCGGAGAGGGGCCCGACTGCGCGGAGATGATCGACTTCCTGCATCTGCTGCTGGGCTACTCCATCACCGGCGACGTCGGCGGCCAGGTGATGCCGTTCCTGTTCGGCTCGGGCAAGAACGGCAAGTCGGTGCTCCTGGACGTGGTGATGAAGCTGATAGGCGACTACGCCGACGTCGCACCGCCCGGCTTCCTGATGGCACGTCCGTACGAGGGGCACCCCACTGATCTTGCCGAACTGCACGGCAGGCGGATCATCGTGTGCAGCGAGGTCAAGCCGGGGGATCGGTTCGACGAGGCTCGGGTGAAGCTGCTGACGGGCGGCGACCGGATCAAGGCGCGGCGGATGCGGCAGGACTTCTTCAGCTTCTCGCCGACGCACAAGCTGTGGCTGCTGGGCAACCACCGGCCCGAGGTGGGCACCGGTGGCTTCGCGTTCTGGCGGCGGATGCGTCTGCTGCCGTTCGAGCGGGTGGTGCCGGACCAGCGGAAGATCGACAACCTCGCGGACATCCTGGTGACTGAGGAAGGGCCTGGAATCCTCAACTGGCTGGTCCAGGGCGCCCGGCGCTATCTGAGCGGCGAGAAGGGCCTCAGCGGGCCTGAGCGGGTGCGTATCGCCACCACTGCGTACGCGGAGACAGAGGACCACACCGGGCGTTTCCTGGGCGAATGCTGCGTACTGGACACCGAACTGAGGGCGGAACAAACACAGTTGTACGCCGCCTACCGGACGTGGTGTCAGAATGAGGGCGCCCCGGCGATGTCGTCCCGGTCCTTCGCGGCCCGGGTCCGAGAACTGGTGGGGCTCGAGTCGCCGAAAGAGATGATTCTCTCCAACCAGCGCAAGTACTACCCGGGCATCGGACTGCTCGCCGACGAGGAGACTGCATGAGCTCTCTCATCGCAGAGGACGAGATCGTCCATGAGGTCGGCTTCGTCTGGCTGGAGGACATAGCCGGCCTCGACTACGTACGCCAGAGCCTCGACCGGCTGCCGACCCGGCGGGGGCGGCCCGCCTACCACCGCGACGGCCGCATGGTCGGGTACGCGCTGCTGAGCCCGCGGGCGAAGCCCTCCCGGTCCTCGGGCACGTTCCGCCGCCGGGTGTTCTGGCTGCTGCCGCACGACCGGGACACCGATCCGAAGGGCCTGTACGCCGCCGGAGCGCCCGCTGAGGCCGTGGACCCCCGCACCCTGGCTCCGGGCACCAAGGGCCGCAAGACGCCGCGCTCAGGCGGCGCACAGCAGCCCTCGGCGACACCGGAGCCGGACCTCACCCTGCCCCTGTGACCTGACCGGGAGGTCAACTGCCGGAACTACAGTCCCGTTCCGCCGGACGCGTCGATGCACTGCCCGGTCACCCAGCGGGAGTCCGGCGATGCGAGGAAGGCCACGACATCGGCGATGTCGCCCGGCTGTCCCATCCGGTCGAACACGGAGAACGCGGCGTGCACGGCCTCGGCCTCGGGCGTGGCCCAGCGCTGCTGGTTCAGGTCCGTCCGGACGAATCCGGGCGCCACGCAGTTCACGGTGATCTGACGCGGCCCCAGCTCCTTGGCGAGCGTGCGGGTGAGGGTCTCCAGGGCTCCCTTGGCCATGGAGTACGCCAGCGAGGTCGGCAGGGCGACCCGGGTCGCCGCGGAGCTGATGTTGATGACCCGGCCGCTGCCGCGCAGCCGCCCCAGCCCCTCCTGCACGAGGAACAGCGGTGCCTTGGCATGGACAGCCATGAGCCGGTCGAAGTCCTGCGGGGTCACCTCGGACACCCCGCCCCGGACGTTGAAGCCGGCGTTGTTGACCAGAATGTCGAGCTCGGCCGGCTCGCCCATGTCGTGCAGTCCCGCGTCGAGCCGCTCGTAGACCGTGCGGACGTCGTCGGGCACGCCCAGCGGCCCGTGCAGCGCGAAGGCGCGCCCGCCCTCGTAGGTGATCTGCTCGACGGTCTCGCGGGCCGAGGTCTCGTCGCTGCCGTAGTGCACGGCGACGAGCGCGCCGTCCGCCGCCAGGCGCCGGGCGATGGCCCGGCCGATTCCCCGCCCCGCGCCCGTGACCAGTGCCGTTCTGCCCTTCAACGTGCTGCTCATCGTTCCCCCCACGGTTATGAGCCCCTGTCTCGAGCGATACCGCTCAAGGATAGCTGTTGAAGAAACCGCACGTCCGGTTTATTGTCGAATACATGAGGCCTGCGCGGCCGGTGCAGTCGGCGCGGGGCCGCTGACTTGCCCATCTGGCGCCGTACGCATCCGTCGTGCGGCCCGACGTTTAGAGGCGGTTCTGTGATGGCCTTGCGGCATCTGCGACTGATCGCGGTGAACATCGACGGGGTGTTGCTGAACGACACGTTCAGTCCGGTCATCCACCGGTTCGTGACGAGCCGTGGCGGCGTCTACACCGCCGAGCTGGAGCGGGCCGTGCTGTCGCAGACGCAGCTGCGGGCCGCGGCTGCCATGGGCGTTCCCGGTACGCCCGAGGAGGTCGTGCAGGAGTACTTCCGCGAGCGCCGGGCCTACCTCGAGCAGAACCCGGTGCGGGTCACCGAGGGCGCCGGCGCCCTGCTGGAGCGGCTGCGCGCCACCGGGGCCCGGCTGGTCTGCTACGGCGGTCTGGAGCGCGACCACTTCGAGCGCCACCTCGGCGCATACGCGGACGCCTTCGACGAGCCTCTGTACGTCTGCACCGACGGCTTCCGCCCGGGTGTCCGGGAGATCGCCGAGGACGTCTTCGGAGTCCGCTGCGACGAGGCGCTGTTCATCGACGACGTGGCGCGGGTGGCCGAGGTCGCCCAGGAGCTCGGGGCGGCCTTCATCGGGCACCCGACGTCCTACGAGCACAGCTTCCAGCGCCAGCTGATGCGGCGGGCCGGGGTGCGACACATGGTCGGCTCGCTCGACGCGATCGACGAGCGGCTGGTGCGGGCCGTGGACGCCGAGGCGGCGGAGGGCCGGCTGTGGGCCGGATCGGCCGGTGTGCCGACGGCTTCCGCGAGTATGGTTCCTGTCGGCGCCTGACCTGGCCGGGGGACGATGAAAACAAGCCGGAAAACGTACAGGGTGGATGGTTTTTACGCCCTGCCGCCACAGTGCCCTCGGGTGACCCCGTGGAGTTCCTCTGACCAGCGCGTTTCGACTCCGTAGCGACGGGATACACGCCCTGTGACCGGGGTTGCACGGAGGATCAGGGGGCGAATACTGGGCGAACTCAAGCGCTGTCATTCCATCGTCCAAGAGAATAAGGTACCTCTTGGACGGTTTGTTCTTGGTGCTCCGGTCTGCGGCTACGGCTCGTAAGACTCCGGTGCGGTTCAGGGAAAGGGAGGTCCCATGGCCCAGCAGGAACGTGCGGTCAGGACCCGTCGCGCAGTTCTGGAGGCCGCCGCGGTCGTCTTCGCGGAACACGGGTACACAGCGGCGACAGTCGCCGACATCCTCAAGACCGCAGGGGTGACCAAGGGAGCGCTGTACTTCCACTTCGACTCCAAGGAAGCGCTGGCCAAGGGGGTCCTTGAGCTCCAGACGGCCCAGGCGCTGCCCGAGCAGGAGGTCAAGCTCCAGGAGGTCGTGGACGTCGCGATGACGGTGGCCCACCGGCTGCGGCACGAGCCATTGCTGCGCGCGGGTGCCCGGCTCTCGTCGGACCCCGCCGGCATCAAGTACTACGGGAGCGCCTGGCCGCTGTGGGTCGACGTGCTCACCGAGGTCCTCGCCGAGGCGCACCGGCGGGGCGAGACGCTCTCCCACGTGGTGCCGCGTGAGGTCGCCGAGCTGGTCGTCAGCGCTTTCAACGGTGTACAGCTCTATGCCCAGTTGGAGACCGGCCTCGACGATGTCGAGTACCGGGCCTCGGTGCTGCTGAAGCACCTGCTGCCCTCCATCGCCTCTCCGGCGGTGCTGATGCGGCTGGACGTGGCTCCGGACCGGGGCGCCCGTGTGGTGCGTGCGGCGCTCGAAGCACTCGAGGCACCTGAGCCGGAGCCGGCCCCGGCCTGATAACGGCCCGAGCGGTCTGATTCACCCCGGGTGCCTTCGGGCACCCGGGGTCCTTGTCGTCCGGGAGCACCCTGTGCCTGCGGCGCGTCACAGGCACGCCCCGGCTGTGAGGGCACCCGGCTTTGAGGACATGCGGAAGCGGCTCAAGGGAGCTTCTCCCCTGAGCCGCTTGCCTCGTTCAGGCGGTGGCCGGTGCCGCCGTGAGCGTCGAGGAGAAGACGACCTCGCCCTCCTGGCGCCCGGTCACGAGCACGCGCTCGCGGCCCTGCTCGTCGCGCGGCAGGGAGCACACCTCGACCAGGCACGGCTCGTCCAGCTCCGCGTAACGCGTGAACTCGCTGGTGATGCCCACCGGCAGGCAGTCGCGGCCCAGGTAGGCGATGGCGGCCTGGCGGGCGGCCTCCAGCAGCACCATGCCCGGCACATGGTCGACCGGGTGGTCGAAGAGCACGGGGTGCCTGGTGTCCACGCGCAGCTGCCAGCTGTCCTGCCCGGGCAGCGGGGAGAGCACGACGTCCGTCGGCGACAGCCGGGCCACGTCCTGCGGCGCGATCGGGCTCGTCAGCGGGATCGGCGCCACTCCCTCGCCGATCCGCGGAGTGCGCAGGCGCCGGTAGACGGCCGGGGAGAGGCAGGTGAAGGTGGCTCCCGCGGTCGCGACCTGCTGTCCGTCGCGGCGGATCACGGCATCGAAGTGCAGGCCCGAGATGTTGCGGCCCCGCCACTTGATGTCCGAGCAGGTGATGTCGATGACCACGGAGGCCGGCGCGCCGCCGATGAGCAGCTGCTCGGCGTCGATGTCGACCGACAGGTCCCACATGAGGAACTTGTGGTCGAGCGGGACGTCGAACTCCGCGTGCGCGAGAAGCAGTCCGGCCTGCCGGATCGTTTCGGCGACCAGCAGCGGATCGTGGTAGCCGTCGAGCGTGGCGAAGAAGCAGTGCAGCCGCGGCCACTGGGCGGTCACCGTGAAGTGCTGCTCGTCCAGGCGCGCCCAGTCGGTGAGCATCACCTCGGCGACGCTGGCACGGTGCACGAACTCCTTCGGGACCGTGGTGGTGAGACTCGGATAGCGAGGCGCTGTGGCCTGCTGCGGCATCGTGACGTCCCGCCCCGTGCGCCAGGTGTCGGGTACCGCGTGTTCGACACTGAACGTGCTCGCAGACATGTCTGTTCCCCCTGAGCGGCGTCGGCGTGTTGGTGCTTCAGGACTCTCAGGCCTGTGAAGATACATACCACCCGGTTTACTTTCCAGCGGTAGGAAGCACTCCGCTACGACTACTTTCGGAGCGCTGGCTTCCAGATCCAGTACCGGTACGGCCCTGTTGGAGCACAGCTGTCCCAGGTCGTCGCCTCAGCGGCCCACTGTTGACGCTACAGCGAAACCGACCGCTTGTGCGCACGTAAAACCTTTGCCATGGACCGCAGTTGGGGCGGGACACCGGTCCGGCCTCGAGTGATCCCTCAGCACTTTTCGAGTGGTCCGGTCGACCCTGGCTCAAGTCTGCAGGGAGAGGGGGAGATGGGCTGGATGAAGAGCTCAGAAGCCGTACTCCGGGTGGAACGCGGAGCTGCCAGCGAGGAGGAACTGGCAGCTCTCGCCGTGGTGTTGCTGGCACTGCGGTCGCATCCCCCGGTAGAGCCCGAGCCGCCGCCGGCGCTCGGTTGGAGCTGGTGGGACGGGTCGGAGGACTACACGCCGCCCCTGGGTTGGCGGTGAGTCGACCGGTGTCCAAAACCTCTTCCACCACCGCTCAACCAAACCGTATAGGCGGTTTGATCAAGTTCTCCATGGATCCGGGGCGGGATTCTCTCCTCAGTCCTGTCCCAGAAAGGGACCAGAGATGGCGATGACGACTGCCCCAGTACCGACGGAGCCGGGGCCGACGGACATTCGTGGTCACGTCGCCGAGCTGCGCGAGATTCGTGCGCGGGCGCTGGCCGGTCCGGGTGAGAAGGCGACGGCCGCGCAGCACGCCAAGGGCAAGCTGACCGCCCGGGAGCGGATCGGGC
>NZ_JBVJGZ010000058.1:6669-16388 GCF_055587025.1 Streptomyces sp. NPDC048600 | reverse complement strand
CGGTCGTTCATGGACAGCCCGGTGGCCGGCAAGGCCGAGCCGCCGAAGGCGCAGGAGCTCTACAAGATCCTCGACAACGTGATGTCCGGCATCCTCACCAACGAGGACGCCGACATCGACAAGCTCCTCGACACCGCCGAGGCGCAGGTCAACCAGGTTCTGGCCAACCAGTGAGCCACCAGGGAGAAGCGACGATGCCGGCCCCGACCGCGACCCGGGGCAAGGCGGCCCACCGCCTCGCCCCGCCGCCCGCCAGGGGCCCGGCATCGCCCCGCGGCGCCTTCGGCAGAAGCCTGCGGCGGAACCTGACCGCACACGGCTTCCTGATCGGCGCGGTGATCTGTTTCGCGGTGTTCTCCTGGTACCCGATGGTCCGGGAGTTCCTGCTCGCGTTCCAGAAGACCGAGAGCGGCGACACCGTCTGGGTCGGCCTGGACAACCTCAGGACCGTCTTCAACGACCCCGCCTTCTGGCAGGCCTGGCGCAACACCCTGCTGTTCACCGTGCTCGCCCTGGTCTTCGGCTTCGCCGTGCCGTTCGTGACGGCGGTCGTGATCAACGAGTTCCGCCAGGGCCAGAGCTATCTGCGCCTGCTGGTCTACCTCCCCGTGATGCTGCCGCCGGTCGCCTCGGTCCTGCTGTTCAAGTACCTCTACGACCCCGGCTACGGCCTGCTCAACGAACTCCTGGGATTCCTGCACCTGCCCGAACAGCAGTGGCTGCAGGACCCGGACCTGTCGATGCTGTCCGTGGTGATCGCCGCTACCTGGATGAACATGGGCGGCGCCACCCTGATCTACCTCGCCGCGCTCCAGGGCATCCCCGGAGAGCTCTACGAGGCTGCGGAGCTCGACGGCGCCGGCCTGTTCCGCAAGATCTGGCACGTCACCATCCCGCAGACCCGGCTGATCCTGTCGCTGATGCTGCTGATGCAGGTGATCGCGACCATGCAGGTCTTCGTGGAGCCGTTCCTGCTCACCGGCGGCGCCGGACCCGAGGGGTCCACGACCACGGTCGTCTACCTCATCTACCAGTACGCCTTCAACTTCAACAACTACGGTGCCGCGGCCGCACTCGGCCTGATGCTGCTCGTCCTGCTCGCCGGTTTCTCGGCGGCGTACGTGAAGCTCAGCCGCGCCGAGGACGAGTAAGGCGGGAGCCCACCGATGTCGACACGCACCCTCATCTCACCGGCCCAGCTCGCCAGACCGCGCGCCAAGGCCCTGTACCGGACCGTGTTCGCCCTGGTCGTCGGCGGCTTCACGCTCGTCTTCCTGGGCCCGCTGTACTGGCTGGTCTCCAGCGGGTTCAAGGACTCCCAGGAAGTCGTCGCGACCCCGCCGACCCTGGTGCCCGAGAGCTTCACGCCCGACAACTACAGCCGCGCCTGGGAGGTCATGGACCTGTCCTCCCTGCTGATGAACACCCTGTTCTACGCCTTCGGCGCGCTCGCCTTCCAGCTCGTGTTCGACGTGGCCGCGGCCTACTCGCTGTCCAAGCTCCGCCCGGTGCTGGGCAAGGCGATCCTCGGCCTGATGCTCGCCACCCTGATGATCCCGGCGACCGTCCTCGTCGTGCCGCAGTACCTCACCGTGCTGGACGTGCCGATCGTCGAGCGCAACCTGCTGAACACGCCCTGGGCGATCTGGCTGCCGTCCGTGACCAACGCCTTCAACATCTTCCTGCTCAAGCGGTTCTTCGACTCCATACCCAAGGAGCTCCTGGACGCCGCGGCCATGGACGGCGCCAGCCCGATGCGCGTCCTGTGGTCGATCGTCCTGCCGATCTCCCGGCCGATCCTCGGCGTGGTGTCGATCTTCGCGGTCGTCGGGGTCTGGAAGGACTTCCTCTGGCCGATGCTCACCCTGCCCGACCCGTCCAAGCAGACCCTCAACGTCGGCATCTACTCCCTCTCCAGCGGAGTCCCGGTGAACGTCCTCATCGCCGCGCTGACCATCGCCTCCCTGCCGACCCTGATCGTCTTCCTGATCTTCCAGCGCAACATCATGAGCGGCCTCACCGCCGGCGGCCTCAAGGGCTGACCCCCCTCACCCCCCAGGGCCGACAGCCGCCGCAGCCGTGCCCACCAGGGCCGACACCGACCGCAGCCGTATCCCGAAGCCTCCGCCGCCGTTGCGTGTCCGACACGCCCCGCCCGACCGGGGCGGCGGCGGAGTACCCTCCCCTGCCCGAAAGGACCTCACGTGGCAGCCCCTCACCCGCCCCGCACGGACACCTGGTGGCGCGACGCCGTCATCTACCAGGTGTACCCCCGCAGCTTCGCCGACGGCGACGGCGACGGCACCGGCGACCTCGCGGGCATCCGAGCGAGACTGCCCCACCTCGCCGAACTCGGCGTCGACGCCGTCTGGTTCACCCCCTGGTACACCTCACCCATGATCGACGGCGGCTACGACGTCGCCGACTACCGCGCCGTCGACCCCGCCTTCGGCACCCTCGACGAAGCCGAGAAACTCATCGCCGAAGCCACCGCCCTCGGCATCCGCACCATCGTCGACATCGTCCCCAACCACGTCTCCGACCAGCACCCCTGGTTCAAAGCCGCCCTCACCGCAGGACCCGGCAGCCCCGAACGCGCCCGCTTCCACTTCCGCCCCGGCCGCGGCGAGCACGGCCAGCACCCGCCCAACACCTGGCCCTCCCAGTTCTCCGGCACCACCTGGACCCGCGTCCCCGACGGCGAGTACTACCTCCACCTCTTCACCCCCCAGCAGCCCGACCTCAACTGGAACCACCCCGACGTCCGCCGCGAGCACGAGGACATCCTGCGGTTCTGGCTCGACCGCGGCGTCGCCGGCGTCCGCATCGACTCCGCCGCCCTCCTCGCCAAACACCCCCGCCTCCCCGACTTCCACCCCGGCACCGACCCCCACCCCTACATCGACAGGGACGAACTCCACGACATCTACCGCTCCTGGCGCACCGTCGCCGACACCTACGGCGCCGTGTTCGTCGGCGAGGTCTGGCTGCCCGACCCCGAACGCTTCGCCCGCTACCTGCGCCCCGACGAACTCCACACCGCGTTCAACTTCTCCTTCCTCACCTGCCCCTGGGAGCCCGGCCGGCTGCGCACCGCCATCGACGACACCCTCGCCGAACACGCCCCCGTCGGCGCCCCCGCCACCTGGGTCCTGTGCAACCACGACGTCACCCGCACCGTCACCCGCTACGGCCGCACCGACACCGCCTTCGACTTCGCCGCCAAGACCTTCGGCACCCCCACCGACCTCGGCCTCGGCACCCGCCGCGCCCGCGCCGCCGCCCTGCTCACCCTCGCCCTGCCCGGCTCCGTCTACCTCTACCAGGGCGAGGAACTCGGCCTGCCCGAGGCCGACATCCCCCGCGAACACATCCAGGACCCCATGCACTTCCGCTCCGGCGGCACCGACCCCGGCCGCGACGGCTGCCGCGTCCCCCTGCCCTGGCACGCCGACGCCCCCCACTACGGCTTCAGCACCACCACGCAGACCGGCGCGGACACGGGTGGCGAGCCGTGGCTGCCCCAGCCCGCCGACTGGGCCCACTACGCCGTCGACCGCCAGGCCACCGACCCGCACTCCATGCTCACCCTCTACCGCCGCGCCCTGCACCTGCGCCGCACCGAACCCGGCTTCGGCGACGGCCCCCTCACCTGGCAGCCCACCCACCCCGGCATCCTCACCTTCACCCGCCCCCACGGCCTCACCTGCACCGTCAACCTCACCGACCACCCCGTCCCCCTCCCCCCACACACCCACCTCCTCCTCACCAGCAACCCCCTCCACCCCGACGGAACCCTCCCCCCGGACACCACCGCATGGCTGCGCGGATGACGGCCGTGAGGACGTCTCCGCGGGATGAGAACGCACGCAATCCATTTGCGCTTCTTGCGTTAGCCTTGCGTGCATGACGCGACGACTTGCTCAGGTGGCCAAGAAGGTGGGTGTCAGCGAGGCGACGGTCAGCCGTGTCCTCAACGGCAAGCCCGGCGTGTCCGAGGCGACCCGCCAGTCCGTGCTCACGGCGCTCGACGTGCTCGGCTACGAGCGCCCGACGCAGCTGCGCGGGGAGCGCGCCCGGCTCGTCGGTCTGGTGCTGCCGGAGCTCCAGAACCCCATCTTCCCGGCGTTCGCCGAGGTCATCGGGGGTGCGCTCGCCCAGCAGGGGCTGACACCCGTGCTGTGCACACAGACCAAGGGCGGGGTCTCCGAGGCGGACTACGTGGACCTGCTGCTTCAGCAGCAGGTCTCCGGCGTGGTCTTCGCCGGCGGTCTCTTCGCCCAGGCCGACGCCCCGCACGAGCACTACCACCGGCTCGCCGAGCGCAGCATCCCGGTCGTCCTGATCAACGCCTCGATCGCCGGACTCGACTTCCCCTGTGTCGCCTGTGACGACGCGGTCGCCGTGGAGCAGTCCTGGCGCCACCTGGCCTCACTCGGGCACGAGCGGATCGGCATGGTCCTCGGTCCGGCGGACCATGTGCCCTCGCGGCGCAAGCTGGAGGCGGCCAGGGTGGCGGCGAAGGCCACCGGGACGAAGTGGACCGAGGAGTTCGTGGAGCGGTCGATCTTCTCGCTGGAGGGCGGCCAGGCCGCGACCACGCGCCTGCTCGAGCGCGGCGTCACCGGCATCGTCTGCGCCAGCGACCCGCTCGCCCTCGGCGCCATCCGCGCCGCCCGCCGCCGCGGCCTCGTCGTCCCCACCGACGTCTCCGTCGTCGGCTTCGACGACTCCGCCTTCATGACCTGCACCGAACCCCCGCTCTCGACCGTCCGCCAGCCCATCGAGGCCATGGGCCGCGCCGCCGTCGACCTGCTCTGCGCCCAGATCCAGGGCACCCAGGCCCACCCCGGCGAACTCCTCTTCGAGCCCGAGCTCGTCGTCCGCGGCTCGACCGCCCCGCCGCCCAGCGCCCGCTGACCCACCGTCGGCCGACCGACGACCGAACACCCCTCACCTCACCGGCACCGGTGTCCCGCCGCCCCCAGCGGCGTGCGACACCGGTGCCGTTCTCGTTCCCGGACCACTCCCGGACTCCCCGGCCCCACCCCGGAGTTCGCCGTGCGCTCTAGCTGGAGCTTCGCAAGTCGTCCGGTCGAATCTGTAGACGCGTGAACGAAGCTCTGCAACTCTCTGATCGTCCCGCGCAAACTGCGAATGACAAAGTGCCGGATATTCAAGCGCTGGATCTGCGCGGACGCACGCCATCCCTGAGCCGCATCTCGCGCCACGGCCCGAGACCCCATCCCGTGCCGCAGGACGCGCGAGTCCGAGAAGCGAGGACCGATGAGTACCCCCACATGGAGATCACGGGGCCTGAGCACCGTGGTCGCGACGAGCCTGCTGGCGCTGGGCGGGCCGCTGCTGACCGCCCACGCCGCGGGCGGGCCCAACATCGCGCTGGGCGACACCGCCGCGGCGAGCAGCTCCCACACCGAGTACGGCGCCGGCAGCATCACGGACGGCAACCAGGCCTCGTACTGGCAGAGTTCGGGCACGAGCCTGCCCCAGTGGGTGCAGGCCGACCTCGGCGCGACCGAGCGGATCGACGAGGTCGTGCTGAAGCTGCCGGCCGGCTGGGAGGCCCGCAGCCAGACCCTCTCCGTCCAGGGCAGCGCCGACGGCACCGGCTTCAGCACGCTGAAGAACTCCGCCGCCTACACCTTCAGTCCGGGAGCCGCGAACACCGTCACTGTGTCCTTCCCGGCCACGCTGACCAGGTTCGTCCGTGTGCACATCACGGCCAACACCGGCTGGCAGGCAGCCCAGTTGTCCGAGCTGGAGGTCCACTCGGCCGACCAGTCGTCCGTCGACCTCGCCGCGGGCCGCACCCTGACGGCCAGCAGCCAGACCCAGACGTACACCGCCCCGAACGCCAACGACGGCAATCGCGCCACCTATTGGGAGAGCGGCAACAACGCCTTCCCGCAGTGGCTCCAGGCCGACCTCGGCGCCTCCGTCCGCGTCGACCGGGTCGTGCTGAAGCTGCCGACCGCCTGGGAGACCCGCAGCCAGACCCTGAAGATCCAGGGCAGCACCAACGGCACGGACTTCACCGACCTGACGGCGTCGAGGGCGTACACCTTCGACCCCGCGAGCGGCAACACGGCGACCCTCACCTTCGACGCGGCGACCACCCGCCACGTCCGTGTCCTGGTGACCGCCAACTCCGTCCAGCCCGGCGCCCAGTTGTCCGAGCTGGAGATCTACGGCCCGGCCGGCGGCGACACCCAGGCCCCGACCGCCCCCGCGAACCTCGCCCACACCGAGCCCGGCACCGGCCAGATCCGGCTGACCTGGAACGCCGCGAGCGACAACACCGGCGTCACCGCGTACGACATCTACGCGAACGGCACCCTGCTGACCAGCGTCGCGGGCGACGTCACGGCGTTCACCGACAGCCGCCCCGCGAACCAGACCGTGTCCTACCGGGTCCGCGCGCGCGACGCGGCAGGCAACCAGTCGGGCGACAGCAACACCGTCACACGGGTCGGCGACGCGGGCGACACCCAGGCCCCGACCGCCCCCGCGAACCTCGCCCACACCGAGCCCGGCGGCGGCCAGATCCGGCTCACCTGGACGGCCTCCACCGACAACACCGCGGTGAGCGGCTACGACGTCTACGCCGACAACGTGCTGCGCGGCAGCGTCGCGGGCGACGTCACCACGTACACCGACACCCAGCCCGCCACCCGCACGGTCACCTACCACGTGGTCGCCAAGGACGCGGCCGGCAACCGGTCGGGCAACAGCAACAGCGTGACCCGCACCGGCAGCGGGGGCACCGGCTCCGACATGGCCGTCGGCAGGCCGATCGAGGCCTCCTCCACCGTCCACTCCTTCGTGGCGGCGAACGCCAACGACAACAGCACCGCCACCTACTGGGAGGGCGCGGGCGGCAGCTACCCGCAGACCCTCACCGTCAAGCTGGGCGCCAACGCCGATGTCGACCGGCTGGTGCTCAGGCTGAACCCGGACACCGCGTGGGGCGCCCGCTCCCAGACGATCGAGGTCCTCGGCCGCGAGCAGAGCGCCACGGCCTTCACCACCCTGGTCGCCGCCAAGCCGTACTCCTTCGACCCGGCGAGCGGGAACAGCGTCACCGTGCCGGTGTCCTCCCGGACCGCCGACGTCCGGCTGCGTTTCACCGCCAACTCCGGCGCCCCGGCCGGGCAGCTCGCCGAGTTCCAGGTGGTCGGCGTGCCCGCGCCCAACCCGGACCTCACGGTCACCGGGCTGAGCACCTCGCCCGCCTCGCCCGTGGAGTCGGACGAGATCACCGTCTCGGCCACCGTGCGCAACGACGGCCCGTCCGCCGCCCCGGCCAGCAAGGTCGCGCTGCGCCTGGGCGGCACCAAGGTCGCCACCGCCGCCGTCGGCGCCCTCGCGCCCGGCGCCCAGACCACGGTCAGCGCCTCCGTCGGGGCCCGCGAGGCCGGCTCCTACGAGCTGAGCGCGGTCGCCGACGACGCGAACGAGGTCATCGAGCAGAACGAGACCAACAACACCTACACCCGCCCCACCGCCCTGGAGGTCAGGCCCGTCCAGAGCGCCGACCTGGTCGCCGCCTCGGTCACGACCACGCCCACCAGCCCGGCCGCCGGTGACAACGTCACCTTCGAGGTCGCGCTGAAGAACCAGGGCAACCAGGCCAGCGCGGCGGGCAGCCACGGCGTCACCCTGACCGTCGTGGACGACAAGGGTGCGACGGTGAAGACCCTGACCGGCGCCCACAACGGCGTGATCGCCGCGGGCTCCACCGCCGAGGTGAACCTCGGCCCCTGGACCGCGGCCGACGGCTCCTTCACGGTGCGGACGGTCATCGCCGACGACACCAACGAACTCCCCGTCAAGCGCGCCAACAACACCGCCACCCAGCCGCTGTTCGTCGGTCGCGGCGCCGACATGCCGTACGACATGTACGAGGCGGAGGACGGCACCACCGGCGGCGGCGCCACGGTGCTCGGCCCCAACCGCAACGTCGGCGACCTCGCGGGCGAGGCCTCGGGCCGCAAGGCGGTCAGCCTCGACGCGACCGGCGAGTACGTCGAGTTCACCACCCGCGCCGAGACCAACACCCTGGTCACCCGCTTCTCCATCCCGGACGCGGCCGGAGGCGGCGGCACCGACTCCACCATCAACGTCTACGTCGACGGCGTCTTCAAGAAGAGCCTGCCGCTGACCTCCAAGTACGCCTGGCTGTACGGCGCCGAGGCCTCACCCGGCAACTCGCCCGGCGCGGGCGCCCCGCGGCACATCTACGACGAGGCGCACATCATGCTCGGGGAGAACGTCCCCGCGGGCAGCAGGATCCGCCTCCAGAAGGACGCCGCCAACACCTCCACGTACGCGATCGACTTCGTGAACCTGGAGAAGGCCGTCCCGGTCGCCAACCCGGACCCGGCGACGTACGTCGTCCCGGCCGGCTTCGGCCACCAGGACGTCCAGAACGCGCTCGACCGTGTCCGCATGGACACCACGGGCACCCTGGCCGGCGTCTACCTGCCGCCGGGCGACTACCAGACGTCGAGCAAGTTCCAGGTGTACGGCAAGGCGGTCAGGGTCGTCGGCGCCGGCCCCTGGTACACCAAGTTCCACGCCCCGACGACCCAGGACAACACCGACGTCGGCTTCCGCGCGGAGGGCACCGCCAAGGGCTCCCTGTTCAAGGGCTTCGCCTACTTCGGCAACTACACCTCGCGCATCGACGGCCCCGGCAAGGTCTTCGACTTCGCCAATGTCACCGACATCGTCATCGACGACATCTGGAACGAGCACATGGTGTGCCTCTACTGGGGCGCCAACACCGACCGGATCACCATCAGGAACTCCCGTATCCGGAACATGTTCGCCGACGGCATCAACATGACCAACGGCTCCACCGACAACCACGTCGTCAACAACGACGCCCGGGCCACCGGTGACGACAGCTTCGCGCTGTTCTCCGCGATCGACGCGGGCGGCGCGGACATGAAGAACAACGTCTACGAGAACCTG
This sequence comes from Streptomyces sp. NPDC048600, assembly GCF_055587025.1. Taxonomy (NCBI): domain Bacteria; kingdom Bacillati; phylum Actinomycetota; class Actinomycetes; order Kitasatosporales; family Streptomycetaceae; genus Streptomyces; species Streptomyces sp. NPDC048600. The sequence continues at coordinate 7,391 of NZ_JBVJGZ010000058.1, read as the reverse complement.
ACCACCACACTGACCTGGCGCGCGGCGGGCGTGGCCGTCTACGGCGGCTACAACAACACCTTCCGCAACATCCACATCGCCGACACCCTCGTCTACTCGGGCATCACGATCTCCTCCCTGGACTTCGGCTACCCGATGAACGGCTTCGGCACCGAGCCCACCACCTTCGACAACATCTCCATCGTCCGCGCGGGCGGCCACTTCTGGGGCAACCAGACCTTCCCCGGCATCTGGTTCTTCTCGGCGTCGAAGGTCTTCCAGGGCATCCGCGTCAACAACGTCGACATCGTCGACCCCACCTACAGCGGCCTGATGTTCCAGACCGGGTACGTGGGCGGCCAGGCCCAGTTCCCCATCAAGGACACGATCCTGAACGACATCTCCATCACCGGCGCCCGCAAGAGCGGTGACGCCTACGACGCCAAGTCCGGCTTCGGCATCTGGGCCAACGAGATGCCCGAGCCCGGCCAGGGCCCGGCGGTCGGCGAGGCGACCGTCAACGGACTGCGGCTGAACGGCAACGCCGTCGACGTCCGCAACACCACCAGCACCTTCAAGCTGAACATCAACCCCTGAGGGGAGGAGTAGCGGGCCGTCCCCGGCCGGGGGCCGCCGCGTTCCCCCGCGGCGGGGGGCGCACCGTTTCGGCCGAACACCCCCAGGCCACCAAACTTCCCCCATCCCCCCCCAACCCCAAAACGGCTTCCCTTCTCCGGGCCCCG
>NZ_JBVJGZ010000058.1:0-6660 GCF_055587025.1 Streptomyces sp. NPDC048600 | reverse complement strand
AAACAACCCCCCCGGGGGGGGGGGGGACCCCCCCCCCCCCCCCCCCCCCCCCCCCCCCCCCCCCCCCCCCCCCCCCCCCCCGCGCCGTTCAGACGGACCGTCGCCGGGCCACCAGCTTGCCCAGCTCCCACAGCAGCAGCAGCGCGATCGCCGTCAGCAGGGCCCAGCCGAACTGCCGCGCATTGATCTCGCTCGTCCCCAGCATGCGGCGGAAGCCGTCCAGCTGCGTCGCCATGACCGCCAGCACCAGCTGGGCCAGGGCCACCCAGTTCATCTGCCTGCTGTCGAACGTGGACGGCGTCAGCACGGACTCCGTCTGGCTGCGGCACTCGAACGCGGCCACCACCAGACAGAGCGCGAACGCCGTGAACGCGATCGACTGGCCGGTCTCCGTGCCGTCGTAGAGCGACTCACCGATCTTGATCAGCCCGAGCAGCCCGCAGGTGATCGCCAGCCCGCCGAGCCCGACCGTGACCAGCACCGGCCGGGTGAGCACCGACTCCCCGCGCGGCCGCGGCCTGCGGCGCATCAGCCCCGGGCTCTCCTTGTCGAAGCCGAGCGCGAAGCCGAACGAGGCGTTGACCACGAAGTGGATCCACAGCACCTGCGGCGGCGTGAAGGGCTCACCGCCCGCGATGTTCAGCACGGTCGCGCCGAGGAACGTCACCACGAAGGTGACCAGCAGAAGCAGCACGAACCGGATGTACTTGGTGAGGTTGTCGAAGATCGTCCGGCCCTGCTCCACCGCGTAGACGATGGTCGCGAAGTTGTCGTCGGACAGGATCATGCGGGCCGCGTTCTTCGCCACGTCCGTGCCGCTGCCCATCGCGATGCCGATGTCGGCGGCCTTGATGGCGGGCGCGTCGTTGACCCCGTCCCCGGTCATCGCCACGACCTCGCCCTTCTTCTTGAGCGTGTCGGCGAGCAGCACCTTGTGCTCGGGCGCGACCCGGCCCACCACCCCGATGCCGTCGATGCGCGCGAGGCGTTCCCGCTCGCTCATCGCCGCGAAGTCGGAGCCCAGCAGGGCCTCGCCGGGGATGCCGATCTGGCGGGCGATGGCCGCCCCGGTGGTGACGTCGTCGCCGGTGATCAGCCGGACCCTGATGTGGGCCGCCTGCGCGTCCGCCACCGCCGCCTTCGACTCCTTGCGCGGCGGGTCGACCATGCCGACGAGGCTCGTCATCCGCAGCTCGGTGACGTATCCGAGCAGGTCGCCGCCCGGGTCGAAGGCGGCCGGGTCCAGATCCCGGGTGGCCGCGGCCATCACCCGGCGCCCCTCGCCGCCCATCCGCTCGGTCTGCGCCTCGGCCCGCCGCCGCAGATCCGCGTCCCACGGGACGCTCACCCCGGCCGCGAGCGCGGTCGCCGCCCGCGCCGTCACCGCCGGGGCCGCGCCCTTCACGAAGCATCTGACGACCGGCCGTCCGGAGGCGTCGGCCGCCGAGTGGAACGTGGCCATGAGCTTGTACTCCGGGTCGAACGGCAGCGTCGCGAGCCGGGGCAGGCCCTCGCGGGTGGCGTCCGCGTCGAGGCCCGCCTTGTGCGCGAGCACCAGCAGCGCGCCCTCGGTGGGGTCGCCCACGACCTCGCCGTCCACCAGCCTGGCGTCACTGGCGACGACGTAGGGCAGGATCGCGTCCTCGATGCCCGCGGAGGACCCGGCGGCGTGGTGGATCTGCCCCGTGAGCTCGTAGCCCGTGCCCGAGACCGTGTAGCGGTCGGTGGGGCTGATCACCTCGACCGCCGTCATCTGGTTCATCGTCAGGGTGCCGGTCTTGTCGGAGTTGATCGCCGAGGTGAAGGCGAGGGTCTCGACCGACGGGAGTTCCTTGACGATGGCGTTGCGCTTCGCCAGGTTGAGGCTGCCGACGGACAGGATCGCCTGGGTCACGGTCGGCAGGGCCTCCGGGATGGCGGCGATGGCGAGCGAGACCGCGCTCACGAACAGCGCGTCCCATGCCTCGTCCCGGCTGCGCCCCAGCGCGAACATCACGATCATGGTGAGGCCGGCCGCCCCGGTGATCCACAGCGTCAGCCGGTCGAGTTCCCGGGTGAGCGGCGGCACCTCCTTCTCGGTGGCCGCGAGCATGCCGGAGATCTTGCCGAGCTCGCTGTCCGCGCCGATGCCGGTCACGACGAGCAGCGCGCTGCCATGGGTGACCGGGGTGTTCATGAACGCCATGCAGGTCTGGTCGCCCGGCGGCAGGTCCCGCCCGCCCGGCAGGGCATGGGTGTCCTTCGCCGCGGGGACGCTCTCCCCGGTGAGCGCCGACTCGTCGATCTGCAGGGCGCTGGCCTCCACGATCCGCCCGTCCGCGGGCACCTGGTCCCCGGCCGACAGGAGCACGATGTCGCCGACGACCAGCTCCTCCGCGGGGATCTCGGCCTCCGTGCCGTCCCGGCGCACCCGCGCGGTGGCCTTCAGCATCGACTGGAGGGCGTTCATCGCGCTCTCCGCCTTGCCCTCCTGCCGCAGACCCACGACCGCGTTGAGCAGGGTCAGCACGACGAGCAGGATCGCGGTGGTCCACTCCTGGATCGCGAACGACACCACGGCCGCGGCCACCAGGACCAGCTGCATATAGCTGCGGTACTGGGCGAGGAACCGGCGCCAGGTGGGGATCCTGGCCTCCTCGGGCAGGGCGTTGGGGCCGTGCGCGGCCAGCAGGTCGGCCGCCCGCGCGGCGGTGAGACCGACCGCCGGGTCGACGCCGAGGGCCGTCACGACCGCCTCGGGGGACCGGGCGTACCACTCGGCCTCCGGCGCGGCCCGCCCCTGCTCGCCCACCGGTTCCTGATGCACCGTCATCGCTGCCTCCGATCACCGCCCTGGCGGCGCCTTCTTCCCACTCGCCGGACAGGCCCCGGCGGCGTTTCCCGGCACCGGGTCCGTCCGGCGCGTTCCGCCCGCCGCGGGCGCTGGTGCGCACGCACCGGACGCCGCCCTAGCGCTGTTTCTTCCCGTCGGCCGCTGTGTGCCGGGCCGCGTAAGGGTCGGCCGGGCGGCCCTCGGGGGCCTCCCGCTCCAGGTTCCGCTTGGCGACGAGCAGCTCCTTGCGGGCCGCCTTCGCCACCTTCGGGTACTGCGGGTCGATGTCCATCAGCGTGTGTGCGAGAACCGCCGCGGTGCAGATCCGGGCGTACCACTTGCGGTCCGCCGGCACCACGTACCAGGGCGCCCACCGGGTGCTCGTCGCCGAGAGCATCTCGGAGAACGCGTGCTGGTAGTCGTCCCAGTACCGGCGCTCCCGGACGTCGGCCGCGGAGAACTTCCAGTTCTTCTCCGGCAGGTCGAGCCGCTTCAGGAAACGCGTGCGCTGCTCCTCCTTCGACAGATTCAGGAAGATCTTCACGACCCTGAACCCGTTGTCCGTGAGATAGCGCTCCCAGTGGTTGATCTCCCGGTACCGCTGCTTCCAGAACTTCGCGCCCTCGGCGAGGCCGGGCAGCCGCTGCCGCACCAGCAGCTCGGGGTGCACCCGTACGACGAGGGTCTCCTCGTAGTGCGAGCGGTTGAAGATCGCGATGTCGCCGCGCTCGGGGAGGCGCCGGGCGTAGCGCCACAGATAGTCGTGGTCCAGCTCCTCGGTGGACGGCACCTTGAAGCTGCTCACCCGCACGCCCTGCGGATTGACCCCGCTCATGACGTGCCGGATGGTCCCGTCCTTGCCCCCGGCGTCGAGCGCCTGAAGGCACATCAGCACGCCGTAGGTGTCCTGCGCGGCCAGCCGCTGCTGGTACTCCGCCAGCAGCTCGACGCCGCTGCGCAGCAGTTCGACGCCCTCCCGCTTGCGCAGGCCGCCCTTGTCCCGCGGATCGAAGTCCCGCCCCAGCCGAACCGTGGATCCCGGGCGCACCCTCAGCGGCTCGATGAACTCGGCGATCCGCTCAGCTCTCTTGTCCTCCATCACCGATCAGTTCCTCTCCGGCACGTCGTCGGTCCTCGGGGCCGCCCGGTGTCCCCCCGTGCTCGCGCAGCGCCCTGCGGACCCGCCGCTCGACCAGGATCGGCACGAAGGCCCTGATCCTTGCGGGCCGGAACGCGTCGTACGCCTCCCTCACCGCGGCCTCGATCACGCCCTCGTCGACCGCGGGCCAGCCGGCCTTGAGCACGGTGACCAGCTCGCGTACGGCGAGGGCTTCGTCGGGCGGGGCGGAGGAGGCGGCGGGAGCGGGGGAGGGAGGCGGGGGAGCCGGGAGGGCGGCGGGGTGTGCCTGCTCAGGCGTGTGGTCGGGCGGGCCGGGCAGGTCCGGCAGGTCCGGCAGCCGGCCCGTCGGTTCCGGCAGGTGGTCCGGCAGGTCCGGCGGGCGGTCCCGGGGGCCGAGCGGGCGTGGATCCAGCAGGTGTGAGTCCGGCGGACGGGGACCCGCCGGGCGTGGATCCAGCGGAGGGGGACCCGCCGGACGTGGATCCGGCGGACGTGGATCCGGCGCGCGGAGGGGGACGTGCAGTTCCCGTGACCCCTCGCCGATCGTCTCGTCCGCGGTCATGGCCGTGCGGTCCCCGCGTCGGCGTGCCGAGGCACCCGGCCCGCCCGGTCTCGCGCTCCGCCGCGGACTGTCACGCATCTCATACGCCGACGGCCTCCAGCCCCGGGCAGCCCCGCCCGGCGCCGTCGCGGGCGAGCCGATGCCCACCCTCATTCTGGGATCGCCCGCGCAAGATCGCCCGCCGGAAGGCCGGGCGACGTTCACGAACCCCTGCCGTATACGAGCGCGGAACCCGGACCGTAGTCTTTCCGTCTTGCTCCGATGAACTGATGTTCACAGGAAAGAAAGCGGCTCCGCTCGAAAGGTGACGAGCAAAACCGCCTCAATAGGACCCATATCTAGCGAAGCAGCCAAAGTTGACTCACATACCACCGCAGAACCTTTCGCGAATACCCCGGACACCCGAGCTCCCCCTATGGCGCCGGCCGCGGACGCGACTCTGGGCAGCGGTGGCTGTCACGGCCCTCGGATTCCTCCTCGCACTGGAATTCACCGCGCGGCATTACGGCGTATCGGGGCCTATGGCCAATCAGGCGCGAGAGGTGATATTCCGCCCCAAGTCGGGCGGTCTGCTGTATGCCTCGATGGCGTTGATGATGGTGGTGCTCACCTGGCGGCAGCGGTTCATCGCGCTGGCGGCGGCGATCGGCATCGACCTCGTGTTCCTGGTGGTGCGCTGGGCGGTCGACGCCGACGCGACGGAGGGGCACCCCTTCGGCAACGGCGCGCTGTGGGTGATGCTGGGCGTCGCGGCCTTCGCCGTCACCCGCCGCACCGGCCGGGAGCGGGTCCTGCTGCTGAAGGGCGTGGGCCTGGGGCTGCTCCTGATGACCGGCCGCAAGACCGGTGACATCTGGCTGCTGATCACCTCCAAGACCCGCCCGGCGGTGCTCGACCAGTACGTGGCGGTCGCCGATCACGCCCTGGGCGACCCGTCGTGGCTGGTGGGCCGGCTCGTCGAGGCGAGCGGCCCGATCGGCTTCAACGTCCTCGACTTCGTCTACGGCCAGCTGCCGGTGGCCGCGGTGATCGCCGCGCTGTACCAGCTGCGCCACGTGGCCGCCGAACGCCGCTTCCCGCGTCACCACCTGGTGCGCACGTTCCTGGTGATCGGCCTCCTCGGCCCGGCCTTCTACATGATCTTCCCGGTGGTCGGCCCGCTCTTCGCCTACGGCACGGGCACCGCGCACTGGATGGACGTCAGCCTCTGGGCGCCGGAGATGCCGCCGACCGAGCCCTGGGCCGTGGCCACCGTCTGGCCCCACTCGTTCCCGTCGACCGCCCTGCCGGTCGCCATGCCGTTCGACGGGATCACCCCGCGCAACTGCATGCCCAGCCTGCACACCGCGTGGGCTGTCGCGATCTTCATCCACTCCCGCAAGGGTCCCCGCCTGCTGCGTTTCGCGGGCACCTTCTGGCTGATCGCCACGCTCGCCGCGACTCTCGGCTTCGGCTACCACTACGGCGCCGACCTGGTCGCCGGTGTGGTCTTCACGCTCACCATCGAGGCGGCCCTGCGCACGTTCGACCACGACTGGGACCGCGCGGGACTGCGGTTCGTCGCCTACGGCACGACGGTCTTCACGGCCCTCCTGCTGTCCTACCGCTTCCTGCCGGTGCAGATGGCCGAGCGCCCGTGGCTGTTCGGCCCCCTGCTCATCCTGGCGATGGCCTCGGTGATCTACGCCTACGTCCGCACGACCGCCCTGTGGGAGCCGAAGCCGGCCCCGGCCGCCACCCCGGCCCCGGAGCCGCAGCCCGAACTGATCTGACCGGGCCCCCCGGCACGACGCCCCCTCGAAGACCCCCAGGCCCACCGGCCCGGGGGTCTTCGTCGTGCGGGGGCGGATGCCGGGTGGGGCCGGAGCGTTAACCACATCTCATTGCAACGAACCCACTAGGAGTTCGTTGCGTTAATACCCAAACCAGTGCAACGAAATATGCGTGTTGACCTGCATCTATCAAGTATTGATGCAACAACTGCGTTGTCAGATTCATGAACGCAACGTAGCGTTTCTGTCATCGGAAACGACGAGCGGCAACGAGCCGGCTCGCGCCACGACCGAAGGAACCCACCATGCAGACGTTCGCCACTCCCGCCCCCGTCTCCGTCGTCCTGGACGTCCCCGCGGGCCGCATCCAGCTGATCGCCGCCGACCGCACGGA
>NZ_JBVJGZ010000057.1:0-16632 GCF_055587025.1 Streptomyces sp. NPDC048600 | reverse complement strand
TCGCGCTGTACGAGCACAAGGTGTTCGTCCAGGGCGCGGTGTGGGACATCGACTCCTTCGACCAGTGGGGCGTCGAACTCGGCAAGGTCCTCGCCCAGCGCATCGAACCCGCCCTCACCGAAGGCACCGACGTCCCCGGACTCGACACCTCCACGGCAGCACTCGTCGCGGCCTACCGCGACCTCAAGGAAGTGAACTGATCATGCAGCTCGGTCTCATCGGTCTCGGCAAGATGGGCGGCAACATGCGCGAGCGCATCCGCCGCGCCGGCCACAGCGTCGTCGGATACGACCGCAACCCCGATCTCGCCGACGTCGGCACGCTCGCCGAGCTCGTCGACCGCCTCGAAGCCCCGCGCGTCGTCTGGGTGATGGTCCCGGCCGGCGCCGCCACCCAGTCCGTCGTCGACGAGCTGGGCAACCTCCTCTCCCCCGGCGACATCGTCGTCGACGGCGGCAACTCCCGCTGGACGGACGACGAGAAGCACGCCCGTGAACTGGGCGCCAAGGGCATCGGCTTCGTCGACGCCGGTGTCTCGGGCGGCGTCTGGGGCCTGGAGAACGGCTACGCGCTGATGGTCGGCGGCGACGCCGCGAACGTCGCCCGCGTCCAGCCGGTCTTCGACGCCCTGAAGCCCGAGGGCCCCTACGGCTACGTCCACGCGGGCCGGGTCGGCGCGGGCCACTTCGCCAAGATGGTCCACAACGGCATCGAGTACGCGATGATGCAGGCCTACGCCGAGGGATGGGAGCTGCTGGAGAAGGTCGACTCCGTGGAGAACGTCCGCGAGGTCTTCCGCTCCTGGCAGGAGGGCACCGTCATCCGCTCCTGGCTGCTGGACCTCGCGGTCGACGCCCTGGACGACGACGAGCACCTCGACAAGCTGCGCGGCTACGCGCAGGACTCCGGCGAGGGCCGCTGGACGGTCGAGGCGGCGATCGACAACGCCGTCCCGCTCCCGGCGATCACCGCCTCCCTCTTCGCGCGGTTCGCCTCCCGCCAGGAGGACTCCCCGCAGATGAAGATGATCGCGGCGCTGCGCAACCAGTTCGGCGGCCACGCCGTCGAGAAGAAGTAGGCGGCGCCGTGGGGGATCTGCTGCTGGTCCGCCACGGCGAGACGGAGTGGAGCGCCTCGGGGCGCCACACCAGTTTCACCGACCTGCCCCTCACCGAACGCGGTGAGGGGCAGGCGGCGTCCCTGGCTCCGCTCCTGTCCGGCCGGACCTACTCCCTCGTCCTCACCAGCCCACTCACCCGCGCGACGCACACCGCCGAACTGGCGGGACTGACCGAGGCCGTGATCGACCCCGACCTGCACGAGTGGGACTACGGCGGCTACGAGGGCATGACCACCGCCGCGATCCGCTTCGACCGCCCCGACTGGGAGCTGTGGCGCGACGGCGTGGCGCCGGGCCCCGACCACGAGGGGGAGAGCCCGGCCGAGGTCGGTGTCCGCGCCGACCGGGTCCTGACCCGGGCGGACACGGCCCTCGCCCGGCGGGACGGCGACGTGGTCCTGATCGCGCACGCCCACTTCCTGCGCGTTCTCACCGCCCGTCGGCTGGGGCTCCCTCCGGCCGGTGGACGCCTCTTCAGGCTGGACACGGGCACGGTCAGCCGGCTGTCCACCGAGCACGGCCGTCCCGTGATCGCGGAATGGAACACCCGTCCGTCAGGCCGCGGTTGACACCTGTTCCCCGGCCGGGTCAGAGTCGCCCACGATGGAGATCGACGACCTGACCCCGGCCGAGGCGCGGGTGTGGCGGGCCTATCCCCGGGGCGCGGCGGTGGACTTCCGCGACGGCCCGGACCCGGACCCCGCCGCCGGTGCCGGCTGGGGGCCCGAACGGACCGTGCGGGCCGCCGTGTTGCGGACGCTGCTGCTCAAAGACCCCCAGGAGGACGGGGAGATACCCGCGCTCCGCGTGCTCGGAGCCCGGATCACCGGTGTCCTCGACCTGGAGTACGCGGCGACCGAACGGCCCGTGCGGCTCAGCCACTGCCACTTCGAGCAGGAGCCCGTCTTCTACGGGGCCCGGCTGCGGCAGCTGAACCTGCGCGGCTCGGTGCTGCCCGGCCTGGACGCGGCCACGGTCCAGGTCGAGGGCGTCCTGCGGCTGTCGGGCTGCCGGTTCGGCGGATCGGTACGGCTCGGCGGGACACAGATCGCCGGGGCGCTGTTCCTGGAGGAAGCGACCATCGACGCGCCGGGACCCGCGCACGCCGCTCTCCAGCTCAACCATGTGGCCATCGGCGACGGCCTCTTCGCACCCGGCCTGGACGTGCACGGCCAGATCCGGCTGACCGGGGCCGCCGTCAACGGCACGGTCACCCTCAACCAGGCCCGGATCAGAAGCTCCGACGAGGTCGCGGTGGACGGCGAGACACTCACCGTCGAGGGCGACGTCCTGCTGCGGCACGCGGAGGTCGACGGCTGGATCGGGCTGCGCGGGGCGCGGATCGCCGGGCGGCTCGACCTGTCGTACAGCAGGCTGGCGCACCCCGGGCAGACGGTGCTGAGGGCGAGCAGCAGCACCATCGGCGAACTGTGGCTGCGCAAGAGCCCGCCGATGGACGGCACGCTCAATCTGCGCCGGGCACAGATCGACGTCCTGTTCCTGGAGCCGGACAGCGTGCCGGAGCGGGTCCTGACGGACGGGCTCGCCTACGCCTCCCTCACCCCGCAGGAGCCCGCCGAGCGGCGGCTGCCGATGGTGGAGCGCGACGGCGAGGGCTATGTCCCGCACGCCTACGAGCAGTTGACGGCCGCGTATCTGCGGATCGGCGACGAGCACGGGGCCCGGCTGGTCCAGCTCGCCAAGCAGCGCCGGCACCGCACCACGCTGCCCTGGTACGGCCGCGTGTGGGGCCTCGTCCAGGACGCCACGGTCGGCTACGGCTTCCGGCCGCTGCGGGCGGCGGGCTGGCTGCTGTCCCTGCTGGCCGTGGGCTCCCTGGTCTACGGCGTGCACCCGCCGGGCCCGCTGAAGCCCGGCGAGGCGCCCGGCTTCAACCCGGTCTTCTACACCCTCGACCTGCTGGTCCCGGTGATCTCCTTCGGCCAGGAGGGCGCCTACGCCCCCCAGGGCTGGTACCAGTGGCTGTCGTACGTGCTGGTGGTCACGGGCTGGATCCTCGCGACGACGGTGGTGGCGGGTGTGAGCCGGTCGGTCAGCCGCCAGTGAGAGCCCGTGCAGGTCGGGGTCAGGCGTGCGGGATGCCGTACACCCGCTCGACGTGGAGGCGCAGCACCAGGCGCCGGTCGCGGACCATCGCCGCGCGGTAGTCGTCCCAGTCGGGGTGTTCGCCCTGGAGGTCGCGGTAGAGGCGGACCAGCTCCTCGACCGTGTCGTCGTGCGGACCGGCGGCGACGGGGGTGAGTTCCGCGGTGCCCTCGGCGACCGTGTACGCCCAGTGGTCCGGGGTGGTGACGTGGTACGACGCGCGGGGGTCGCGCCGGAGGTTGCGGGTCTTGGCGCGGTCGTCGGTGACCGACACCCGCAGGATCCGCTCGTCGGGGTAGTAGGCGTGCAGGACGTTGGACAGCTGGGGGCGCCCGTCGCGTCTGAGGGTGACCAGCACCCCGCCCCGGCTCTCGGTGAGCAGCTTCAGCAGAGTGTCCTCGGTCATGACCGCTGCAACCCGCGTGACAGCGCCCGTATTCCCGTCCGGCCGTCGGCATCGCGATGAGTAGACACTGTCTACTCATCGCTGATAGACAGTCTCCATGCATGAGTCGGACTCGGGCCTGCGCGCCCGGCTGGTCGAGGTCGGGGTGGAGCTGGTGGCCCGCGAGGGCGCCCAGGCACTCACCCTGCGGGAGATCGCGCGCCGCGCGGGCGTCTCGCACGGGGCGCCGCGCCGCCACTTCCCCACCCATCTGGAACTGCTGTCGGCCATCGCCCGGCGCGGCTTCGCCGACCTGGCCGCGCACACCGCGCCCGCGCTCGCCGACGAGGAGGCGGGCCCGCGCGGGCAGATCGCGGCGGTCGCCCGCGGCTATGTGGAGTTCGCCCTCGCCAACCCCGGCATGTACGAGCTGATGTTCCGTCACGACCTGCTGGAGAGCGGTCATCTCGGGCTCCGGGACACGAGCCTGCCGCTGTTCGCCGCGCTCGTGGAGCGGGTCGCCGCCGTCCGGCCCGACGCCGACGCCCGCGCCGTCGCGGGCGCGCTGTGGGCGAACCTGCACGGCATCGCCCAGCTGTGGGCCTGGGGCAGCCTCCAACTGGCCACCGGCTCCCACGACTTCACGCCCCTGCTGGACGCGACGCTCGACGCCCATCTGGGGAACAACCGATGAGGGCCCGGCTCACCCTGGCGAGCAGCGTCGCCGGCGCGGTGATCGTCGCCCTGGACGGCACGGTCCTCACGGTGGCCCAGCCGACGCTGCAACGGGACCTCGGGGCGACGTACGCGCAGGCGCAGTGGACCAGCACCGGGTATCTCATCGCGGTGGCGGGGCTGCTGGTGTTCGGCGGCCGGCTGGGCGACCGGTACGGGCACCGGCTGCTGTTCGGGCTCGGCATGCTCGGCTTCGGGGCGGCCTCGGCCGCGCTCGCGCTCGCGCCCGGCATCGGCTGGGTGATCGCGCTGCGGATCGTCCAGGGTGTCTTCGGCGCGCTGCTGCAGCCGGCCACGCTCGGCATGCTGCGCGCCGCGTATCCGCCGGAGCGGCTGCGCGGCCCGCTCGCCGTGCGCACCGCCGCGATCGGCCTCGCGGCCGCGGCGGGCCCGGTGCTGGGCGGCGCGCTGGTCACCGAGTGGGGCTGGCGGGCGGTGTTCCTCGTCAACGTCGTCCCGGCCGCGGTCTTCGGCGCGCTCTCCCTTACCGGCGCGGGCAGGGCGGACACCGTACGGGCGGACGCGGGGCGAGAGCGGCCCGACGGTCTCGACCTGCCGGGCGCCCTGCTGCTGGCGGTCACCCTCGGATGTCTGGTGCACGTGCTGGTCGGGCTGCCGGAGTCCGGGTGGACCACGGCGAGCGGGGCGGGCCTGGCCGTGGCGGTCGCGGCCGGGCTGGGCCTCGTACGGCACGAACGCCGTACGGCCGATCCGCTCGTGCCGTCGGAACTGGTCGGCGCGCCCGCGATCGGGGCGGCGCTGGCCGTGCTGGTGGCTGCGTCCGCCGCACTGCACGGGGCGTTGTTCGCCTGTATCTATCTGCTCCAGGACACGCTCGGCCTGGACCCCTTCGAGAGTGCCCTACGGAGTCTGCCGCTCGCGCTGCTGATGGTGGCGGCCGCGGTGCTGAGCCCCGTACTGCTGCGGCGGGCGGGTGCCCGGCGGACGACCGCGGGGGCGATGGCCCTGCTCTGCGCCGGTGTCCTGCTGCTCGGCGCGGCCTCCGGGACCCTCGCGCTGTGCACCGGGTTCGCGCTGGTCGGCGCCGGGTTCGGGGCCGTGATGGTGGCGGCCACCCAGGTCGTCGTACGGCAGGCTCCGGCGGCCTCGGCCGGTGTGGCGGGCGGGCTGCAGCAGACCGCGCTGAACGTGGGTCCGGTGCTGGGGGTCGCCGTCGCGGCCACGCTCGCCGGGGCCGGCGGGCTTCGTCTGCCGCTGCCGGTCCTGGCAGGCGTCGCGGCGGCGGGCGCGGGGGTGGCGCTGCTGCTGCCGGGCGCGGCACGGGCCGAGGGCGGGCCCGTCGCGCCCGACGGCTCCCGGCTCCGGCCGCAGGCGTCCGCGTCCGGCGGGCGCGGGTCACGCGAGTGACGAGACACAGTTCACGCGGTCCCCGGGCGATCATGAGGTCTGAGGCCGTCCCGGCGGGGTATGCCCGTTCGCACCGTGGAACGGACCGGAGGAGCACCATGGCACAGCTGCGGCAGGACGCCGACCCCGCGGAGGCGGGGCTGGACCCGACGGCGCTGGAGCGCATGGACCGGCACTTCGCCCGCGAGGTCGACGAGGGGCGGCTGCCCGGATTCCTGGTGTCACTGGCGCGCGGCGGGCGCGTCGCGCACCTCACGACGTACGGCCTGCGGGACCGGGCGGCCGGGCTGCCGGTCGCGACGGACACGCTGTGGCGGCTCTACTCCATGACCAAGCCGGTGACCTCGGTGGCCGTGCTGCTGCTCGTCGAGGAGGGCCGGCTCTCGCTGGACGACCCGGTCGCCCGGTATCTGCCCGCCTTCGCCGACCCGAAGGTGTACGTCGACGGGTCGGGTCCGGACCTGCGCACCAGACCGGCGGCCGGGCCGATCCTGGTGCGGCATCTGCTGACCCACACCGCCGGGCTGACCTTCGGCTTCTACCACTGCCATCCGGTGGACGCCCTGTACCGGGAGGCCGGCCTCGAGTCGACCTCGCGGCCCGGCGCGGGCCTGGCGGAGACGGTCGACCTGTACGCGAGCCTGCCCCTGCAGTTCGATCCGGGCACGCAGTGGAACTACTCGGTGGCCAGCAATGTGCTGGGGCGCCTGGTCGAGGTGGTGTCGGGGCGGCCGCTGGACGTGTTCTTCGCCGAGCGGGTCTTCCGGCCGCTCGGGATGACCGATGCGGGCTTCCACGTCTCCGACGAACAGGCGCCGCGCCTCGCCGAGTTGTACGGCGAGCGGGAGGACGGCCGGATAGCGCCGGTGCCGGGGCTGCCGCTGCGCGACGGACGGCCCCGGTTCCTGTCCGGCAGCGGCGGCATGGTGGCGAGCGCCCACGACGTGCACCGCTTCATGGAGCTGCTGCGGCGCCGGGGCGAGGTGGACGGCACCCGGCTGCTGGCGCCCGGCACGGTGGACCTGATGACCGCCAACCAGCTGCCGGGCGGGGCCGATCTGCGCACCTTCGGCAGCAGGCCCGCGCACGACGTGGCCGCCAAGGCGGGCCTCGGCTTCGGACTCGGGGTGTCCGTGGTAACCGACCCCGGGCGCACCGCGGCCCCGGCCGGGCCGGGCACCTACGGGTGGAGCGGCGTGGCCACCACGACGTTCTTCGTCGACCCCGGGCGTGATCTGACCGTGCAGTTCATGACCCAGGTGCGGCCGCGCGGCTCCCACGCCGTCTACCCGGACCTCAAGCGGTTCGTGCACGAGGCCGTCACCGGGTCATGACCAGTGCGCCACCGCGTCCAGGTGCGGCAGACGGTGGTCCATCCGCTCCCGCTTGGTGCGCAGATAGGTGATGTTGCTCTCGCACGGCTCGATCAGCAGCGGCACCTCCTCGGCGACCTGGATGCCGTGCCGGACCAGCGCCTCGCGCTTGGCCGGGTTGTTGGACATCAGCCGCACCGAGCGGACGCCGAGGTCGCGCAGGATCTCCGCGGCGACACCGTAGTCACGGGCGTCCACGGGGTAGCCGAGGGCGACGTTCGCCTCCACGGTGTCCAGGCCCTCCGCCTGGAGCGCCATCGCCCGCAGCTTGCCGAGCAGGCCGATGCCCCGGCCCTCGTGCCCGCGGAGGTAGACGACGACACCGCTGCCCGCGGCCACCACGGCCCGCAGCGCGGAGTCGAGCTGGTCGCCGCACTCGCAGTGCTGGGAGCCGAAGGCGTCGCCGGTGAGGCACTCCGAGTGCAGCCGGGTCAGCACGTCCTCGGCAGCGAGGTCGCCGTACACGAGGGCGACCTGTTCGTCACCGCGGTCGTGGTCGAGGTAGCCGACCGCGGTGAATGGCCCGTACACCGTGGGGAGCGGGGCATTCACGACGCGTTCCACTCCGGTGCGCGGAGCGGACTTCTTGGCGAGCACGCCGATCTTTTCTGTCATGATCTGTTCCTCAGCAAAGACGAAAGGCCGTGAAAAAGATGAGTGGTTCGGACATACGGTCGGCGGCGTACGGTCTGCTGCCGGCGGACACCACGGAGGACGTAAAGGCACGGAACTCGCGGATCGCGGTGCTGCCCGTGGGGAGTTTCGAGCAGCACGGCCCGTATCTCCCGTTGGCCACCGACACGCTCGTCGCCTGCGCGATCGCCGGGGAGATCGCCGCCGCGCACCCCGTGCACCTCCTTCCTGCGGTGACACTCGCCTGCTCGCACGAGCACGCGGCCTGGCCGGGCACCGTCAGCATCTCCTCCGTGACCCTTCACGCGGTGGTACGGGACATCGCCGAGTCGCTGCGCCGGTCGGGCGTCGACACGCTGGTGCTGGTCAACGGGCACGGCGGCAACTACGTCCTGGGCAACGTGGTCCAGGAGTCCTCCGCGCGCGGAGAGCGGATGGCACTGTTCCCGGCCCCGGAGGACTGGGAGACGGCCCGGGAACGGGCCGGGGTGCTCACCTCGCTGCTCACCGACATGCACGCGGGGGAAATAGAGACCTCCATCCTTCTGCACGCGTATCCGGAAATGGTGCGGCCCGGTTACGAGTCCGCCGATTTCGTCGCCGACGACCGGCGGCACCTCCTCACCGTGGGAATGGCCGCCTATACCGATTCGGGCGTCATAGGCCGTCCTTCCCTCGGAACCGCGGAAAAGGGAAAGGCGCTGCTGGCGAGTCTCGCGGATTCCTTCGGCGCGTACTTCTCGCTGCTGAAGGGCGAAGAGGCGGACTCCGCCGGGTAGTTGGGGACGCGCCGCCCGGCGTACCAGCGCAGGGCGATGACCGCGGCGCCGGGCAGGCTCGCCGCGAGGCTCAGCACGCCGTACACCACGGCCACGGCGAGCCCCTCGTGCGCGCCGAGCCCGGCGGCGCCGAACGCCCAGGCGGTGACGCCCTCGCGCGGGCCCCAGCCGCCGACGTTCAGCGGCAGGCTCATGGCGAGCAGCGCGAGCACGGCCAGCGGCAGCAGGGCGAGCGCGGAGGCGCCCACGCCCACGACCCGCGCGGCCAGCAGGAACGTGGCGACGTACCCGGCGAGGACGACGACCGAGGAGACGAGGACCCCGGGGCCGTTGCGCCGGGAGAGCAGGGCCTCGCGCGCCTCCGCGAGGAACCCGCGGCGGTCGGTGGCACGGGGCCGGCTCATCCGCAGGGCGGCGACGATCGCGAAGGCGCCCGCCGCGGCGATCGCGGCGAGCACGGCGAACTGCCGGGTCTCGTCCTGCACGGGCGAGGGCAGCGTCGCGAGGACGACACCGCCCGCCACGGCGAGGACCACCTGGCCGGCCGTCCGCTCCAGCACCACGGCCCGCACCCCCCGGCGCACGTCCCCCGCGCTCTGCCCGTGCCGCACCGCCCGGTGCACATCGCCGAGGACACCACCGGGCAGGGCCGCGTTCAGGAACAGCGCCCGGTAGTAGTCGCCGACGGCCGGCTTCAGCGGCAGTCCGATCCGCAGCCCGCGCGCGACGAGCTGCCAGCGCCAGGCGCTGCACACGGTGGTGACCACGCCGATCCCGAGCGCCGCGAGGACGGCGGGCGCATCGATCCTGCCGAGCCCGTCCAGGAACACCCCCGTCCCGAGCCGCCAGACGACGACGCCCAGGACGAGGAGACCCGCCAGGGTGCCGAGGTGCGGGCGCAGCCGGGCCAGGACCGGGCGCCGCCGGGGCGGCCCCGGCTCGCCCGGCCGGGCGGCCTGGCCGGCGGCGGGGCCCGTCGACGGCTCGGCGGTCCCGGTGGGCGGAGCCGGGCCCGTCCCGGTCGGCGCGCTCATGACCGGGCGTCCGTCGGGCGGGGCAGGGCGAGCAGGTCGGCGTGGTGGACGGTGACCTGGAGTTCGCCCCTGGCGCAGGCGGCCAGACGGGCGGCCAGGTACTTCGCGGCACGCTCACGCAGTTCGGGGCGCTGCTCCACGGCCGCGCCGACCCAGCCGCGCAGCCACTGTGCGGTGAGCGTGGCGTCCGTCGGGCCGAGCCGCCAGGGGCTCGGGCGGACCTGGACGGTCACCCCGCGGTCGCCGAAGGCCTCGCAGGCCGTGGTCACGGCGTCCGGGCCGAGCAGGCCGTCGCGGCGCTGGTGGGCGTTGAACGCCTCGGCGAGTTCGGCGTCCAGTGGGTCGGCGGGGGCGAGTTCGACCCGGCCGACCACGGAGAGCGTCAGCAGGGCCGGGCAGCCGGCACCCGCGCACGCGGCGGCGAGGGCGTCGATCTCCTCCCGGGTGAGGACGTCCAGCAGCGCGGAGGCCGTGACGAGGGAGGCGCCCGCGAGGGCGTCGGGGGTGAGCCGGGCGACGTCACCGCGCCGGGTCTCGACCGTGACCGGGCTGCCGTCGGCGGCGCTCTTGGGTGAGGTCACGGCCGCGAAGTGCAGCAGATAGGGGTCGCGGTCGTGCAGCACCCAGTGCTGGGGGCCGTCGAGCCGGGGCGCCAGCCAGCGGCCCATCGAACCGGTGCCGCAGCCCAGGTCGTGCACCACCAGGCCGTCCTTCGCGCGGCCGGGCAGGTTGGCCAGCCGTATCCGCAGCGGGTCCAGCAGTTCCGGTGACCGCCCGGCCGCGTCGGCGCCCTCGCGCAGTTCCAGCCACTCGGGCGCGTAGCGGGCGGGTTCCTCGGGTCCGTTCTGCCGCAGCCGCACGGTCGCGCGCTCACCGGCGACGGGGCCGGCGCCCGCGATGACGTCCGGCGTGCCGGCGGTCCGCGGGTCTTGGCCGGCCCCGGTGCCGTCCCCCTGCGGGGTCTCCGGGGACACGCCACCGGCGTCCTCGCGTACCGCAGTCGTCCTGCTCATGCCGCCCTCCTCGGTTCGCTCGGCAGCCGGTGCAGCACTCCGGCCAGGGTGCGGGCCGTGGTGGCCCAGCCGTCGAGGGCGGCCCGGCGGCCCCGTGCGGCGGACTTCAGCCGGCGGCGGACGTCCGGTTCGCCGAACCAGCCGCGCAGTTCGGCGGCGAGCGCGGCCGGGTCCTCCGGCGGTACGAGGATGCCGGGCACACCGCCGTCGGGAGCGCGGCCGACGGCCTCCGGGACTCCGCCGACGTCCGTGGCGAGCACCGGGACACCGCGCGCCAGGGACTCCGTCACCGCCATTCCGTATGTCTCGGCGTACGAGGTGAGGACCATGAGGTCGGCGGCGGCGTAGGCGGCGTCCAGTGCGGCGCCCGCGCGGGGACCGGCCAGGTGGATGCGGTCCGTCAGGCCGTGGCGGTCGATGCGGTCGCGCAGCCGGCCGACGTACGCCGGGTCCTGGGTCAGCGCTCCCACCAGGGTGCAGCTCCACGGCAGGTCGTGGGCGGCGGCCAGGGCCTCCACCAGGCGGTGCTGGCCCTTGCGCGGGGTGACGGCGGCGACGCACAGCAGATGGGAGACGCCGTCGGTGCCGGGGGCGAGGGGCGCGATGTCGGCGCCGGGTGTCGCCGCGTGCACCCGGTTCGGGGCCAGGCCGTGGTGGGCGACGAGGCGGCGGACCGCCCATTCGCTGGTGGCGACGACCGCGCCGGCCGCGCGCAGCACGGCCCGTTCCCGGACGTCGAGTTCGGCGGCCACCTCGGGGGCCAGGCCGGTCTCGTCGCCGAGCGGGAGATGCACCAGCACGGCGAGCCGCAGCCGTTCGGCCTCCGGCACGACGATCTGGGGGACGCCGCAGGCGACCAGTCCGTCCATCAGGACGACGGCGTCGTCCGGGAGCCGGCGCAGCACGCGGGCGAGTTCGGCGCGGGCGGCGGAGTCGGGGCACGGCCAGGAGCCGGGGACGAGGTGCTGGTGCACCTGCCAGCCGAAGCCGGGCAGGTCCAGGCTGATGCGCCGGTCGTAGGCGTTGCCCCCGCTCGGCCGGTCCGGGTCGGCGACTCCGCCGGGGACGACGAAGTGCAGGGTGCGCAGGGTCATGGGCGCCAGCTCCCCGCCGTACGGCGTGAGTTCCCCGGCGTGCGTACCGGCCGGGCGGGCCACCGTCGTGTCGGTCACAAGGCACGCTCGTAACTGGCCCACGCGACATGCGACTCGTGCAGCGTGACCGTGATGCCGGAGAGGCCTCTGGCGCCCTCGCCCAGGCGGCCCTCGTGGACGCGCGCGGCGAGCCGGTCGGCGATGACCTGGCAGAGGAACTCGGTGGAGGTGTTGACGTTCTTGAAGTCCGGCTCGTCGTCGAGGTTGCGGTAGTTGAGCTCGGCGGCGATCGTGCCGAGCTCGCGGGTGGCGAGGCCGATGTCGACGACGATGTTGTCCTCGTCCAGCCGCTCGCGCCGGAATGTGGCGTCCACCAGGAACGTCGCTCCGTGCAGGGCCTGCGCGGGGCCGAAGACCTCGCCCCGGAAGCTGTGGGCGATCATGATGTGATCGCGGACGGTGATGCTGAACAACGGACGACCCTCCAGTGCGGTGCGTCTGGTCCCCCGTGACTCCCTGCCGGGGGATGCCGCATAGTACGGCTGCCGGCTTCCCGTTGTTCAGCCGTGTCTCACTCTTTTCTCAGGTCAGGCGCCGGGATACGCGACTCGGTGGCACAGGGCCGGGATCTCGCCCGAGGCGATCTTCGGGAGAACGTCCGGGAGTTCGTCGAAAGCACTCTCGCCGGTGATCAGGGCGTCGAGGGCGGGGTCGGCGAGCAGTTCCAGGGCGAGGGCGAGCCGTTCGGCGTACGTCCGGTTCGCGCGGGCCGGGGAGACGGTGCCGACCTGGCTGGCGCGCAGGGTCAGGCGCCGGGAGTGGAAGGCCTCGCCGAGCGGCAGGGCGACCCGGCGGTCGCCGTACCAGCTCAGTTCGACGAGCGTGCCCTCGGCGGCGAGGAGTTCCAGGCCGCGGGCGAGGCCCTGCTCGGTGGCGCTGGCGTGGACGACGAGGTCGCAGTCGCCGAGCGCGTCCTCGGGCGCGGCGAAGGCGACACCGAGGGCCTCGGCGGTCCGGGCGCGGTCCTGGTCGGTGTCGACGAGCTGGACACGGACGCCGGGGAAGCGGGCGAGGAGGGCGGCGACCGAGGACCCGATCATGCCGCCGCCGATCACGGCGATCCGGTCGCCGACCATCGGGGCCGCGTCCCACAGGGCGTTCACTGCCGTCTCCACCGTGCCCGCGAGGACGGCCCGTTCGGCGGGCACGGACTCGGGCACGGGCGTGACGGCCGAGGCGGGGACGACGTACCGCGTCTGGTGCGGATACAGGCAGAACACGGTCCGGCCGAGCAGCCCGGCGGGCCCCCGCTCCACCACACCGACGTTCAGATAGCCGTACTTCACCGGCCCGGGGAAGTCGCCCTCCTGGAACGGCGCCCGCATCGCGGCGTACTGGCTGCGCGGCACCCCGCCACGGAACACCAGGGTCTCGGTGCCCCGGCTGATCCCCGAGTACAGGCTGCGCACCAGCACTTCGCCCTCGGCGGGCTCGGGCACGGACACCTCGCGGATCTCGCCCTCGCCGGGAGAGGCCAGCCAGAAGGCGCGTGCGGGACTCTTCATTCACATCCTCCAGATAGGCCTGAACGCACGGGAAGCTGTTCACGTACGGAGATGTGCACAGGCCGCGCACAGTACGCGGCGTTGATCGACTCTGTCACACGGCCGGAGGATGTGCGGTGGCCCTGAACGACACTTACGACGCGAGGCCGGTCCAGCAGGAGACCGCCGTCGGAGCGGGTGCGCAGCTTCTGCTGCTGGCCCTGCTCGGGACGGCGGTCGGCCTGGGCCCGGCGGGCTGGCTCACCGGGCTGGCCTTCGCGTTCGCCACCTGGGCGGTGCTCTCCCGCGCCCTGCACCGCGCGCGGCCGCGCTCCTTCGGCCCGGCCAACCGGGTCACCCTCGGCCGGGCCGTCCTGGTCGGCGCGGTGACGGCGCTGGTGGCCGACTCCTTCCGGAGCCCGACGCCCATCAGCCTGTTCGTGGGCCTGACGGCGGTGGCCCTGATCCTCGACGGCGTGGACGGCAAGGTCGCCCGCCGCACCGGGACTTCGACCCCGCTGGGCGCCCGCTTCGACATGGAGGTCGACGCGTTCCTCATCCTGGTGCTGAGCGTGTACGTCGCCGCCGCCCTCGGCCCCTGGGTCCTGCTGATCGGCGGCATGCGCTACGCCTTCGTCGCCGCCGCCCGCGTCTGGCCCTGGCTGAACGCGCCCCTGCCCCCGTCGACGGCCCGCAAGACGGTGGCCGCCTTCCAGGGCGTCCTCCTCCTGGTCGCCGCCTCGGACCTGCTGCCCCTCCCGGCCACCACGGCGGTCGTCGTGTTCGCCCTGGGGACGCTGGTGTGGTCGTTCGGGCGGGATGTGCTGTGGCTGTGGCGGCGGTCGCGGGTCCACGCCGTGCGGGTGGCGCCGCGGGAGGAGAAAGTGCTCCAGACGCTCGCCGGGTGAGAGCGGCGGACCGGAAAGGGGCCGGGCGCGGTGCGCCCGGCCCCTCCCGTGTCGCCCGGTCAGCCCTTCTGTTCGACCCTCACCCAGTCCACCTCCGCCTGGACCCCGCCGGAGGCGATGCGGTCGACGCTGGACTGGGGCAGGCCCCAGTACGGGGTCGTCACCTTGTTCCAGCCGGCCGGATACGCGCCGCCGAGGGCGAGGTTGAGGATGACGTACTGGTTGTGGTCGTAGACCCACTGGCCGCGGGTCGATTCCAGCTTGTTGCGGGTGGTCTCCTGGACCAGGGCGTCGTCGACGTAGAATTTCATGCCCGTCGGGGTCCATTCGACGGAGTAGGTGTGCCACTGGTCGACGCGGCCGCCGTTCGGAAAGACCTGGCGGGCACCGATGTTGCCGTCGGCGGAGTAGCCGGGGCCGTGCAGGGCGGTGCTGGTCCAGTCGGCGTAGCCGATGGCCTCCATGATGTCGGTCTCGCCCGAGGCGGGCCAGGACACCGACGGGTTGTCGACATTACTGCCCAGCATCCAGAAGGCAGGCCAGAAGCCGTCGCCCGCCGGGAGCTTCATCCTGGCGCTGACCTTGCCGTAGGTGAAGTCGAACTTGGTGTTGGTGTCGATGCGGCCGGAGGTGAAGTCGTAGGTGCCGCCGCCCGCCTGGGTGCAGTCGTTGCAGTACTTGGCGCGCAAGATCAGGTTGCCGTTCTCGGTGCGGATGTTGTCGGTGGAGTCGACGTACGCCTGGGACTCGCCGTTGACCGAGCCCATCTCGGTGCCGGTGCGCACCACACGCCACTTGGAGCGGTCGAGGGAGCCGCCGGTGAAGTCGTCGAAGAACGTCGTCCGGTACGCGCCCGGCTGCTCGCCCGGGAGCGCCGGGTAGGCGGCGCCCGCGCTGCCGCCGGTGCCCCAGACCTGGAACTCGTAGAGGGAGTAGCCGAACTGGGCCGTGTAGGGGGCCGGGTTGTAGAAGTTGCGGCGCTCCTTGCCGAGCATGCGGACGTAGCGGCCGGTGGCCGGGGTGGGCAGGGTGACGGCGTCGTGCAGGCCCACCGCCTCCCCGGGCGACTTGACGTCGGCGCGGCGGGCGGCCACCTCACCGGCCGAAGGCTGGTACACCGTGCGCCAGTTGGTGTTGTCGTCGGAGACCTGGATCTGGTAGTCGACGGCGAAGGCCGCCTCCCAGTACAGGTCCACCTTGGAGATCGTGGACCGGGCGCCCAGGTCCACCGAGACCCAGCGGTCGGCGTTCCAGTCGCTGGACCAGCGGGTGGCGTCGTCCTTGAGGTTCGCGGGCCAGCCGCCGTCGGTGATGAACGCCGGCGAATTGCCCGCGTGCTGGTAGAAGTTGGTGAACGCGGGGTGGTTCAGGGCCAGGTTGGTGACGCCGGTGGACGCCGGGGCCGGTTCGCCGCCGTAGATCCGGAACGAGAACAGCGAGTAGCCCCAGGGCGTGGCCCGTTCGACGCCGCGCATCCGGACGTAGCGGCCGGTCACCTCCTGCGGGTAGGTGTGCGCGGTGACCGTTCCGCCTGTGCCGGCGGTCTCGGTGAAGAACGGGGTCCAGTCGGAACCGTTCCTGGACACCTCGAGGACGTACCTCTTGCCGTAGGCGGCCTCCCAGTCGAGGACCACCCGGTCGACGCGGACGGTGCTGCCGAGGTCGACGCGGATCCAGGCGTCGTCGGCGAAGTTGCTGGACCAGCGGCTGGCGGCGTTGCCGTCGAAGGCGTTGCCGGCGACGGTGCCGCCGTTCTCGCTGCCGGACGCGGTGACGGCGTTGGCGTTCGCGGCGTAGGCGGCGTTCGCGCGGTCGGTGTCCCAGGTGACCGCGGCCGCGGCGGGGGGTGCGGTGAGGATGCTGCCCGAGGTGAGCAGGGCGGCTGTCGCCAGCGCGGCCATGAGGGTGCGGCGGGTGCGGGATGGCATGCGACTCTCCCTAGAGTCATGGTGGGGGTGCATTTCTGGTGTGTACCTGACATGCATGGATCAGCCGCAGAGGGGGCGGCCGTCCCATGAGGACCGCGCGACGGCCGCCGGGGCCGGGGACCCGGAGGGACCCCGGGACACGGACGGCGTGCGCGGGCTTGTGGGGCCGTGGGGGGCACGGCCTGTGCGGATCGTGGAGGTCACGGGCTGTGCGGGCCGCGGGGGTCGCGGCCTTCGGGGCGCCAGGGTTGCGCGGCCTCGTCGGACCGCGGTGGGCGCGCTCCCCTACCCGCGCCCACCGCGGAGTCTGTGACCGGCCGCCCGCGGGCGGCCAGGGGTCAGGCCGGCCGCCCGGGGACGGCCGGGGTTCACGTCGGCGGCACCGCCGCGGCGGACCCGACGGCCCCGTGGAACCGCCCGGTGCGGCGGTCGGAACCGCGCGCCGCACCGGGCGAGCTGGCGTGCACCGGGTGCTCGACCGTGCGGCGACCGTGGGGGGTGGCGGCCGTCATGCCGGTCAGCTGTTCGGCATCTGCTGCTGGGCCTTGTCGAGTGCGGCCTTGACGGTGGCGTCGGTGGTCTTCTTGCCGGCGGCGGCGTCGGCGAAGAGTT
>NZ_JBVJGZ010000056.1:0-17452 GCF_055587025.1 Streptomyces sp. NPDC048600 | reverse complement strand
ACCCACAACACCCCCCCCCCCCCCCCCCCCCCCCCCCCCCCGACCCCCCCCCCCCCCCCCCCCCCCCCCCCCCCCCCCCCCCCCCGGGACCCCACCCGCCGGGCCTGGTCCGGCGGGTGGCCCGCCGTGTCCCGCGCGGCAACAGAGGGCCGCCGATTTTGCGGTTCCGGCAACAGGACTGGCCCCGCCCCGGTGCGTCGGCGCACGCTGGCCGCATCCGGAGGAGAGGCTGACCACCATGGCGCACGCACACCACCAGCACGGCGAGCACGACCCGCACGGCACGCACGAGGGCCCGGGACACCATCACCACGACACCACCGACATCGACTGGGCCGAGATGGGCCCGCTGCTGGAGTCGCAGGCGGAACTGTTCACACCGCTGTACGAGCACGCCCTGGCCTGGCTCGGCAAGCGGCAGACCGATCCGGGCCTGGTCGTCGACGCGGGCAGCGGCCCGGGTGTGGTCGCCTGTCTGCTCGCCGACACCTTCCCCGGTGCCCGGGTGGTCGCCGTCGACGGCAACGAGCCGCTGCTGGAGCGGGCCCGCGCCCGTGCCGAGCGGCTGGGTGTCGCGGACCGCTTCGGCACCCTGGCCGGTGAACTGCCCGACGCCCTGGGCGATCTCGACTACCCTGCCGACCTGCTGTGGGCCAGCCGCAGCCTGCACCACCTGGGCGACCAGCGCGCCGCTCTCGCCGCGTTCGCCGGGCATCTCGCGCCCGGTGGGACCCTCGCCCTGATGGAGGGCGGACTGCCGGCCCGTTTCCTGCCCCGCGACATCGGCATCGGCCGCCCTGGCCTCCAGGACCGGCTGGACGCCGTCGAGTCCGAGTGGTTCGCCCGGATGCGCGCCTCGCTGCCCGGCGTGGTCGACGAGACCGAGGACTGGGCCGCCCTGCTCGCCTCGGCGGGACTGAAGCCCACCGGCACCCGCACCTTCCTGCTCGACCTCCCCGCCCCCGCCACCGACCGGGCCCGCGCCTACGTCGCCGCGACCCTCTCCCGCCTCCGCGAGGCCATGGCCGACGGACTGGACGCCGAGGACCGCGCCACCCTCGACCGCCTCATCGACCCGGCCGACGGCGCGAGCGTCCACCACCGCCCCGACGTGTTCGTCCTCGCGGCACACACGGTCCACACGGCGGCCCGGACGCTGTGAAACCGACGGCCTGGGCGGGCCGGCCCCGGCCGTGAGCGGGGCGGCCGGCCGGGCCCGGCGGGAGACCGGCCGGGTCAGGCCATGTCGAACGTCGCCGGGTTCGGGCCCAGACGGCGGTCCTCGTTGAGGGCGCCGATCGCGGCCAGGTCCTCGGTGTCCAGGGTGAAGTCGAAGACCTCGATGTTCTCCTTGATCCGGGACGGGGTCACGGACTTCGGGATCACGATGGTGCCCTGCTGGAGGTGCCAGCGCAGAACGATCTGCGCCGGGGTGCGGCCGTGCTTCTGGGCCACGGCCACGATCGCCGGGACCTCCAGCAGGCCCTTGCCCTGGCCCAGCGGGGACCAGGCCTCGGTGTGGATGCCCTGGTCCGCGTGGTAGGCGCGGGCGGCGTGCTGCTGCAGGTGCGGGTGCAGCTCGATCTGGTTGACCGCCGGGATCACCGAGGTCTCGCCGATGAGGCGCTCCAGGTGCTCCGGCAGGAAGTTGGAGACACCGACGGCCCGGACCCGCCCGTCACCGAGCAGCTTCTCGAAGGCCCGGTAGGTGTCGACATAGCGGTCGCGCGCCGGGGTCGGCCAGTGGATCAGATACAGGTCCACGTACTCCAGGCCCAGCTTGGCGGCGGAGTCGTCGAACGCGCGCAGCGTGGAGTCGTAGCCCTGGTCGCTGTTCCAGAGCTTGGTGGTCACGAAGATCTCTTCGCGCGGGACGCCGGAGGCGGCGATGGCCTTGCCGGTGCCCGCCTCGTTGCCGTAGATCGCCGCGGTGTCGATGCTGCGGTACCCGCACTCCAGCGCCGTCGCGACCGCGCTCTGCGCCTCCGCGTCCGGCACCTGCCAGACGCCGAAGCCCAGCTGGGGCATCTCGACGCCGTTGTTGAGGATGATCGGGGGGACCTTGCTGCTCACGGGCTCTCGATTCGTCGTCCGCTGTCCGGTGGTACGCCCATGGTCAACGATCACGAAGCTGGACGCATTCCTTACCGGGGAACCCGTACGGCGGTGACGCCGGGCCTCACACCTCGTACAGCGCGTCGACCTCCGACGCGTACGCCTTCTCGATCGCCTTGCGCTTGAGCTTCAGCGAGGGCGTGAGCAGTCCGTGCTCCTCGGTGAAGGGCTGCGCCAGGATGCGGAAGGTGCGGATGGACTCGGCCTGGGACACGAGCGTGTTGGCGGCCACCACCGCCCTGCGCACCTCGGCCTCCAGATCCGGGTCGTGCACCAGGTCGGCGGCCGTCAGCCGGTGCCTGTTCTGCATGGCGAGCCAGTGCTCGACGGCCTCCTGGTCGAGGGTGATCAGCGCCGCGACGAAGGGGCGGTCGTTGCCGACGACCACGCACTGGTGGATCAGCGGATGCTCGCGCACCCGCTCCTCCAGCACACCGGGGGAGACGCTCTTGCCGCCGGAGGTCACCAGGATCTCCTTCTTGCGGCCGGTGATCGTGAGATAGCCGTCCTCGTCGACCTGGCCGACGTCCCCGGTGGCCAGCCAGCCGTCGTGCAGGGTCTCGTCGGTGGCCTTGGGGTTGTTGAGGTAACCCTCGAAGACGTTGTCGCCGCGCAGCCAGATCTCGCCGTCCTCGGCGATGTGCACGGTCACCCCGGGCACCGGCTGGCCGACCGTGCCGAAGCGGGTGCGCTCGGGCGGGTTGGCCGTGGCGGCGGCGGTGGACTCGGTCAGGCCGTAGCCCTCGTAGATCTGTACGCCCGCGCCCGCGAAGAACAGCCCGAGCCGCCGGTCCATCGCCGAGCCGCCCGACATGGCGTTGCGGATACGCCCGCCCATCGCCGCGCGCACCTTGGCGTAGACGAGCTTGTCGAAGAACTGGTGCTGCATACGCAGTCCCGCCGACGGCCCCGGCCCGATGCCCCAGGCCTTCTCCTCCACGGCGTCGGCGTACTTCACCGCGACCTCGACGGCCTTCTCGAACGGCCCGGCCTTGCCCTCCTTCTCGGCCTTGCGGCGCGCCGCCGCGAACACCTTCTCGAAGATGTACGGCACGGCCAGGATGAACGTCGGCCGGAACGCGGCCAGGTCCGGCAGCAGCGCGGCCGCGTCCAGCCTCGGCTGGTGCCCGAAGCGGACCCCGCCGCGGACCGCCGCCACCTCCACCATCCGTCCGAAGACGTGCGCGAGCGGCAGGAACAGCAGCGTGGACGCCTCGTCGCCCTTGCGGGAGTGGAACACCGGCTCCCAGCGCGCGCTGACGGTGTCCGCCTCGTACATGAAGTTGCCGTGGCTGAGGACACAGCCCTTGGGGCGGCCGGTCGTGCCCGAGGTGTAGATGATCGTGGCCACCGAGTCGGGCGTCACCGCGCGACGGTGCCGGTGCACCACGTCGTCCTCCAGATGCGCCCCGGCGTCGTACAGCTCCTGCACACAGCCGGCGTCGAGCTGCCACAGCCGGTCGAGGCGGGGCAGCCGGTCGATGACCGTGGCGATGGTCATGGCGTGGTCCTCGTGCTCCACGACCGCGGCCGTCACCTCGGCGTCGTAGAGCATCCAGAAGACCTGCTCGGCCGAGGAGGTCGGGTACAGCGGCACCACCTGGGCGCCGATCGTCCACAGCGCGAAGTCGAACAGGGTCCACTCGTAGCGGGTGCGGGACATGATGGCGACCCGGTCGCCGAACCGGACGCCCTGGGCGAGCAGGCCCTTGGCCAGCGCCAGCACCTCGTCACGGAACTCCGCCGAGGTCACGTCCCGCCACTGCCCGGACTCGTCCTTGCGGCCGAGCGCGACATGGTGCGGGTCCTCCTGGGCGCGCTCGAACACGACGTCGGCAAGGCCGCCCACCAGCGGTGCCAACGCCAACGGAGGGTTGGTGAACTCGCGCAAACCCGCTCCCGCCTCGATGTGGCGCCTCGCAGCGCCGTGAAAGCTACCCCACCAGCATCGGAGAGCGGGAGGGCCCCGAAAGCGGAGCGGTGCTCAGGTCCGCACTGGTCAGCGGGGGAAAAACCGTGCAGATGGGGAAGGGACGGACAGCTTCCTGACGATCCAGTAAGTTTCGGGGCCGTAATCTCCACGGAATCTGTACGACCCGAGCCCCGCCTTCCGGCCCCGCCGACGCGGCCCTTCCCCGGCCCGCCGGCCGGACGTGGACGCCGGCCTCTCTCCGGTCAGCGCCGGATCGGCTGAATCCGTCACTCCGGTTCCCTTTGGGCCTTCTCTCCGGGCCGCTCCCGTTCGCCGCAGGCCGCTGCGGGCCGCTCCGGCGCCCACGCCCTCGCGCCCGGCCCACTCCTCAGACTCGCCCGCCCCTCACACCGGCTCCCGCCGCCCGCCCCGCTCGGGCCGTACCCCGCCCGCGAGGACCGCCGCCGCCAGGGCGTCCGCCGGGCCCTGGGCGGAGGCGCGGCGGCGGTTGTGGACCAGGACGAAGTCGACCCTGCCCAGCTCGGGCAGCCCCGCGCGGTCCGGGACCCGGACCAGGCCGGGCGGGATCAGGCCGCGGGAGTGGGCCATCACGCCGAGGCCCGCGCGGGCGGCGGCGACCAGCCCGTTGAGGCTGCCGCTGGTGCAGGCGATCCGCCACTCGCGGCCCTCCCGCTCCAGCGCCTCCAGGGCCAGCGCCCGGGTGATGCCGGGCGGCGGATAGACGATCAGCGGCACCGGCCGGCCCGGATCCAGCCGCAACCGCTCGCCGCCGATCCACACCAGCCGGTCGTGCCAGACCAGCTGCCCGCGCGGATCACCCGCCCGCCGCTTGGCCAGCACCAGATCCAGCTTCCCGGCCTCCAGCTGCTCGTGGAGCGTGCCCGACAGCTCCACCGTCAGCTCCAGGTCGACCTCTGGATGGTCGTGCCGGAACCGTTCGAGGATCTCCGGCAGCCGGGTCAGCACGAAGTCCTCCGAGGCGCCGAAGCGCAGCCGCCCGCGCAGCCGGGTGCCGGTGAAGAACGCCGCGGCCTGCTCGTGCGCCTCCAGGATCCGCCGCGCGAAGCCGAGCATCGCCTCCCCGTCCTCGGTCAGCTCCACCGAGTGGGTGTCCCGGGTGAACAGGGTCCGGCCGGCCGCCACCTCCAGCCGCCGCACGTGCTGGCTCACCGTCGACTGGCGCAGCCCCAGCCTCCGTGCCGCCTGGGTGAAGCTCAGCGTCTGGGCCACGGCGAGGAACGTGCGCAGATGCGCGGGCTCGTACATGGGCCGAGGTTATCGCGGTATGTGATGACAGTAAGTGTGGTGTACGGGATTCCCGATCGGCCGGGGGAGGGGCAGGATGGAGCGGGGACCCGTCGGCGCGGACGGATCCGCAGGTACGGCGAGCAACCGAACACAAGTGGAGCACCGAGCACCGTGAGACGCCTGACTTGGCCGAGTCGGCTGCCGATCGATCCGTACGTCCTGCTGCTGCTCGGGACGGTCGGGTTCGCCGCCCTGCTCCCGGCGCGCGGGGTGGGCGCGGACATCGCGTCCGGCGCCTCCGACGTGGCGATCGCGCTGCTGTTCTTCCTGTACGGGGTACGCCTGTCCACCCGTGAGGCGCTGGACGGCCTGCGCCACTGGCGGCTGCACCTCACGGTCCTGGCCTGCACCTTCATGGTCTTCCCGCTGCTGGGCCTGGCCGCCCGCGGCCTCGTCCCGGTGCTGCTGACCCAGCCGCTCTACCAGGGCCTGCTCTTCCTCACCCTGGTCCCCTCGACCATCCAGTCCTCGATCGCCTTCACCTCGATCGCCCGCGGCAACGTGCCCGCCGCGATCTGCGCCGGTTCCTTCTCCTCCCTCGTGGGCATCGTGCTCACCCCGCTGCTCGCGGCCTCCCTGCTGGGCGGCGGCACGGGCGGGTTCTCGGCCGACGCGCTCGTCGAGATCGTGCTGCAACTGCTCGTGCCCTTCCTCGCCGGGCAACTCCTGCGCCCCTGGATCGGGGCCTTCGTGAAGCGGCACAAGAAGGTGCTGGGCCTGGTCGACCGCGGCTCGATCCTGCTGGTCGTCTACACCGCGTTCAGCGAGGGCATGGTCCAGGGCATCTGGCACCAGGTCAGCCCGCTGCGGCTCGGCGGCCTGCTGCTGGTCGAGGCCGTGCTGCTCGCGGTGATGCTGGCGCTGACCTGGTACGGCTCCCGGGCACTGGGCTTCGGCCGGGCCGACCGGATCGCGATCCAGTTCGCGGGCTCCAAGAAGTCCCTGGCCGCCGGGCTGCCCATGGCGAGCGTGCTGTTCGGCGCGCAGGCCTCGCTGGCCGTGCTGCCGCTGATGCTCTTCCACCAGATGCAGCTGATGGTGTGCGCGGTGATCGCCCGGCGCCGCTCCCACGACCCCGTCGAACCGGTCAGCGCTCGTTCCTCAGCCGCAGCGTCACGAACCGCGGTCGGTACAGGGCGACATTCCCGCTGAGCTGCGCGGCGGCGCCCGCCGGGTCGAGCCAGTTGACGTCGTAGCTGAGCACGAGCCGCCCGCCGCCGCCCAGCTCGGGATGCGTCTGCGGGTTGTACGCGGCGACCCCGGAGCCCGGCAGCGGCGGCCCCAAGCCCTTGGCCGGACCGTGCCAGGGCCCGGTGGGGGAACAGGACCAGTACGAGGTCACGGCGGCCAGCCCGGCCGTCCCCGCGGCCATGGTGAACAGCACGTACGTCCGCCCGTCGCGCACGACCGAGAAGGCGCTGCCCACACCGCTGCGGGTCCGGTCCCCGAGCACCGCGCCCGGCCGCACCCCCGCCGACCACTCCTCGCCCGTCCAGTACTCCCAGGCCGACGGGTCGCCGAGGCCGCCCTCGGGCACCCGGGCGACGTACGCCGAGGACACCGGGCGTCCGGCGGGGCGGCCGTCGTCACCGCCGTAGACGTACGTCCAGCCGTCCTCCTCGACGAGCGTCGTCCCGAACAGCACGCGCCGGGACGGATCGGGTACGCCCTGCTCGTCGTGCACCCGCACGGTGGACTCCACGCGCAGGCCGGGCAGCGAGAGCGTGGCGACCTCGGTGGCGAGGGGAGTGCCGTAGATCCAGGGCGGCTGTCCGGCGGCCCGCACCCAGAGCAGGACGCGCAGCACCTGTTCGGTGGCGCCGGGGGAGCGGGGCTCGACCCGGGCGGCCACCGGCCAGCGCCACTGGCCGGGCGCGGGGTCCGGGAAGAGGGGCGCGGGCAGCGTGCCCTCCAGGCGTCCGTCGCGCATCAGCACGGCCGAGTTGCGCACGAGGGGGGTGCTCGCGTCGCGCCAGGAGGCGGACTCGCCGGAGGGGTTGGGCGGGGCGTACACCCGGCCGAGATAGGTGTCGGAGAACAGCCAGAGCAGCCGGCCGTCGGGCAGTCGCACCGAGTGGGTGCCGTCGCCGCCGGTCCAGTCGTCGGCGCGGGCCGGGTCGTCGCCGTAGCGGGCGAACTCGCCGGTGAGCGCGTCGTCGGCGGACCAGGACCCCACGACGCGGGGCGCGCAGCCGTCGTCGCTCCCGTCACCGCCCTCGGGCAGCACGCCGAGCAGCACCGCCCCGAGCACCAGGGCGAGCAGCAGGCCGATCCCGGCCCCCGTGCGCTGTCGTGCGTGGGCGTCGACGGACATCCCCGGCGACGTTAGCCGGTGCGGGGCGCCCGGTCCATGGGGCCCCGCGCCCGGCGGCCCGGCCGGTCACGCCCTGGCTTCCGGCCCCGAGGCGCGGACCGTCAGGCCTCGGCCGCCGACCGCAGGGCGAGGCGGTCCTCGCCCGCGTACACGTTCATGGAACTGCCCCGCAGGAAACCCACCAGGGTCAGCCCGGTCTCGGCGGCCAGGTCCACGGCGAGCGACGACGGCGCGGACACCGCCGCGAGCACCGGGATGCCGGCCATGACCGCCTTCTGCGCCAGCTCGAACGAGGCCCGCCCCGAGACCAGCAGGATCGCCCGGGACAGCGGCAGCCGCCCGTCCTGCAGTGCCCGGCCGACCAGCTTGTCGACCGCGTTGTGCCGGCCGACGTCCTCGCGTACGTCGATCAGCTCGCCGTCCTCCGAGAACAGCGCCGCCGCGTGCAGGCCGCCCGTGCGGTCGAACACGTGCTGGGCGGCGCGCAGCCGGTCGGGCAGCGAGGCCAGCAGTCCGGGCTCGATCCGCAGCGGGGGAGTGTCGGAGAGCGGCCAGCGTGCCGTCGTGCGCACCGCGTCCAGACTGGCCTTGCCGCACAGCCCGCAGGAGGACGTGGTGTACACGTTCCGCTCCAGGGTGATGTTCGGGACCACCACGTCCGGGGCGGTCCGCACGTCGACCACGTTGTACGTGTTCACACCGTCGGCGGTGGCGCCCGCGCAGTAGACGATGTTCTGGAGGTCCTTCCGCTCGGCGAGCACGCCCTCGCTGACCAGGAACCCGGCGGCGAGCGCGAAGTCGTCGCCGGGTGTGCGCATGGTGATGGCCAGCGGCCGGCCGTTCAGCCGGATCTCCAGGGGTTCCTCGGCGACCAGGGTGTCCGGGCGGGCGGAGACCACCCCGTCCCGGATCCGGATCACCTTGCGTCGTTCCGTGACTCGTCCCATGCGCCCATCAGTCCCGGTTCCGTCGGTTCACGCGTTCATTGTCCTGCACAGTCCTGCGCAGTTCTGCACCTTCCTGCACAGTCCTGCCCATCATGCGGCCGTCCGCAGGGAGAGCCTCACCGCGGGAACGCTCCGTCCGGTCGAGGAAGCACCGCGGAGGTGGCCCGGGTCCGCCATGGATGCCTGGCAGGCCGGGAACGGCCGGATCAGACCCGGAAACGGCCGGATCGCGTCGACGACAGCATCTCGTCGACGAAATATTGTCTACAGTATGGATTTTGGTCGGCAAGGGTTCGCGCAGAGCGCCGGACTCTGACAGAAGCCGACAACGCGGGCACGAGATTCCTGTGACATCACCTGTCCGGCTACCGATCAGTCACTGGCAAGACTGGTGGATCCCGCAACTTGAGGTCATAGGGGGTCCATACACATGTACGGCTCGCGCATTGCCGCTGTCGGCCACTATCAGCCCGCCGGAGTGCTCACCAACGAGGAGCTCGCCGCGAAGGTCGACACCAGTGACGAATGGATCAGGAGCCGTGTCGGCATCCGCACCCGGCACATCGCGGGGCCCGACGAGCCCGTGGACGAGCTGGCCGCCCACGCCGCCGCCAAGGCGCTCGCGGCCGCGGGGCTGACCCCCGCCGACATCGACCTCGTGCTGGTCGCCACCTCCACGGCCGTCGACCGGTCCCCGAACACCGCCGCCCGGGTCGCCGCCCGCATCGGCGTCCCGGGGCCCGCGGCCATAGACGTCAACGTGGTGTGCGCCGGGTTCACCCATGCGCTCGCCACCGCCGACCACACCGTCCGCGCGGGCGCGGCCAAGCGCGCGCTGGTCATCGGCGCCGACAAGATGTCCGCGGTGGCCGACTGGACCGACCGCACCACTTGCGTCCTCGTCGGCGACGGAGCGGGGGCCGCCGTCGTCGAGGCCTGCCCGGAGGGCGACGAGCCCGGCATCGGACCCGTGCTCTGGGGCTCGGTCCCCGAGATGGGGCACGCCGTGCGCATCGAGGGGGAGCCCGCGCGGTTCGCACAGGAGGGGCAGAGCGTCTACCGCTGGGCCACCCAGCACCTCCCGCCGCTGGCCAGGCAGGCCTGCGAGCGGGCCGGCTTCGCCCCGGAGCAGCTCGCCGCGGTCGTGCTGCACCAGGCCAACCTGCGGATCATCGAGCCGCTCGCCGGGAAGATCGGCGCGGTCAACGCCGTCGTCGCCCGCGATGTCGTCGACTCGGGCAACACCTCCGCCGCGAGCATCCCGCTGGCCTTCTCCAAGCTCGTGGAGCAGGGCGCGATCTCCACGGGCGACCCGGTCCTGCTCTTCGGCTTCGGCGGGAACCTGTCCTACGCCGGGCAGGTCGTGCGCTGCCCTTGAGCCCCTCCGGGCGGGCCTGGATTGTGCGCCGTAGACTGTAGACGAAAGCCAATTCACAGTGGCTACGGCCTGCAGTGCACGCCTCTGCCGAGGAGGGACGCATGTTGTCGACCGGACTGCCCCAGGGGACGGTGCCGAAGCTCGAACGGCCGGGGCCGCTGCGCGAGCGGGTCTACGAGGCACTGCTCGAGCTGATCAGCACCCGTGCCCTCCAGCCCGGCCAGCACCTCGTCGAGAGCGAACTCGCCGGGCACCTCGGCGTCTCCCGGCAGCCGGTGCGCGAGGCGCTCCAGCGGCTCAACACCGAGGGCTGGGTCGATCTGCGGCCCGCCCAGGGCGCGTTCGTGCACGAGCCGACCGAGCAGGAGGCCGACCAGCTCCTGACCGTGCGCACGCTGCTGGAGGCGGAGGCCGCCCGGCTCGCCGCCGCGGGCGCGAACGCCGCCGGGGTGGGCGCGCTGGAGGAGCTCTGCGCCGAGGGCGAGCGCGCGGTCGCGGCCGACGACGTCGACGCCGCCGTCGCCCTCAACGCCCGGTTCCACGCCAAGATCATGGAGCTGGCGGGCAACACCGTCCTCGCCGAACTGGCCGGGCAGGTCGACCGGCGCGTGCGCTGGTACTACACGCCCGTCGTCCGGCAGCGCGGCGAGCAGTCCTGGGTCGAGCACCGCGCCCTGATCGCCGCGATCGACGAACGCGACGAGCAGCTGGCCGGCCGGCTGATGCGCGAGCACACCGAGCACACCCGGAAGTCGTACCACGCCCGCGGCACCTCCTGACGCCGGTCGGGACCGCGGTTTTCGCGCCCCGCGGACCGGCAGGCCCGCCCTGACGCCCGGGAGAGCCTGCCGGGTCCCGCCGCCACGGGCCGGGGCTGTTCGACGGCCTCGGGGGCGTTCTGGCGCGGGGCGTTCATGGGCGTCGGCCTGCTCGTGCGGACCGTGAGGCATGGCCCGGCGGGTGAGCGGCTGCCGGGGAACATCCCCGACCGCCGGCTCGTGCGCTGACGCGT
Organism: Streptomyces sp. NPDC048600; assembly: GCF_055587025.1. Classification (NCBI taxonomy): domain Bacteria; kingdom Bacillati; phylum Actinomycetota; class Actinomycetes; order Kitasatosporales; family Streptomycetaceae; genus Streptomyces; species Streptomyces sp. NPDC048600. Next base: position 6,445 of record NZ_JBVJGZ010000056.1, on the reverse strand, counting down.
GGCGGGGCGTCGGTCGGGGAGGGGCCGCCCGGCGTCACGCGCGGTGAGACGGCCCGCTCGCAGCGTACGGGCGGACCAGGCCAGGTCAGCGGGCGGAAACGCAGGTGAAGGGCACTCCGAAAGCTTGGTATTGTTGTCCATGTCGCCGCGGGGAACACCCCCGCGCCAGGCGGCAGACACCTTGTCCGGGTGGCGGAATGGCAGACGCGCTAGCTTGAGGTGCTAGTGCCCTTTATCGGGCGTGGGGGTTCAAGTCCCCCCTCGGACACCATCGAAGGGCCGGTCGGGATCACTCCCGACCGGCCCTTCGCGTCGCCGGAACCCCGGCTTCGCCCCGCACTCCTCAACGAGGCACGGCAGCCGGGCGCCGGCATTCCGCGGGGCCACACCCCAACGGCTCCCCGCCCGGGCCCCGTCGGGCCGACGGAGCGCCGCTTCGGTCCCGCCGGACCGGTGACGTCTGAGGCGGCATCCGTTCCAGTTCCGCCCGACCGCATCCGCAGCGCCTTGTCCGTGGCCAGGCGTTCCGTCCCTTCGCGCATGATCGCGGAGACGCCGACGATCTCGCCGCTGTCCACCCTGAACTTGATCGACCGGCGGTGGCCGTCCCGGTGGGTGGCGGGCGCGCCGGGCGGCTTGTCACCGTAGAGGGTCTGCCCGGGAGGGGGGACCCCGGCGCCCACCCACCCTTAGCGGCACGCATGCCCGCAGCGACGGCGGCGCGGAGCGCAGCCCGCATGCCCTCGGCGATGGCGGCGGGCGCTCGCGGACGACGCGAAGCGACCACGGACGGGGGGCGTTGGCCGCCCGCGGCGGGGAGGGGACGGGGCGGGGGGTGTCCGCCCGCAGCGGCCGCCGTCAAAGGCCGGCACCCCCGTAAGCAACCAGTCCGGCGGACCGAGGACGGACACCCCCCGGCCCGGCCCCGCACCACCCACGAACCGCGGGCGCTACCGCACCCCCACCGAACACCAACAGGCCGCCGCAGGCGACGCGCGGGCGGAAAATGCGAGGAGACCCCAGCACCCTCCCAGCCATCATGGGCAGGCCAAGACCCGCACACCCGGAACCAGGGGGCTCCCATGACCGTCACCAACATCCTCCTGTCCGGCGTGGTCGGCTCCACCGCGTACGGCCTCGCCCGCGAGGGCTCGGACGTGGACAGGCTGGGCATGTTCGCGGCCCCCACCGAGGAACTCCACGGCCTGCACACCCCCAAGGAGTCCCACGTCAGCACGTCCCCCGACCGCACCCTCCACGAGGCCGCCAAGTGGTGCCGACTGGCGCTCGGCGGCAACCCCACCGTGATGGAACTCGTCTGGCTCCCGGACGAGCTGTACGAAGTCCGCACACCACTCGGCGACGAACTCATCGGCATCCGCGCCTCCTTCCTCAGCGCCCGCCGCGTCAGGGACGCCTACCTCGGCTACGCCACACAGCAGTGCCGCAAACTGCTCGGCCGGGGCGACGGCACCCCAGACGCCGACACCCGCAGACGGATCGCCAAGAACGCCCGGCACCTGAAGCGCCTGTGCGAGCAGGGCTACGAGCTGTACCGCACCGGCGCACTGACCGTCCCGGTCGAGGACCCGGACAGCTACCACGACTTCGGCGACCGGGTCGCCCTGGACCCCGAGGCATCGGTACCGCTGCTCAACCACTTCGAGCAGGCCTTCGACGACACGGCGAGCGCCCTGCCCGAACACCCCGACGAGGCCCCAGCCGACGCCTGGCTGCGCCGAGTACGCCGGCACTGCTACACACCGGACGCCAAGACCGTGTGACATAGGCCAAGTTCACGCACCCGGACCGGAAAACCGGATGCCGACCCCCGCCCCGGTTCCCTACACTCACGGCAACAACGCGCGCCGCCCCCACACCGGCGGCGCGCCACCGTGTCGAGCGAGGGGAGCCGGGCCGTGCGCAACCGCACCGCTGTCGTCGTTCCCCCCTCCCGGTCCGAGGTGATCCTGGTGTCTTCGTCCGCCCGGTGCCCGCTGCGCGGCGGCCACCGGATGCCGTGACGACCACCACCACGGTTCAACAACAGCTCTGACCGACCGTCAGGCCATGCCGTCGTCATGGTGAATCGCGCCGCACCCACCCGGAGACACCCGAAAGGCAACGGCCGTGCGCGCCAACGTCACCAACCTTCTCGCCACCGTCCGCAACCTGGGCATCCTCGCCCACGTCGACGCGGGCAAGACCACCGTCACCGAACGGATTCTGTACGCCACCGGCACCACCCACAAGCGCGGTGAGGTCCACGACGGCACCACCGTCACGGACTTCGACCCGCAGGAGCGCGACCGCGGCATCACCATTTTCGCCGCGGCGGTCAGCTGCGCCTGGGACGGCCATCGCGTCAACCTGATCGACACCCCGGGCCACGTCGACTTCGCCGACGAGGTCGAGCGCTCGCTGAGGGTGCTGGACGGCGCGGTCGCGGTGTTCGACGCGGTGGCGGGCGTGGAGCCGCAGAGCGAGTCGGTGTGGCGCCAGGCCGAGCGCTACGGCGTACCGAGGATCGCCTTCGTCAACAAGCTGGACCGCGCGGGCGCCGATCTGGACCGGGCCGTGGACTCCATCCGCGACCGGCTGCACCCGGCCCCGCTGGTGGTGCAGCTGCCCATCGGCGCCGAGGACGGCTTCAAGGGCGTCGTCGACCTGGTCGCGATGCGTGCCCTGGTCTGGGCGGAAGGCGCCGAGGCGCCGGAGGAGGGCCCGGTGCCACCCGAACTGCACGAGGAGGCCGTACGACGACGTCGCCTGCTGGAGGAGGCCGTGGCCGAACGCCACCCGGCAGCGCTGGAGGAGTTCTGCGACCGGGAGACGCTGTCCGCGACGACGCTGACCGCGGCGCTGCGGGACCTCACCCGAGGTGGGGACGGGGTCGTGGTGCTGTGCGGCTCGGCCTACCGCAACCGCGGGATCGAACCGCTGCTGGACGCGGTGGTGGCGTATCTGCCGTCCCCGCTCGACGTGCCGCCGGTACGGGGTGAGCACGAGGGCGAGGAACGGGAGCGCCCCGCCGACCCGGCGGCACCGCTCGCCGCGCTGGCGTTCAAGGTGCATGCCACCCCGACCGGGCGGCTGACGTTCCTGCGGCTGTACTCGGGCACGCTGGACAAGGGCGACACGGTGTGGGACCCGGGCACCCGGCGCACCGAGCGGATCGGGCGCATCCTGCGGGTGCAGGCCGACCGCCACGCTCCGCTGGACCAGGCCGTGGCCGGTGACATCGTGGCCGTGGTCGGGCTGAAGTCGGCCCGTCCGGGCTCGACGCTGTGCGCGCCGGACGACCCGGTCGTCCTCGAACCGCCGGGTGTGGCCGACCCCGTCGTGTCCGTGGCCGTGGAGTCGCTCACCTCCCGTGACTCGGGCCGGCTGTCCGCCGCGCTGGCCCGGCTCGCCGAGGAGGACCCGTCCCTGCGGGTGCGCACCGATGCGGAGACGGGGCAGACGGTGCTGTCCGGCATGGGCGAACTGCATCTGGAGGTCGCGGTGGAGAAGATGCGCCGCGAACTGGGGCTGGAGGTCAACGTGGGCCGTCCGAAGGTGAGTTACCGCGAGACCGTCGTGAGCGGCGTGACCGGTTCGGTGTACCGGCACGTCAAACAGGACGGTGGTGCGGGCCAGTTCGCCCATGTCGTGCTGGACGTGGAGCCGCTGTCCGGTGAACCGGGCGGCACCGGCTTCGAGTTCCGCTCGGCGGTGGTCGGCGGCCGGGTGCCGCAGGAGTACGTCCGTGCCGTGGAGGCGGGCTGTCGTGACGCGCTCGCGGCGGGGCCGTTCGACGGGCATCAGGTGACCGGGCTGCGGGTCACGCTGACCGACGGGGCGACCCATGTGAAGGACTCCTCGGAGATGGCCTTCCGTACGGCGGGCCGGCTCGGGCTGCGCCAGGCGCTGCGCGCCTGCGACATGGTGCTGCTCGAACCCGTCGCCGAGGTGACCGTCACGGTCCCGGAGGACGCCGTCGGCGGTGTGCTCGGCGATCTCGCGGCGCGCCGCGGCCGGGTCACCGGCCAGGCGCAGCGCGGCGGGGCCGCGGTCGTCACGGCGACGGTGCCGCTGGCCGAACTGTTCGGCTACGCGACGCGTCTGCGCGGCCGCACCCAGGGCCGGGGCACGTTCACGGCCCGCCCGACCGGCTACGCACAGGCCCCGGCGACGGCCACGGCGACGCGGTAGCCCCCGCCCGCGCACGGGCGGCGGCCCCACCCCACAAGGGCGGGGCCGCCACCCGTACCCGAGCCACCACCCGCCCCCGATCCACCGGCGCAACGGCCGGCCGTCACATCAGGGGTACGACACCACCGTCGACGGCACCGTGGACGTGCCCGAGGTCGGCGAGCCGATGCCGTTGATGACATGCGCGTACTGGCCGTTGCCGCCGAGGGACACGACCGACAGGCCGTGGAACTTCACGCCGGGCCGCACCGGGGCGGCGAAGCCGTGCTCCTGCACGATCGTGGGGTCGACGTTGTAGTAGCAGTAACTGCCCAGTCCCCAGCCCTCGTGCGTGGTGACCCGGTCGCCGACCCGGTAGGCGGCGTAGCCGCGCACCGCGCCGTTCTGGATCGCGGCCTGGTCCGGGGCGTCGTACGCCTTCTCGTTCTGGAAGAAGACCGTGCGGCCCCGCTCGCCGAACCACTGCACGTCGTACTTGTTGAAGTGCTCCACGAACAGGCCGGTGGCAAGGACGTCGGAGCCGTTGACGACGACGCCGTAGTCGGCCCGGTTGGTCTCCCAGCCGACGCCTTCGCCGTGGTCGGCGCGCCAGACCCAGGTGTGGTCGACGATGGTGTGGCGGTTGTTGATCACCATGCTGGTGGTGGCTTTGCCGGGGCCGGCGCCGCCGATGCGGATGAACACGTCCTGGACGGTGGTGGGGTTGGCGGAGTGGTCGCGCTTGGCGCCGCGCGGGCCTACCTCCAGCAGGGTCGGGGAGTTGACCGGCCCCGCGTCGATCAGGAACCCGGCGAGCCGGACCCCGTCGACGTCGGCGACCTTGAGCGCGGTGACCCCGCCCTGGGGCACCAGGGTCGCGTAACCCAGGCCCAGCACCACGGTGTTGGCGCGGTCGACCCGGACCGTCCGGTCCAGGTGGTAGACGCCCGGCGTCAGCAGCAGGTGCAGCCCTTGCGTGAGCGCCTGGTTGAGCGTGGCGGCGGACACCCCGGGCCGGGCGACGTAGAACCGCGAGAGCGGCAGCGAGGTCCCGCGCGGGGTGCCGTTCCCCCAGGACACCCCGCGTGCGTCCACCCGCTTCGCCGGCAGGAACACCCGGAACTCGTCGCCCTCGACGTACAGGAACGGCTTCTCCCGTGAGACGGGCGTGGTGTCCAGTGTCGTGTACGGCGGGTTCGGGAAGCTCTGCGCCGGAGCGCCCTCGACGCCGGAGAACACCATGTTCCACACGGCGTTGAGCCAGCTGCCGATCGAGCTGTCGCGGGTGTACCACTGCTGCTGCGAGTACGGGCCGATCTGGCCGTCGACGCGGCTGTCGGCGATGTAGCCGCCGCTGGCCCAGCCGTAGCCGGAGGGCGCGAGGTTCAGGCCGCCGCGTATGTGCATCCGGCGGAAGGGCGCGGCCTGGGCGACGGCCCAGCGGTTGGTGCCGTTGGCAGGCACGAGCGCGAGGTTCTCCGCGGAGCGCCAGAAGTTCTGCGTGGCGTTGCCGCCGAACCAGCCCGCGTCGACCGTCACGTCGCCGTTGATGGTGGTGTCGTCGGGGGAGAGGCCGAGTCCCGCGATCGAGGTGTAGAAGCCGAGCTGCGCGTTCAGGCCCTGGTAGGTGCCGGGCTTGAACAGCAGCGCGTAGCGGCCTGAGCCGAACTGCGCGGACTCCTGAAGGCGGAAGACCTCGTCCAGCCGGGCCTGGATGTCCGGTGTGGACGGGTCGAAGACCAGGACGTTGGGGCCGAGGTCCCCGCCGCCGGGCAGGGCACGGGGGCGGCGGGCGGGGGGAGCCGCCGAGGCGGGCGAGGTGACACCGGCGAGAACGGGTGCCGAGGCGGCCGCGGCGGCCAGCACGGCGCGGCGGCCGACGGTGAATCGGCGCAGGTCGTGCGGTTGCGGGGAGGCATCGGACATGGGACGGCTCCTGGTTCAGAAAGTGAACGGAGGGTGCTGTGAGAGCGCTCTCTCGCCGATGATGTTTCAACTGTTCGAACACATCCGTCAAGGGTTGTGACGCGACCTCACGGATCCGCGCGGATCCTGTCGTAACCCTTGACGCGGCTGTTTCCGAGGGTTTAACTCACGTCCTAAATTAAGCCATGATGGCATTCAGGAGCCGAACCATGCGCAACCTCAGAGCCGCCGCAGCCGGCGCTGTCACCCTCTCTCTCGCTCTCGTCACCGCGGCCTGTGGGGGCGGTTCGTCCTCGGGCGGCGGGTCGGACGATCCCAAGACCCTGACCTACTGGGCGTCCAACCA
>NZ_JBVJGZ010000055.1:0-23266 GCF_055587025.1 Streptomyces sp. NPDC048600 | reverse complement strand
CTTGCGTTTCCGACTCTATCAGATCTTTCCGATCCGATTTCCTCGGTGCTTTCCAGGTTCCCGCTTTCGCGTTTCCCTTTCCGGCGGTTCCGACTTTATCAGAAGTTTTGGACCGGACTGACCGGCCATCCATTTCCGATTCATCGGGGGGTGGCTTCGTTGATATCGATGCGATCGACATTTCAAGAAGCTAGTAGATTCTAACCTGTCGCCGACCGGATCTTGTCCAGTCCAGGCAACTGTTCAAATCTACCTCCCGGCAGAACCCGTGTCAACGGTTTCTGCGGGACGAAGAGGACACTAGCAGCTCAGCAGACCTGTCCGCACATCAGGCGGCGGTCGGCACGGTCGCGCTGCGCTCGGCGGCGTCGACGTCACCCGTGGCGCCCTCCCGGGCCGCCCGGCCGCCGAGCACGTAGACGTACGCGAGAAAGGCCAGTTCGGCGGCGATGCCGATCGCGATGCGGGCCCAGGTGGGCAGGCCGGAGGGGGTGACGAAGCCTTCGATGGCTCCCGACACGAAGAGAACCAGTGCCAGGCCGATGGCCATGCCCACGGCGGCGCGGCCCTCCTCCGCGAGCGCGATGCGGCGGGTCCGGGGGCCTGGGTCGATGACGGTCCAGCCGAGGCGCAGACCGGTGCCCGCGGCGACGAAGACGGCGGTCAGTTCCAGCAGGCCGTGCGGAAGGACGAGGCCGAGGAAGACGTCCAGTCGGCCGGCGGACGACATGAGGCCGATGCCGACGCCCAGGTTGAGCATGTTCAGGAAGAGGATCCACAGGACGGGCAGACCCAGGAAGATGCCCAGAACCAGGCACATCGCCGCTGCCTGGGCGTTGTTCGTCCACACCTGTGCGGCGAAGGACGTCGCGGGGTGGCTGGAGTAGTAGGTCTCGTACTGCCCGCCGGGGCGGGTGAGGTCGCGCAGCTCGCTGGGGGCGCCGATGGCCGCCTGCACCTCGGGATGGGCACCGATCCACCAGCCCAGGAGCGCGGCGACGAGGGTGGAGATCAGCGCTGTGGGCACCCACCAGTGGCGCGAGCGGTAGACCGCGGCCGGGAAGCCGTGGGTGAGGAACGCCGTGACGTCGCGCCACGAGGCGCGTCGGGTCCCTGTCACGGCGCTGCGCGCGCGTGCCACGAGCTGGCTGAGGCGTCCGGTGAGCTGTGGGTCGGGTGCGCTGGACTGGATCAGCGACAGATGGGTCGCGGTGCGCTGGTACAGAGCGACCAGTTCGTCGACCTCGGCTCCGGTGAGGCTGCGCCGGCGCCCGAGGAGGGCGTCCAGACGATCCCACTCCGCGCGGTGGGCGGAGACGAAGACATCGAGGTCCATCGGTGTGCCTGCTCCTCGGCTTGTCGGCGGGCTCGTCGCGGATGTCAGCTTGTCGTACTGCGGCGCGATGCGCCCTCAGCTTGGCAGACTGACGGTTCTCAAGGCAGAGCGGGGAAGGACGGCGGGCGTGAGTGAGCTGGTGACGGGCGAGGCGGTGGCGCTGGAAGTGCGCCCGGCGAAACTGCCGAGCAGGGCGCTGGCCGTGCTGCTGGACCTGGTGGTGGCCGGGCTCGTCTACACGACCGTGTCGATCGGCCTGGCGATATCCACCGCGTCCTTGGACGACGCGGCGCAGATGGCCGTGTCCATCGCGACGTTCATCCTGGTGCTGGTGGGCGCGCCGATCGCGGTCGAGTCGCTGAGCCACGGGCGCTCGCTCGGGAAGATGGCGTGCGGTCTGCGGGTCGTTCGGGACGACGGTGGGCCCATCCGGTTCCGGCACGCGCTGGTGCGGGGCGCGGTGGGCGTGGTCGAGATCCTCATGACGTTCGGTGTGGTCGCCTGCATCGCCTCGCTCATGTCGGCGCGTGGCCGGCGGCTCGGGGACGTCTTCGCCGGGACGCTGGTGGTACGTGAACGGGTGCCCGCCTCGCGGAACTCGTTCGTGCCTCCGCCTCCGCCCTGGCTGTCGGGGCGTTTCTCGGCGCTCGACCTCTCCGCGGTGCCCGATGCGCTGTGGCTCGCCATCCGCCAGTACCTGACCCGTATGCAGCAGCTGGATCCTCAGGTCGGCTGGACGATGGCCGAGCGGCTCGCGTCCGACCTCGCGGCCCGGACGGGCTCGCCGCTGCCTCCGGGCGTTCCGCCGGCCGCGTATCTGGCCGCGGTGCTCCAGGAACGGCAGGCGCGCGAGGTGCAGCGGGCGTACGGCAAGAGGACCGGGGCTGTGGCCGCGCGGCCGAACGGGGTGGGTGGCTTTGTCGCTCCGACGCCGGTGAACCCTTCTGCTTCTCCCCTGGCTCCGGCCCCCGTGACGTCCGCTCCGGCCTCGTCGCAGGCCGAGCCGGGCGCGGTCCCGCGGGACACGCCGTCGAGCGACCGGCCGGCCGGAGGCTTCGCGCCTCCGGCGTGATCCGGCATAACTCGTGTGATCCGACGCTGCTCGGCGCGCCGAGCAGGCCCAGAAGGCTCGGCGCGGTCCGGCGGTCAGCCGAATTCCGGCCCTTCGTCGAAGCCCGCGCCCTCGGCCTCCGGCCGGTCGAACCGCGACGGCGGTGTGTCGAGGTCCTCGAGTTCGACCCCCGGCGCCGCGAGCACCACGTCCCCGGCGAGGTGAACGGCGTGCTGCTCCCCCGTGTCCAGGGCTGTGACCTGGTACTCGTCCACGGTCAGAGGGCCGTTGTCAGTGGCGTGTGCTTCGCTGTTCACCAAGGCCCAGGACTGGTCCACGGTGAGCGGGGCGAGGACCGGGTCGGTGAAGGCGACCAGGCGTACGCGGGTGGCCTGTCCGGAGGGGGTGAGGCGCAGGAGGCGTGCCGTGGCCACGAGGAACGCGGGGGAAGTGCCGGTGAAGGCGTGGGCGCGCACATTGCCTTCGGTGGCATGGGTTCCGGTGGGGTCCGTGCGGACCCAGGTGACGCCGTCGATCGCGGCGCCGCGCACCTGCCAGCTTCCCGCGTGAAGCTCAAGCCGGATGGGGCGGCCCAGTTCGTCGAGGGCCAGATCGACGGAGCCGTGGTGGTCGCCCGACGGAGTGGTCAGCTGGGAGACATAACGCCAGCCCGAGGGGCCGGGCGCGCAGTGGAAGTGCTCGACGGCGAGGGGGGTGTGGTCGTGCGGATCGTGGAGCGAATAACGGCCGCGGGGCATGGAGGTCCTGGGTTCTGACGGGCTGGTCCGGAGGTCTCGTGGGGCGAGTCGTCCCGGAAGCCTCGGTGAGAAGCCGGTCCGGACATGGGGCAGGCCCCCGGCACGGGGGTGCGGGGGCCTGCCTCGAAGGACCGGGCGCTGCCGTGCGCGTCAGTGACGGGACGCGCACCGCGGCGGGCCGGGCTGCCGGGCTTCCGCCCGCGGGCGGAAGCGGCGGCGGTCCGGCTCAGTAGCGGTAGTGGTCCGACTTGTACGGGCCCTCGACCTGGACGCCGATGTACGAGGCCTGCTCCGGGCGCAGCGTGGTGAGCTTGACGCCCAGCGCGTCCAGGTGGAGGCGGGCGACCTTCTCGTCCAGGTGCTTGGGCAGGGTGTACACGCCGATCGGGTACTCGGCCTGCTTGGTGAACAGCTCGATCTGGGCCAGCGTCTGGTCCGCGAAGGAGTTGGACATCACGAAGGACGGGTGACCGGTGGCGTTGCCCAGGTTCAGCAGGCGGCCCTCGGACAGGACGATGATCACCTTGCCGTCGGGGAACTTCCAGGTGTGGACCTGCGGCTTGACCTCGTCCTTGACGATGCCGGGGACCTTGGCGAGGCCGGCCATGTCGATCTCGTTGTCGAAGTGGCCGATGTTCCCGACGATGGCCTGGTGCTTCATCTTGGCCATGTCGGCGGCCATGATGATGTCCTTGTTGCCGGTCGTGGTGATGAAGATGTCGGCCTTGTCGACGACCTCGTCGAGGGTCGTGACCTGGTAGCCGTCCATCGCGGCCTGGAGGGCGCAGATGGGGTCGATCTCGGTGACGATGACGCGGGCGCCCTGGCCGCGCAGGGACTCGGCGCAGCCCTTGCCGACGTCGCCGTAACCGAAGACGACCGCGGTCTTGCCGCCGATCAGGGTGTCGGTGGCACGGTTGATGCCGTCGATCAGGGAGTGGCGGCAGCCGTACTTGTTGTCGAACTTCGACTTGGTGACGGCGTCGTTGACGTTGATCGCCGGGAAGAGGAGTTCGCCGTCGCGCTGCATCTCGTACAGGCGGTGGACGCCCGTCGTGGTCTCCTCGGTGACGCCGCGGATCTCGGACGCCAGCTGGGTCCACTTCTGCGAGCCGTCGGTGATGGTGCGGTGGAGGAGCTCGAGGATGACCCGGTGCTCCTCGTTCTCGGCGGTGTCGACCGCCGGGACCTTGCCCTCCTTCTCGTACTGGACGCCCTTGTGGACGAGGAGGGTGGCGTCACCGCCGTCGTCGAGGATCATGTTCGGGCCGCCGGTGGGGCTGTTCGGCCAGGTCAGGGCCTGCTCCGTGCACCACCAGTACTCCTCCAGGGTCTCGCCCTTCCAGGCGAAGACCGGGATGCCCTGCGGGTCGTCGGGCGTGCCGTTCGGGCCGACGGCGACGGCGGCGGCCGCGTGATCCTGGGTGGAGAAGATGTTGCAGGACACCCAGCGGACCTCGGCGCCGAGGGCGACCAGGGTCTCGATGAGGACGGCGGTCTGCACGGTCATGTGCAGGGAGCCCATGATGCGGGCGCCGGCCAGCGGCTGGGCGGCGGCGAATTCCTTGCGGATCGACATCAGGCCGGGCATCTCGTGCTCGGCGAGGGTGATCTCCTTGCGGCCGAACTCGGCGAGCGAGAGGTCGGCGACCTTGAAGTCCTGTCGGTTGTCGACAGTCGTCATTGCGAGCTGCTCCTCGGGATTGGGGCGAGGTGGGTAGGGCTGATCTGCGCGGCGGCGGACACAGGGGTGCCCGAGAGGACACGGTTGCCCGCGTGCGCGCAGCGCAGTCCGTCGGAGGCCCTCTCTCCCTCGGACGATCCACTGAGGACCGCCCGACCGCCATCAGCAGCGACGTCTGGCTCCATCCCAAGCTACACCGGTGTACCCGGCCGCCCCCAGTCCGCCTCCGGCGACATCCGGCCGATCACTGGCCGAACGCTGCCCGTCCACCGCCCGCCCACTAACCGTTCTCCAGTGGTGTGCCGTAGGCGGGGCGCTACTGTCGGCGGCCGTACGCGGGCGCGAAGGGGTGGGGTTCATGGAGCTGGCACGCAGGCTGTCGGTGGCCGGGTGGGTGCTGGGTGTGCTGGGTCTGCTGCTGGTGGCGGGCAGTGTGCTGGGGGCGTGGGCGGGCCGGCAGAGGGTCGTGGTGGAGGGTGAGTCCATGACGCCGACGTACGCCGTGGGCGACAAGGTGGTCGTCGACGAGTCGGTGGACGGGAGCGAGGTCCGCCGGGGCGATGTGGTGCTCTTCTCGGCGCCGGAGGTGCAGGGCTTCGACGCGTTGGTGGTCAAGCGGGTCATCGGTGTCGGCGGCGACCGTGTCGAGTGCTGCGCGGGTACGGGGGCGGGGCAGCGGCTGCTGGTCGGCGGCCGGCCGCTGGAGGAGCCGTACGTGGCCGACGGGATCGTGGACGGCAGGGGGCCCGGCGGGGTGAACGAGCCGTATGTCGTGCAGGTGCCCGAGGGGCGGCTGTTCGTGCTGGGTGATCGCCGGTCGAACTCGAACGACTCGCGGTTCTATCAGGGTGGACAGGGCGGCACGGTGCCGGTGTCCGCGGTGCGGGGCCGGGTGGTGGACGGCTGGAGGGCGCCCGTGTCGCTGATCGTGCTCGGCCTGGTCGGGCTGGTCCTCGGGCTCGCGGGCCTGGTGGCCGCCGCGGGCGCGCGGCAGGTCCGTCGGCGGGGCATGCTCCCCGAGCCGCCGTGGCCGGTGGGTCCGCTCGGCGTGTGAGCGGGAACGGCGACGGGCCCGCCGGGAAGACCGGCGGGCCCGTGCTGCTGGGGGAGGTTGCGGCGGGGATGCCGCCTCAGTGGCCGGCGGTCGGGGCCGGGCCGCCCGGGGTCGCCTCGCGGTCCGGGCCCTTGGCGGCTTCGGCCGCGCTGTAGATGTCGGGTTCGAGGTAGATCACGCGGGCGATCGGGACGGCCTCGCGGATGCGGTCTTCGGCGGCGTCGATGGCCCGGGCGATCTCGGTGGCGGTGTTGTCGTGCCGTACCGCGATCTTGGCGGCGACCAGGAGCTCCTCGGGGCCGAGGTGCAGGGTGCGCATGTGGATGAGGCCGGTGACGGTGTCGCCGTCGACGACGGCGGCCGCGATCTTCTCGGTCTCCTCGGTACCGGCGGACTCGCCGAGCAGCAGGGACTTGGTCTCGATGGCGAGGACGACGGCGATCAGCACGAGCAGGACGCCGATGCAGACGGTGCCGATGCCGTCCCAGACGCCGTCGCCGGTGAGCAGGGCGAGGCCGACACCGCCCAGGGCAAGGATCAGGCCGACGAGCGCGCCCAGGTCCTCCAGGAGGACGACGGGCAGCTCGGGGGCCTTGGCCCGGCGGACGAACTCCTTCCAGGAGAGGTTGCCGCGCAGGCCGTTCGACTCCTTGATGGCCGTGCGGAAGGAGAACGTCTCGGCGATGATCGCGAAGACGAGGACGCCGACCGGCCAGTACCAGTGCTCGATCTCGTGCGGGTGCTTGATCTTCTCGTAGCCCTCGTAGAGGGCGAACATGCCGCCGACGGAGAACAGGATGATCGAGACGAGGAAGGCGTAGATGTAGCGCTCGCGCCCGTAGCCGAAGGGGTGCTGCGGGGTGGCCTCGCGCTGAGCCCGCTTGCCGCCCACCAGGAGCAGGGCCTGGTTGCCGGAGTCGGCGAGCGAGTGGACGCCTTCGGCGAGCATCGAGGACGAGCCACTGAAGGCGAACGCCACGAACTTCGATACCGCGATCGCGAGGTTGGCGGCGAGTGCCGCCACGATCGCCTTGGTTCCGCCTGACGCGCTCATGTGTTCGCGTTGTCCCTTCGTACGCCGTCCGGGGCATGGCCCCCGGCTTTGCCCGTCCTTTGCCGGTGGGTCATTGTTGCAGCACCGGGCGACAGGGGTGCACCAGGCTGTGGATGACGTCCGTTCAGGCGACGACGGTGGCCCGGAAGAGTGTTCCGGTACCGGACACGTCGGCCTTTTCGCCCGCCGGGACGAAGACGGAGGCGCCGGGGCCGAGTTCGTGCTCGCCGACGCGGACGGCGCCGGCCGTGCAGAGCAGGATCTGCGGGGTGGCGCGGGTGAGGTCGTGGGCGGCGCCGGCGGGGGGGAGGACGTATCGCGAGAGGCGGAACTCGTCGATGGGGGTCTCGTAGACCTCCTCGCCGTCCGGGGCGGCCTCCGGGCGCAGGACTCCGGCGTCGGCGGCCTCGAAGCGGACGACGCGCAGGAGTTCGGGGACGTCGACGTGCTTGGGCGTCAGGCCGCAGCGCAGGACGTTGTCGGAGTTGGCCATGATCTCGACGCCGAGCCCGTCCAGATAGGCGTGCGGGATGCCCGCGCCGAGGTAGAGGGCCTCGCCTGGCTGGAGGCGGACGTGGTTGAGCAGCATGGCGGCGATGACGCCGGGATCGCCCGGGAAGTGGTGGGCGATGTCGGCGTAGGACGCGTAGGCGCCGCCGAGGTGGGTGCAGGCGGCGGTGGCCTCGGCGACCGTGCGGTGCATCTCCTCGGGGTCGGCGGTGAGGATCGCGGTGAGGACCTCGCGCAGGGCGGCTTCCTCGGGGTGGGCGTGCAGCAGGTCGACGTAGGGCTTGAGGGAGTCGACGCCGAGGCCGGCGAGGAGGTCGGCGGTCTCGACCGGGTCGCGGAAGCCGCACAGGCCGTCGAACTCGGTGAGGGCGCAGATCAGTTCGGGCTTGTGGTTGGCGTCCTTGTAGTTGCGGTGCGGGGCGTCGACGGGGACACCGCGCCGCTCCTCCTCCGCGTAGCCCTCCTTGGCCTGCGCAAGGTTCGGGTGCACCTGGAGGGAGAGCGGGGCGCCGGCGGCGAGGATCTTGAGCAGGAACGGCAGGCGGGGGCCGAACTTGGCGACCGCCGCCGCCCCCAGCTCGCGCTCCGGGTCCGCCTCGACGACCTCGACGAGCGTGCCGCGCGCGGTGCGCGAGGGCGCGCCGGGGTGGGCGCCCAGCCACATCTCCGCCTGGGGCTCACCGGTCGGCTCGACGCCGAGCAGCCCGGGGATCGCGGTGGTGGAGCCCCAGGCGTAGGGGCGAACGGTGTTGTCGAGGCGGTCCATCGCTGTCTGCTGCTCTCTCTGCGTACGACGCGGGTTCGTCTCCGCGTACGACGGTCAGGGCGTCCCTGGCTACATCAGGCTCCCGAGGCGAGCGCCAGGTAAACGGCGGCGAAATCCGTGATGGCGATCAGTTCCGCGAGGGTCTCCAGCTCGTCCCCGGTCTCGGGTTCCAGCTCGCTGATCGGCGTGTCGTGGCTCAGGGCCAGCTCGCGGGCGGCGGGGGCGGCGGTGAGGCCGCCGATCGGACGATCGCGCAGCAGCACCACGCGCGCGTGCAGCGCGGGCGCCTCGTCGACACGGTCGCGGAAGAAGTCGTCGGGGTCGGCGCTGGCGGCGAGCGGGCCGGCGAGCAGGGCGCTGTGCGCGGCAAGCGCCTCGGGGAGCTCCCAGACGAGGGCGGGGCGGCCGGCGAGTTCGGCGAGCGCGGAGGCGAAACGGCGGCCGGCCGGTCCGGCGGAGTCGCCCTCGGTCCAGATCACCGGAAGCGCGTCGGCGAGTTCGGCGGCGAGCGTCTTGGCGGGGTTGCTGTATGTCGCGATGGCCGGGCCGCAGCGTTCGGCGATCTGGTCGAGGCGGTCGGCGACCTTCTCCAGGGACTCGGCGGGGGCGGTGACCAGGCCGACGCGGTCCAGCAGGGCCAGCAGAGGGGTGAGCAGGGCCCACAGGACGCCGGGGGCGGAGGCCGCCAGCGGTTCGTCCGCCTCGTAGGGCGCGGTCGCGAGCGGCATGAACAGGCCGTGCGCCTTGGCCACGGCGTCGGCTAGCGGGGTGCCGGCGGGTGCCACGGCGACGACGGTGCAGCCGCGCCGGTAGGCCTGCTCGGCGAGCAGCGACAGGCCGGGTTCGGTGCCGTCGGGGGTGGTGATCAGCAGCAGGTCGACGGAGCCCGCCCAGCCGGGCAGGTCCCAGCGCAGGGCGCCCGCGGCGGGGGCGACGCCGGTGGGGGCCAGCCGGGTGACGGGGCTGCCGGGGCCGGCCAGCGTGCCGAGCAGGTCGGCGACGCAGATGGCGGCGAGGCCCGGCCCCGCGATGAGGACGCCGCGCGGGCGACCGTCCGGTTTGAGTTCGCCCACGCCGGCCTCGGTGGCGTGCCGGGCGGCGGTGCGGACCCGGGCGCCCGCTTCGGCGGCACCGCGCAGCAGGGCGCGCTGGTCGGCCTCCGCGAGGGCATCCGGGGTGTCGAGCAGCGATTCGTCGAGCATGGGCGGAAGCCTCCGGTCGCCGGGTCGGTGCGGGGTGCTTGCGCGGGCCTTTGCGGGGGCCGAGTGGGGCGTACGAGGGTGCCGCGCGGGTTACGCGGGGCGGCGGGCCTCGTCGACGAGCAGCACGGGGATGCCGTCGCGGACCGGGTACGCCAGACCGCAGTCCTGGCCGGTGCAGATCAGCTCCGCGTCCTGCTCCTTGAGGGGCGCGTGGCAGGCCGGGCAGGCGAGGATCTCCAGAAGGCCGGCTTCGAGCGGCATGGGGGCGTCCCTTCGGGGTGCGGCTGGCGATGCGTATGTGCCTGGTCAGCGTACCGCCGTAAGAGATGCCACGCGGAGGTACGCCGACGTACCCGTCCCCCAGGGAGGGATAGGAGCAGCGCGACCAGCCGCCCCCAGGGGCGCGAGGAACTGCGCGACCAGCCGACAACGCCCCGCACCCACGCACAAGCAGCACAGCACCCCCCCTAGGGGCGCGAGGAACTGCGCGACCAGCCCACGACGCCCCCGCCCACACACGCAGCACAACACCGCCCTAGGGGCGCGGGGAACTGCGCGGGCAGGCCACAACAAACCCGCACCCGCACACACACCCCAGCCCGACGAGTCCTGCCCAGCCGCGCAGCGCTACCCGCGGATGATCGCCAACGCCTCGTCCCGCACCTTCGCCATCGTCGCCGCGTCCCGCGCCTCCGCGTTCAGCCGCAGCAGCGGCTCCGTGTTGGACGGCCGGACGTTGAACCACCAGTCGGCGGAGGAGACGGTGAGCCCGTCGAGCTCGTCGAGGGTGATCCCCTCCTGCCCCTCGAACGCGGAGCGGATCGCGGCGATACGCCCGTCCTGGTCGGCGACGGTGGAGTTGATCTCGCCGGACCCGACGTAGCGGTCGTACTCGGCGACGAGGCCGGACAGGGGGCCCTCCTGGCCGCCGAGGGCGGCGAGGACGTGCAGGGCGGCCAGCATGCCCGTGTCGGCGTTCCAGAAGTCCTTGAAGTAGTAGTGCGCGGAGTGCTCGCCGCCGAAGATCGCGCCGGTGCGGGCCATCTCGGCCTTGATGAAGGAGTGGCCCACGCGGGTGCGGGCGGGCGTGCCGCCGTTCTCCCGGACGACCTCGGGGACGGTCCAGGAGGTGATCAGGTTGTGGATGACCGTGCCCTCCCCGCCGTTGCGGGCGAGTTCGCGCGCGGCCACCAGGGCGGTGATGGCGGACGGGGAGACCGGGTCGCCGTTCTGGTCCACGACGAAGCAGCGGTCGGCGTCGCCGTCGAAGGCGAGGCCGAGGTCGGCACCCTCCTCGCGCACGCGCGCCTGGAGGTCGACGATGTTGGCCGGGTCCAGAGGGTTGGCCTCGTGGTTGGGGAAGGTGCCGTCCAGCTCGAAGTACATCGGCACCAGGTCCAGCGGCAGGCCCTCGAAGACGGTGGGGACGGTGTGGCCGCCCATGCCGTTGCCCGCGTCGACGACGACCTTCAGGGGGCGGATGGAGGTCAGGTCGACGAGCGAGCGCAGATGGGCCGCGTAGTCCTCCAACGTCTCGCTCCGGGTCACGGTTCCCGGCGCGGCGGCCGGGGCGGGGGCGCCCGACTCGCGCCAGCCCTCGACGAGTTCACGGATCTCGGTGAGGCCGGTGTCCTGGCCGATCGGGGCGGCGCCCGCGCGGCACATCTTGATGCCGTTGTACTGCGCGGGGTTGTGCGAGGCGGTGAACATCGCGCCGGGCAGGTCCAGCGCGCCGGACGCGTAGTAGAGCTGGTCCGTGGAGCACAGGCCGATCTCGGTGACGTCGACGCCGAGCGCGGCCGCGCCCCGGGCGAACGCGCCCGCGAGCCCCGGGGACGAGGGGCGCATGTCGTGCCCGATCACGATCGCGTCCGCACCGGTCACGCGGGCGAAGGCGGCGCCGAGCAGTTCGGCGAGCGACTCGTCCCACTGGTCGGGGACGACCCCGCGTACGTCGTACGCCTTCACGATCTGCGACAGATCAGCAGCCACGGCCAACCCTTCTGAAAGTCCTGTCGGTCACCCCAAACTACCCGTACCGCACGGATGTCCGCCGTTCGCTCCGGTGAGTGGACGGGCGGACGCCGGCCGGGGCCGGGGCGCGACCGGGCCACCCCGGCCGAAGTGGGAACAGGGGCACGGAGGTTGCGCGGACGGCGGGGGCGGGGCGGTCGCCGGACAGGTGTCGGTCGCGGGGGTGGCCGGGCGCATGCCGCGCCCGGAGGCAATGGAACCGTGTCAGTTGTCGGGCGAGCGCAGGACACGCAGGTGGCCGCGGCGGGCGACCTCCATGGGGTCCGCGGCGCGGCCGCCGGCCTGGGCGGCGCGTTCCTGCGGGCGGGCGGCCTCGCGCACCGCGTTGGCCAGGGCCTCCAGGTCGTCACCGCTGGGGCGGGCCGGGGCGGAGCCGTCGAGCAGCCGGACGACCTCCCAGCCGCGCGGGGCGGTGAGGCGCTCGGAGTGCTCGGCGCACAGGTCGTAGCAGTGGGGTTCGGCGTAGGTGGCGAGCGGGCCGAGGACCGCGGTCGAGTCGGCGTAGACGTACGTCAGCGTCGCGACGGCGGGTCGGCCGCAGGCGGTGCGCGAACAGCGACGTACAGGGCTCACGACGTTGGACGGTACCGCACTCTTGAGCGGGCCGCGACGACTCTTCACCAGGTCACTCCCCCGTGTCGTGTTGCGGAACGTCCCCCGAACCCTTCTTGTCATACCCCGCTGACCTGCACGGACACACCTATTCCGGGGAACTCCGGACCTGGCGCTCAGTCACCTCTCGGCACAAACCGCGCTATTTGGCCTGAGTTCGACCGTCCGGTGGAGAAACAGAATCGAGCCCAAGCTTGGCTGGAATGGTCAACCTGCGACACGCTCTGTCGGGTGGCCGGATGCCGCCCCGCGCGGGGCGTGGGCGCGGGGCGCACGCGAGGGGCGGGGACTAGGCTTCATCAGTGATGGACACCCCCGTACCGCCCCGTGCCACCGGCCCCGGGCCCCGCCGTCGTGACCGGCACGGCCGAGGCATGCGTGGCCCGATCGCGCCGCCGCAGGTGCCGCTCGCCGCGAGCCGGGCCGAGATCTTCGCCGATCTGGTGCAGGACTCCGTGGAACGCCTGGAGCGGCGCTGGCCGCAGCTCGCCGACATCGACTTCCTCGTGCTGGAGGTGCCACGGCTCACCGGGCCGGGTGACACCTGGCAGGACGAGCCGGTCCCGCTGGGCGGCACGATTCCGGCACGCGAGGGGCGCCCCGCGCGCGTGGTGGTCTACCGGCGGCCCGTGGAGATCCGCACCAAGGGGCGCGACGAGCGCGCCGCCCTGGTGCACGAGGTCGTCGTCGAGCAGGTCGCCGAACTGCTGGGGCTGACCCCGGAGACGGTGGATCCGCGCTACGGCGAGGACTGACACGGCGTCCGTCCCCGCCGGAGTCAGCGCTGGAGCACCGACAGGTCCTGCTCCGCGTCCGGTACGGCGACCGTGCCGCGGTCGTCCGGCAGGGTCTGCACGGTGAACGCTGCCACGTCGTCCTGGTCCGCCTCCAGGGTGCGGGAGGCGAACACCGGGCCGCCCGACACCGGCTCGACGGTGAGGGCGAAGGTGCCCTTCAGGCCGCTGGGCACCGGCAGCTTCACGTTCTGCGTGGTCCCGGCCTTGAGCCGGAACGTCTCCGTCACGGCCGTGCCGCCCCCGGTGCCGGCCGAGGCGGTCACCTTGACCTCGGCGGCCCCCGCCGGGGCGGTGAGCGACAGGGTGGTGCCCTTGGCGGTGTTGTCGACGGCGCTGGCGCGCGTGCCGACCGCCCGGGCCGCCGCGATGAACCCCGTCTCCCGCTCGTCGCCCTTGCCGCGCACGACCTGTACGGCGGCGACGACGGGCACCGAGCGGTCCGTCGGGCTCAGCACCAGCGAACCGGCCTCCCCGCGCGTGAGGTCGCCGAGGTCGACCGCGCTGGTCATGCCCGACTTCACATGCAGCGTCTCCTGTCCGGCGGGCGTGATCAGGCCGGACGGGGAGGCGAGACGGACCTCGAGGTCGGCGTCGGTGCCGCCCGGGGTGAAGGCCACCAGGCGCACGGACGTGGCGTCCGCGGGGATGCCGGGCAGGACGAGGGTGTCGGCGGGGTCGGCGGACGCGGCCAGCCAGTCGCCGCCGAGCTCGTCGTCCAGGGCGAGCATCGCGGCGCCGACGCGGCCGCTGCGCACGACGACGTGCACGGTGACGTCGGGGTGCGAGCCGTTGGTGAGGGTGGACAGCAGGACCGGCTCGGTGGACTTCGGCTTGACCGTGATGCCCTCGGCGACCGTGGACTCCAGCAGGCCGTCCTCGCCGTACAGCTGGATGTCGACGACAGCCGCGGAGTCGTCGGGGTTGGTGAGGTGGACGTAGTCGGTGCGGCCCTTGCCGGTGCTGGCGCCCGGGAACCAGAACTCGGTGTCTGGTGCGGCGCAGTTGACGCCCTGGAGGCCGCGGCCGGTGCCCGCGCCGACCTCGGTGGTCTGCTGGACGGTCCAGCCGGGCGCGGTGTTGCCCTCGGCGGTGCCGATCAGCGCGGGCGACTGGGCGCCGGAGGTGTCACCGCTGACGGGCGTGCCCGGCTCGGCGGGCTTCACGGCGGCCTTGGGGGGCTTCTTCGCGCTCTTGCCGCCCTGGTCGCCGGTGGCGGGCACCAGGTCGGCCCTGCCGTCCTTGCCGGTGCCCTTGGTGGTGGGCGTGAACGAGGTGTACGTCGTCTCGGCGAGGTCGGAGGTGCTGGGCGGCGGGCACAGCAGGCTGGTGCGCTCCACGGGCAGGTACTCGGCCGCCCGCGGGCTGTCCGAGCCGGAGGCGTCGGGGGCGGTGAGCGCGCCCAGGCCGGTGACGGCGGCGAGCGCGGCCGTGGCGGCGATCAGGGACAGGGTCGTGCGGTTCACTGCTGGCTCCCGTCGGGGCGCTCACTGCCGTCGTTGTGCCGGTGGTCCTGGTGCGGGTGGTCCTGGCGCGCCGGGTCGTACGCCATGTCGTAGCCCTGGGTGTACGTCTGGTCGTACGAGGCGGTCTGCGCGGTCCCTCCGTAGGCGTACGGGTCGTACTGGCCCGACTGGTACGGGTCGGCCTGGTAGGCACCGTCGTAGGTGCCCGCCTGGTACTGGTCGGTGTGGCCGGCGTACTGGTCCGCGGTGTTCCAGGTGTCGTAGGACTGCTGCTGCGGGACGGCGGCCGGGGGCTGTTCCGGCGCGGGGGCGGCGAACTCGTCGGGCCGGGCTGCCTCTTCGGCCTCCGCCTGGGCGCGCAGGCGGCGGGCGCGGCGGCCCTCTCCCGCGGTGGCCTGGGCGGGGATCGGTGTCTCCTCCGGCAGGTCGTCGTCGACGTCGCGGCGGCGGCCGGGCAGGGCGAGGACGACGAGCACGAGGGCCAGGAAGCCCTGCGTCCACAGCCAGGCGGTGTGGCCGGCGGGGTCGTCGTAGGTGACGTCCAGGCGGCCGCCGGCGGCGGGGAGTTCGAAGCCCTGGGCCCAGCCGTCCACGGTGGTACGGGTGAGCGGGGCGCCGTCGACGGTGGCGGTCCAGCCGTCGGCGGCGCTGTCCGCCAGGCGCAGGACACGGCCCTCGGGCCCGGCCGGGAGGGTGGTGTGGATCTCGACCGGGCCGGCCTTGACGGGCTCGGGGTCGGTGGCCCCGGCCTGGACGATCATGGCCCGCGCGACCTCGCGCTCGACCCGCCACAGGGCGCCGCCGTCCTTCTCGCTGAGCCGGGTCAGGCCGGGCGTGGAGTCCAGGACGCGGGCGATCTCGCGGGGCGCGCCCTTGTGGACGAGGACGTAGCAGACGGCGAAGTCGCCGAGCTGGGTGGCCTGGTCGGCGCCGGAGCCCGCGACGAGGTTGGCGACGACCTTGTCCAGGCGGACGTCGCGCCCGGCAGCGGCGGCGAGTTCGGCGTCGCCGAGGCGGGCTCCGGAGCCGCGGACCAGGGTGTAGTCGACGTGTGCGGCGGACGTGCTGTCGAGGACGAGGGTGCGCGGCTGGGAGCAGCCGGGGCCGTCCTCGGCGACGAACGCGGGCACCTGAAGGGCGTCGGGCCAGCGCTCCAGGGGGCCGTCGGCGCCGCGGATCATCCAGCCGGCGGCTACCAGCAGCGGGCCCGCGGCGGAGGCGAAGGCGATGAGCGCGGCGACGGGCTGGCGCCAGCCGAAGTTCTGCTCGGCCACGCGGGCGCGTGCCCCGTCGGCGCCGAGGACGGCGGCGGCGAGGAGGGCGAGGCCGTAGACGAGGGTGGCCGGGCCCGCCCAGGTGGAGCGGTTGGACAGGACGGCGAGCAGGAGACCGGCCAGGGCGACGGCCCAGGCGGTGAGGATGGCGGGGCGGCGCTCGGCGCGCAGCAGGGCGGCGAGAGCGGCGAGGACGATGCCGATGAGCATCAGCCCGTCCATGGTGCCCGGTCCGCCGGGGCTGGCGGCGAGCAGGTCGAGCGCGGACGCGGACGAGGCGCCGTAGTCGAGGCCGGCCTCGGTGAAGAACCCGAACGGCAGCAGTGTCAGCGACCAGGGCGCCAGGATCAGCAGGGGCGTGCCGAGCTGGACGGCGAAGCGCGGACCGTAGGCGGTGAGCTCGCCGCGGCGCACGGCGAGCAGGGCGATGCCGAGGAGGAGGGCCGCGGGCCACACCAGCGGGGTGAACGCGGTGGCGATCGTCAGCAGCAGCGCGTACGCCCAGGTGGCGCGCCAGCTGCCGCGGGCGCCCGAGCTGTTCGCGAGGCCGGCGGCCGCGACGCCCGCGCGGGCGATGAGCGGCAGCAGGACGGCGAGGACGGCGGTGCCGAGGCGGCCGCCGGCCAGGGCGCCGGTGACGGCGGGCAGGAAGGCGTAGGCGACGGCGGCCCAGGCGCGCAGCAAACGGGAGGTGACCAGCGGGCGGGAGGCGAAGTAGGCGCTGAGGCCGGCCAGCGGCACCGAGGCGACCAGCAGGACGGTGACGGCGAGTCCGGTGGAGCCGAACAGCACGGTGGCCAGCATGGCCACGATCGCCAGGTAGGGCGGCGCGGTGGGGGTGCCGCCGGCGCCGACGGGGTGCCAGGCGTCCAGGTAGCGCGACCAGAGGTCGGCGGCGGTGGCGGGCGCGGGCAGCAGGGCGCCGCCCGCGAGGGCGCCGGTGCCGAGGAGTCCGCGGCAGGCGGCGAGCGAGGCGAGCAGCAGGACCAGGAACAGCACCGGCGCGGGCTTGCGCGCCAGGCGCTTGAGGCGGGCGAACTGCTCGACCTGGAGGAAGTCGGCGTCGTCGCCACCGGGTCCGGACTCCACCGCGCCGCCGTGCCGTCCGGCGCCGGAGGGCGCCTCGGCGTCGGTGTTGCCGAAGAAGTTGCCCGCGACCTGTTCGACGGTGACGCGGACGGTCGCGCCCGGCGGCGGGAAGAGCTGTCCGAGCTCGCCCTGGTCGATCTGCGGGCGGCCCCGGCGGCGCCGACCGGCGATGATCCGCTCGGGACGCAGCAGCACGCCGAGCAGTCCGCGGATCTCGTCGACGGCCTGTCCGGGGACCTTGCCGACGAGGTAGGCGAGGGTGCGCAGCAGGGTGCCGAGGACGAGCCGGAGCAGGACCCAGGGCAGCGTCGCGGTGCGGGTGTTGACCAGCAGGGTGTAGACGGCGCCGGCCTTGTCGACCTTGTGCGGGGAGGCGGTGGCGCGGCCGGCGCAGTCGACCGCGCGGCGTTCGCGGGAGGCGGCCTCGGCGTGCCGGACGACGGCGTCGGGGGCGATGAGGACGCGGTGGCCGGCGGAGTGGGCGCGCCAGCACAGGTCGACGTCGTCGCGCATCAGGGGCAGTCGCCGGTCGAAGCCGCCGAGCTGTTCGAAGACGTCGCGGCGGATCAGCATGCCGGCGGTGGACACGGACAGGACGGACCGGACGTGGTCGTGCTGGCCCTGGTCCTGCTCGCGGCGGTCCAGGCCGGTCCAGCGGCGGCCGGAGTTGGCGATGGAGACGCCGACCTCGAGGAGCTGGCGCCGGTCGTACCAGCCGCGCAGCTTGGGGCCGACCACGGCGACGTCGTCGCGGCCGAGCTCGCGTTCGTTCTCCACGACGCGCAGCAGGTGGGAGAGCGCGTCGGGTTCGGGGGCGCAGTCGTCGTGCAGCAGCCACAGCCACTCGACGGGTTCGCCGTGGGGCAGCTCGGGCAGGTCGTAGGCGTCGTCGCGCCAGGTGCGCGTGACGGGGTCCCAGCCGCTGGGCCGCTTCAGATAGGGCAGGTCCTCGGGAGAGAGGTGGGGGGCCGTGCGGTGGGCCTCCTCGACGGCCTGGCCGAAGCCGGTGCGGCGGGCGAGGTGGAGCACGCGGTCGGGACCGAGGGCGTCGGTGACCAGCTGCGCGGAGTCGTCGGCGCTGCCGGTGTCGGCGGCCATGACGTACTGGACGGGGCGCTCCTGGCCGAGCAGCCCGGCGAGCGCGTCGGGCAGCCAGCGGGCACCGTCGTGGGAGACGATCACCGCGGTCACGACATGGCGCGGGAACTCTGGTGTGGCGGCGCCGTTCTGCGCCGCCGTGTGGCTGTGCACGGACATCGAGGTACGGGCCCCGGTTCGCTGGACTGCGGTGGACGCGCCCGCGCCTCCTCTTGTGCTGAGGGGACGGCGGGGCGTCTCGGACGAGCGACCACACTATCGGCTGGGCATGGCAGCGGCCCGCCGCCTGTGGACAACCCACTCGCGACGGGCCGTTGGGGCCGTATTTTCGTACGTTCGTTCAGATGGCGGCCTTCTTGAGGCGTCGGCGCTCACGTTCGGACAGACCGCCCCAGATGCCGAAGCGCTCGTCGTTGGCGAGGGCGTACTCGAGGCACTCGGAGCGGACCTCACAGGCGAGGCAGACCTTCTTGGCCTCGCGGGTGGAGCCGCCCTTCTCGGGAAAGAAGGACTCGGGGTCGGTCTGGGCGCACAGCGCGCGCTCCTGCCAGCCGAGTTCCTCGTCCGCGTCGTCGACCAGCAGTTGCTGCACCAGCTCGGTCATGTGCGCCCCTCGTCTGTCTTTCGCGTCCCCGTGATGTAGCCGTTACCGATTCCGGCTGAACGACACGAGTGAAATTACAAGTGTGCTGCTCCGGGCGAGTCAAGCCGAGATCTGCTATTGGGCCCCTTATTCACTCTGCGGAACCAAGGCCATGCGGAAAGTGTTCAAATCGCCATAAACCTTGACATGCAGACAGGGATCCCGAGGGCCTCCGGCCCCGCACAGACCTGTACGGAGAAGGACGCCCGTGCGTTCGATCTCGTTCCGGCACGCGCGCCGAAGCGAACCGGATCACAGCGGGATCACGGGATCGCAACGAGACCCGAGCGCCCGGTTGTGCGCCATGTGTCCCGGCCCGCGGTTGAACAAACCTTTCACCACACAGATGAACCGGATGAGGTGAAACATGTCCCACATACCGGGCGTCGAGTTGACAGTCATGGTGTGAACCGCTGTCCTTGTGGGCATGCTCGCGAACTTGGCACTCACCCCGACCCGCGCCGCCGGGTCCCTCGGTGCTGCCGTCGTTCGCCGTAGCTGTTGCTGTTGTCCCGGTTGTTGAGCCCGAAGAGCGCTCCGGCCGCACCCTGAGTCCACCGCGACTCGGCTGCTTGTTCCCGCCGCCCGGACCCCGGGCTCCCCTGTCCCCCGCGACCCGGGCGGACGGTCCGCGACACCCAGCCATCCCCCACTTCCCCCTAGGAACACCCCACCCATGAACAGCGACAGCGACCTCCAGATCGCCGGCGACATCCTCGAAGTGCAGCACCTGCTCCAGCCGGCCCGCGAGCACCCTGCCACCGTCGCCGAGTTCGTCGGACTCGCCCGCTCCATCGCCGCCGACCGCTCCCAGTGGGAGCACCTCGTCGAGTACGACGCCACCAGCCGCTGGTACCACCGGCTGCGCACCGGCCCCGGCTACGAGGTGTGGCTGCTGTCCTGGGTGCCCGGCCAGGGCAGCGGACTGCACGACCACGGCCGCTCCTCCGGTGTGCTGACCGTCCTGGACGGCACCCTGACCGAGCGCAGCGGGCGCGCCACGCGTGCGCTGACGGCCGGCGCCCAGCGGGTGTTCGCCCCGGGCTACGTCCACGAGGTCGTCAACGACGCCCTGGAGCCCGCCGTCAGCCTCCACATCTACCACCCGGGCCTGACCGAGATGCCGATGCACACGGCCCCCCACTGCGAGGCGCGCCCCGTGACCGCCTGACGCGCTGTCGGACCCGCCTGCGAGACTTGCCCCATGCGCATTGTGGTTCTGGCAGGCGGCATCGGCGGTGCCCGGTTCCTGCGCGGTCTGAAGCAGGCCGCACCGGACGCGGACATCACGGTCATCGGCAACACCGGGGACGACATCCACCTGTTCGGGCTGAAGGTCTGCCCGGACCTCGACACGGTGATGTACACCCTCGGCGGGGGCATCAACGAGGAACAGGGGTGGGGCCGTTCCGACGAGACCTTCCACCTCAAGGAGGAGCTCGGGGCGTACGGCGTGGGCCCCGAGTGGTTCGGACTGGGCGACCGGGACTTCGCCACACACATCGTGCGGACCCAGATGCTGGGAGCCGGCTACCCGCTGAGCGCGGTCACCGAGGCGCTGTGCGACCGCTGGCAGCCCGGGGTCCGGCTGATCCCGATGACCGACGACCGCGTGGAGACCCACGTGGCCGTCACGCTGCCCGACAGCGGCTCCGGCGAGCGCAAGGCGATCCACTTCCAGGAGTACTGGGTCCGGCTGCGCGCGTCGGTGGACGCCGAGGCGATCGTGCCGGTCGGCGCGGAACAGGCCAAGCCCGCGCCCGGCGTCCTGGAGGCCCTCGCGGCGGCGGACGTCATCCTCTTCCCGCCGTCCAACCCCGTCGTCTCGATCGGCACGATCCTCGCGGTGCCCGGCATCCGGGAGGCGATCGCCGAGGCGGGCGTGCCCGTGGTCGGCCTCTCCCCCATCGTCGGGGACGCACCCGTGCGCGGCATGGCCGACAAGGTGCTCGCGGCCGTCGGCGTGGAGTCCACGGCCGCCGCGGTCGCCGAGCACTACGGCTCGGGCCTGCTGGACGGCTGGCTCGTGGACACCGTCGACGCGGCCTCGGTGGAGCGTGTCGAGGCGGCAGGCATCCGCTGCAGGTCCGTACCGCTGATGATGACCGACGTCGACGCGACCGCGCGGATGGCCCGCGAGGCGCTGGCGCTGGCCGAGGAGGTGCGGACCGTATGACCGGGGCGTCCGCGCGGGGCTACCGGGTCTGGGCCGTGCCCGGACTGCCCGAGGTCGCGCCCGGCGACGACCTGGCCAAGATGATCGCCGCCGCCGCGCCGGACCTGGCCGACGGGGACGTGCTGCTCGTCACGTCCAAGATCGTCTCCAAGGCCGAGGGGCGGATCGTCGAGGCGGCCGACCGTGAGGCCGCGATCGACGCCGAGACCGTCCGGGTGGTGGCCCGCCGCGGCCCGCTGCGGATCGTCGAGAACCGCCAGGGCCTGATCATGGCCGCCGCCGGGGTCGACGCCTCCAACACCGCCTCCGGCACGGTCCTGTTGCTCCCCGAGGACCCCGACGGGTCCGCCCGCGCGATCCGTGAGGGCCTGCGCGAGATCCTCGGCGTCAACGTCGGGGTCGTCGTCACCGACACGTTCGGGCGACCCTGGCGCGCGGGGCTCACGGACGTCGCGATCGGCGCCGCCGGTGTGCACGTCCTGGACGACCTGCGCGGGGGCACCGACGCCCACGGCAACCCCCTCGCCGCGACCGTCGTGGCCACGGCCGACGAACTGGCCGCGGCCGGCGATCTGGTCAAGGGCAAGGCGACCGGCATGCCGGTGGCCGTCGTCCGCGGCCTGTCGCACGTGACCGGCGAGACCGCGACCGGCGCCCGGGCCCTCGTCAGGGACGCCCGGGACGACATGTTCCGGCTCGGCACCTCGGAGGCCATCCGTGAGGCGGTCGCCCAGCGGCGTACCGTCCGGGCGTTCACCGACGACCCGGTCGACCCCGGCTCGGTGAGACGGGCCGTCGCGGCGGCGGTCACCGCGCCCGCGCCCCACCACACCACCCCCTGGCGCTTCGTCCTCCTCGAGTCCGCCGGGTCCCGTACCCGACTGCTCGACGCGATGCGCGACGCCTGGATCGCCGATCTGCGCCGGGACGGCAGGACCGAGGAGTCCATCGCCCGGCGCGTCCGCCGCGGCGACGTCCTGCGCAACGCGCCCTACCTCGTGGTCCCCTGCCTCGTGATGGACGGCTCCCACACCTACGGCGACGCCCGCCGCGACGGGGCCGAGCGGGAGATGTTCGTGGTCGCCACGGGCGCCGGCGTGCAGAACTTCCTCGTCGCCCTGGCCGGCGAACGGCTGGGCTCGGCCTGGGTGTCCTCCACCATGTTCTGCCGTGACGTGGTGCGCGAGGTCCTCGAGCTGCCGCAGGACTGGGACCCCATGGGCGCGGTCGCCGTCGGCCACCCCGCCGAGGCGCCCCGCCCGCGCGCGGACCGGGACTCGGAGGCGTTCGTCGAGGTGCGCTGACATGTGGCGCACCTCAATGCCCGAGTGGCCCCCGCCGCCGCGCCGGGGCTCGTACGCTCGAAGAACCTGACCGGCTTCCCAGGGACCACTCGTGGCTGGACGCTTCGCTCCACGCCCCACGCGTACGACGGTGCGCGGGGGCCATGTCGCCGTACCCGGCGGTGTGCCCAGGCCGGCCGCGGGGCCAGGACGGGTGCGGACGTACGTCCCCGCCGGCCCCGTCGATCTCGGGCTGGTCCTCGGACCGCTGCGCCGGGGTCCGGCCGACCCGACGTTCCGCGCCCTGTCCGACGGCTCGGTCTGGCGCGCCAGCCGCACGCCCGCCGGGCCGGGGACGCTGCGGGTCTCCGCGTGCGGCGGCGGTGAGGTACGGGGCGAGGCGTGGGGGCCCGGGGCGGACTGGCTCCTCGGCGGGCTCCCCGAGCTGCTCGGCTCGGCCGACGACCCGGACGCCTTCGCTCCACGCCATCGGCTGCTGGCCGCGGCACGGCATCGGCGGCCCGGGCTGCGGCTGACCCGGACCGGGCTGGTGCTGGAGTCGCTGATCCCGTCGATCCTCGAGCAGAAGGTCACGGTCGACGAGGCGTACCGGGCGTGGCGGCTGCTGGTGCGGAAGTTCGGGGAGTCGGCGCCGGGGCCTGCGGCGGGTGGGCGGCTGTGGGTGATGCCCGCGGCCCGGACGTGGGCGCTGATTCCCTCCTGGGAGTGGCATCGCGCCGGTGTCGACGACAAGCGCGCGTCGACGATTCTGCGGGCGGTTCGCGTGGCCTCGCGGCTGGAAGAGGCCATGTCGATGACGCCCGAGTCGGCGCGGGCTCGGCTGGAGGTCGTGCCCGGGGTCGGGCCCTGGACCTCCGCGGAGACCGTGCAGCGCAGTCATGGGGCGCCCGATGCCGTGACCGTGGGGGATCTTCATCTGCCCGGGATCGTGGGGTGGGCCCTGGCGGGGGATCGTCACGCCGACGACGACGCGATGTTGCGGCTGCTCGAGCCGTATGCCGGGCAGCGGCATCGGGCCGCCCGGCTGATTCTTCTCAGCGGGCGTACTCCTGCGCGGCGGGCGCCTCGTATGCCACGCGGTGACATCGGGCGGCTCTGACGGTCTGCGCGGCGCGCTGCGCGACTCGGCGTCAGCGAGGTACCGCCCGGCGGTGGCTGAGGGCGGGGCGGTGCGCAACTCGGCGCGACGAGGTGCCTCCCCCAGAGGGGGGACCCCCAGCCCACCCGTGCCGCCCCTAGCGGCACGCATGCCCGCAGCGGCGGCGGGGCGCGCAGCCCGCGGCGGCGGAAAGACGCGTACGGCGGCAAGGGGACGGGGCGGGGGGTGTCCGCCCGCAGCGGCCGCCGTCAGACACCAGAAC
>NZ_JBVJGZ010000054.1:0-23778 GCF_055587025.1 Streptomyces sp. NPDC048600 | reverse complement strand
GAACCCGGAAGCTAAGCCTTACAGCGCCGATGGTACTGCAGGGGGGACCCTGTGGGAGAGTAGGACGCCGCCGAACAATTCTTATAGAAAACCCCGCACCGATTACGGTGCGGGGTTTTCTGCGTTTAGGCTCAAGGTATGCGCTATGACCTCGTCATCTTCGACAACGACGGTGTGCTCGTCGACAGTGAGCCCATATCCAACCGGCTGCTGGCCGAGAACCTGACCGAGGTGGGCCATCCGACGACGTACGAGGACTCCGTCCGGGACTACATGGGGTCCGCGATGCACAGGATCCACGATCTGATCGAGGAGCGGACGGGGCAGCGGCTGCCGGCGGAGTTCGACGACGTCTTCCACGGGCGGGTGTTCGAGGCGTTCGAGCGGGAGCTGAAGCCGGTGGACGGGGCCGCGGAGGTCCTCGCACGACTGGCCGAGAACGGGGTGCCGTACTGCGTGGCTTCCTCGGGGAGCCATGAGCGGATCCGGGTGGGGCACCGGACGACGGGGCTCGACCGCTGGTTCGAGGACGGGCGGATCTTCAGCTCGCAGGACGTGGGGCGAGGGAAGCCGGCACCGGACCTGTTCCTCCACGCGGCGCAGCGGATGGGGGTGGCGCCCGAGCGCTGTGCGGTCGTGGAGGACAGCCCACTGGGCGTCCAGGCGGCCGTGGCGGCGGGGATGGACGTCTACGGATTCACGGCGATGACCCCGGCCGCGAAGCTGGCGGCGGCGACCGGGCTGTTCTCCTCCATGGCCGAACTGGACGGGCTGCTCGCATAGAGATCCAAAGCTGCGAGATCCAAAGCTGAGCAAAGTTCAACTTCCCCGTATCCAGGTGGACCACGGGGCCCTACGCTGCCCGCCATGACTGATGTGCTGCGCCGCGGCAGGGCCTCGCTGGCGTTCGGATTCTTCGCGCAGGGCGTCGCCTTCGCTCTGCTCGTGACGCGTATTCCGGCCATCCAGGACCGGTACGGCGTCTCCGACGCTCTGCTGCCCGCCTTCCTCGCCGCCGTGCCGGTGCTGGCCGGCGCGGGGAGTGTGGGGACCGAGTGGCTGGTGAGGCGCGTCCCGGCCGGCGTGGTGCTGCGGTGGTCCCAGCCCGTCGTGCTCCTGGCGCTGCTCGGGGTCGGGACCGGGGACCGTATGGCCGAACTGGCTGTCTCGCTGGCGGTGTTCGGGCTGGCCGTCGGTGCGCTGGACGCCTCGATGAACATGCTCGGGGTGAGCCTCCAGCGGGCGTACGGGCGCAGCATCATGCTCGGGTTTCACGCGGCGTACAGCCTGGGCGGGATTCTCGGGGCGTCGCTGGCGTGGGCGGGCGCGCACTGGGAGCTGACGCTGTGGGCGTCGTATCTGCCGGTGGTGTGCCTGCTGGTGCCGCTGTGCCTGGTGGGAAGCCGGTGGTACGTCGACGGGGACAGCGGCCCGGCCGCGAAGGGCGGCGAGGGCGGCGACCGCGGTGGGGACCGCGGTGTGGCCTTCAAGCTGCTGCTGCCGCTGTGTCTGGTGATGACGTTCGCGTACATCGGGGACTCGACGGTGTCCAACTGGAGTGCGAAATATCTCCAGGACGTGCTCGGCAGCTCGGAGCAGGCGGCGACGCTTCCGTACAACGTGTACATGGTGACCACGCTCGTGGGGCGGGCGCTCGGGGACTTCGGGGTGCGGCGGTTCGGGGCCGTGGCGGTCGTACGGGGCGGGACGCTGGTGGCCGCGGGCGGGTTCGGCGTGGTGGCGGCGGCGCCCGGGGCGGGGCTGGGGTTGCTCGGATTCACGCTGGTGGGGCTGGGTCTGTGCGTGCTGGTGCCGCAGACGTTCGCGGCGGCGGGGCGGATGTTCCCGGGAGCCTCCGACGCGGCTGTCGCGCGGTTGAACGTCTTCAACTATGTGGGGTTCCTGATCGGTTCGCCGTTGGTGGGCGCGCTCGGGGACGCCTGGAGCTACCGCGGGGCGATGCTGGTGCCGATGGTGTTGGTGCTGGTGACGCTCGGGTATGCCCGGTCGTTCGCCGCTCAACCGGACCGATACGGTGGCGGGCATGAGCGGCCGCGCACAGCTGATGTGGGACGAGGCAGTAACGGGGTATGACTTCGGGCCGGGGCATCCGATGGATCCGGTCCGGCTGGCCCTGACCCGGCGATTGATCGACGCGTTCGGACTCGACCGTGAGGTGGAGGTCGTGGCGGCGAAGCCGGCGGGCGAGTCGACGCTGCGGCTGGTCCACCGCGAGGACTACATCCAGGCCGTGAAGGCGGCGTCGCTCGATCCCGGGGCGGCGGACGGGTCGTACGGGATCGGGACGCTGGACGATCCGGCGTTCTCCGGGATGCACGACGTCTCCGCGCTGATCGCGGGGATGTCCGTGGAGGCGGCGGAGGCCGTGTGGCGCGGGGAGGCGGCGCACGCGGTGAACTTCGCCGGCGGGCTGCACCATGCGATGCCCGGGGCGGCTGCCGGCTTCTGCGTCTACAACGACGCCTCGCTCGCGATTGCGCGGCTGCTGGAGCTGGGGGCGGAGCGGGTGGCGTACGTCGACGTCGACGTGCACCACGGGGACGGGGTGCAGGCGGCGTTCTGGGAGGACCCCAGGGTGCTGACGATCTCGCTGCACGAGCATCCGCGGACGCTCTTCCCGCAGACCGGGTGGCCCGAGGAGACGGGGGCCGCGTCCGCGGAGGGTAGCGCGGTGAATGTCGCGCTGCCCGCGGGGACGGGGGACGCGGGGTGGCTGCGGGCCTTCCACGCCGTGGTGCCCGAGCTGATCGCCGACTTCCGGCCGCAGGTGCTGGTGACTCAGCACGGGGCCGACACGCACTTCGAGGATCCTCTCGCCCATCTCGCCGTGTCGCTGGACGCGCAGCGGGCGGTTCAGGTGGCCTGTCATTCGCTGGCGCACGAGTACGCCGACGGGCGGTGGGTCGCGCTCGGTGGGGGTGGGTACGCGGTGGTGGACGTGGTGCCGCGGTCCTGGACGCATCTTGTGGGGATCGCCGCGGGGCGGGAGATCGCGCCGGAGACGGTGATTCCTGAGAGCTGGCGGCAGGAGGTGTTTGCTCGTACGCGGCAGTTGGGGCCTCTGCGGATGACTGATGGGCGGTGGCCTGTCGGCTTCGCCGGCTGGGAGGCCGGGTACGACCCGGGCGACCGTTTGGACCAGGCGGTCCTCGCCGCCCGACGGGCGGTGTTCCCCCTGCGGGGGTTGCTGGCGTAGGAGGTCGGCTGAGGCCGGGCCTGCTTGTGGGGCTCCACGGCGTCGTGGCTGGGGGCGGGGCGGTGCGCAACTCGGCGCGACGAGGTGCCGCAGCGCCCACCCGTGCCGCCCCTAGCGGCACGCATGCCCGCAGCGGCGCCGCGTACGGCGGGGAGGGGACGGGGCGGGGGGTGTCCGCCCGCAGCGGCCGCCGTCAAACACCAGAACCCCTGCAAGCAACCAGTCCGGCGGACCGAGGACGGATACCCCTCGCCCCGGCCCCGCACCCCCCACCTACGGAACGCGCAACCCCGCACCCGCACCCGAACCAGGCAGATCGGCCACCCCCCAAGGGGCGCGAGGAACTGCGCGAACGGCCACGGGCGGCCCCGCACCCGACCCACGGCCCCGGCGTTACGCCAACCGTGCGCAGTTCCGGGGTTTGGGGCGCGGGGTGGGGCGGGAGGCGTCACCATCGCCGTCATGGTGAGCCGCCGTGCCCTGCGTGAGCATCTTCTCGCTGCCCGGATCGCCGGGGCGGTGGCGACGTCACGGGAGGAGAGCCTGCGCAGCTACCGCCTGTTCGCCGCCCGCGACCCCCGCGTGCTGATCGGTCTCGACCCCGAATGCGCATGGGGAATACGGGAGTTGATCGCACTCATGGCGGAGAAGTGCGGAGTTCCGGCCGATCCGGCCCGCACTTCGGGGCATGATGTGATCGACCCGCACCGCACACTCACCGCGCTGGACGCGTTCGCGGACCGGGTCGGCGCCGCCGCCAGGCGAAGGGCACCCGTGCTGCTCGGCACCGGTCACCCCCACCGCCTGCTGGGCTTCTACGCCACTCTCGCAGACGCTTTGTCGACAGCAGGCTGTGCTGTCCTCACCCCGGCGGCGGGTCGCTGTATCGACATAACGACCCGGTTCGGCCTACGCACCCACACCCTCGACTACGTACGAGGAGTCGCGCTGGTCCGGAAGTCCCGCCCCGGGAGCCCCGGTTGTGCGACCGGCGCACACACACACTCACCACTGCCGGTTCGTACCGCGCTCGCTGCCGCCGCGGAGGCCGGCGGCCCGCTCCCGGAGCTGGTGATCGGAGACCATGGCTGGGTCTGCGGAGCAGGTCAGCTGGGGTTCGAGGCCATCGGGCTGGCCGACACCGACGACCCCGCGCTCTTCGTGGGCGAGGCCGAGGGCGTCGTATCCGTGGCCGTTCCACTTGATGACGCTGTGCGGTCCGCTTACTACCGTCCGCTTACTCGCTACGTACTCAATCGAGCGTGTCTGTCACAGTAGGGCGCCGATGGGTGCACCTCTTCCCCACTCGCATCACCCGCCCCTACATTGGGGAGTGAGCACGCAACGACGAAGAGTCACCGGAAGGGGAAGCCGGTGGCCGTCGAGTGCGGAAGGTTCAGGTGTGTCATGGCTGCAGCTGGCGAGAGGCCTCTGAACGAGGTTCAGTTTCTCACCGTGGCGGAAGTCGCTTCGGTGATGCGAGTGTCGAAGATGACCGTGTACCGGCTGGTGCACAGTGGTCATCTGCCCGCGATCCGGGTGGGGCGGTCCTTCCGCGTCCCGGAGCAAGCGGTACACGAATATCTGCGTGACAGTTACGTGGGGGTGGAAACCGCCTGACGACCCCTCCGCGAGGAGATCCGTTCCGGGCATGGCAGGGCAATACCGGTCGCTTGTGGATCTCCTCGCTCGCCTCGATTACGACCTCAGCGCTCGGGCGGGTAGGCTAGCCCCTCGTAGGTCGTGTGGGCCCATGGCGCCCAAACACCGAGTGATGAGAAGTGAGCGAGGGTAGTCGTGGGCTCTGTTATCAAGAAGCGGCGCAAGCGGATGGCCAAGAAGAAGCACCGCAAGCTGCTCAAGCGCACGCGCGTTCAGCGTCGCAACAAGAAGTAAGCGCTGCGGGCCGCCACTTGTAGTGGCAGGCCGGCATGGCGTGGCTGTGGCCCCCCACATCTGGTGGGGGGCCACACGCATGTCCGGAGACGCTCCACGGCCCGGAACGGCCCTCGACAGCCCCCGCACGGTCCCGCACGGTCCCGCACCGGCCCCGCACGGCCCCGAACCCCACCCGACGGCAGCGACCGCCTCGGGAGCAGGGGACCACCCCGCCCGATCCGCATGCATACGCACACACCACACCCCCGCCCGCATGGTGGTACGACCGCACTTTCTCGTCACGTCACGCATCGGGGGGTCATCACAGCGCAACATCGACCCGCTAGGTTGGCCGCACGGGGGGAACACGGCAGGGTACGAGCCAGAGAACCGTGAGGCCGAAGGAAGGCGCTGAACTTGGGCAAGGTCGTGCTCGTCACCGGAGTGGCCCGACGGCTGGGCGGCCGGTTCGTACGACGGATCCAGCGTGACCCCGATGTGGACCGGGTCATCGCCGTGGACGCGGTGCCACCCGAGCACCATCTGGGCGGCGCGGACTTCATCCGGGCCGACATCCGCCAGCCCACCATCGCGCGGGTGCTCGCCGAGACGGGCGCCGACACGGTCGTCCACATGGACGTCACCGCGACCGCGCTGGGCAGCGGCAGCCGGACCACGGTCAAGGAGACCAACGTCATCGGCACGATGCAACTGCTGGGCGCCTGCCAGAAGTCCCCGACGGTGAAGCGCCTGGTGGTGAAGTCCAGTACGAACGTGTACGGCTCGGCGCCGCGCGACCCGGCCGTGTTCACCGAGACGACCCCGGCCAAGTCGCTGCCCAGCGGCGGCTTCGCGAAGGACGCCGTCGAGGTCGAGGGCTATGTGCGCGGCTTCGCCCGCCGCAGGCCGGACGTCGCGGTGTGCGTGCTGCGGTTCGCCAACATCCTCGGCCCGAGCGCCGACTCGCCGCTCGCCTCGTACTTCTCGCTGCCGGTCCTGCCGACCGTCTTCGGCTACGACCCGCGGCTGCAGTTCGTCCACGAGGACGATGTGATCGAGGTGCTGCGGATCGCCTCGCACGAGCCCCGGCGCGGCACGCTCAACAGCGGCACCTTCAACGTCGCCGGCGACGGCGTCCTGCTCCTCTCGCAGTGCGCGCGCCGCCTGGGCCGCCCCACCGTGCCGCTGCTGCTGCCCGCCGTCACCTGGGCCGGTACGGCCGTGCGTACGCTGGGGGTGACGGACTTCTCGCCCGAGCAGATCCGGCTGCTCACCCACGGCCGGGTCGTGTCGACGGCGCAGATGCGCGAGACACTGGGATTCCAGCCGAAGTACACCACCGCCGAGACCTTCGCGGACTTCGTACGCGGCCGCGGCCCCGGGCTGCTGCCGCCCGAGGCCGTCGCGGGGGCCGTGGACCGGATCGCCGCGCTGCCCTTCGCGGGCGGCGGCCACTCCCCGACGCAGAGCGCCAACTGAGGAGCGCAGCAACGATGGCGGACGCCAAGGTCATTCCGTTCGACGACGACCGGTCCCGCGGGGGTGCCGTGCAGCGGCCCGCGCGGCGCCGTGGCGGGGGGAGCAGGCTCAAGGGCGCGCAGGCCGCGCCGGTGCACGAGGTCCAGCCCCTGCACACCAGGCCGGCGGCGGGGGACGATGCCCCGGTGACACCTGAGGAGGCGACGGAGGCGACGCCGCGGCCCGAGGAGGACGGCCCCGGAGGCCTGGAGCGGCGCGTGGCGAGCGGCCTGGCGTTCCTGCGCCGCCGGCTCACCGGGGACTACGAGGTCGACGACTTCGGCTACGACGAGGAGCTCACCGACCAGGTCCTGATGTCCCTGCTGCGCCCGGTGTACGACAAATACTTCCGGGTCGAGGTGAAGGGGCTGGAGAACATCCCGGCCGAGGGCGGCGCGCTGATCGTCGCCAACCACTCCGGCACGCTTCCGCTGGACGGCCTGATGATGCAGGTCGCGGTGCACGACCACCATCCGGCGGGCCGGCATCTGCGGCTGCTCGCCGCGGACCTGGTCTTCGTGCTGCCGGTGGTCAACGAGCTCGCGCGCAAGCTGGGGCACACCCTGGCCTGCGCGGAGGACGCCGAGCGGCTGCTGGGGCAGGGCGAGCTGGTCGGGGTGATGCCGGAGGGCTTCAAGGGCATCGGCAAGCCGTTCAGCGAGCGCTACAAGCTCCAGCGCTTCGGCCGGGGCGGGTTCGTGTCGACGGCGCTGCGCAAGGGCGCTCCGATCATCCCGTGCTCGATCGTCGGGGCCGAGGAGATCTACCCGATGATCGGCAACGCCAAGACCCTGGCCCGGGTTCTCGGCTTCCCGTACTTCCCGCTGACCCCGACCTTCCCGTGGCTGGGCCCGCTCGGCGCGATCCCGCTGCCGACGAAGTGGACGATCCAGTTCGGCGAGCCCATCCCCACGGACGGCTATCCGCCGGAGGCCGCCGAGGACCCGATGCTGATGTTCAACCTGACCGACCAGGTCCGTGAACAGATCCAGCACACGCTGTACAAGCTGCTGGTCCAGCGCAGGTCGGTGTTCTTCTGACGAGCAGGACCTGACCGGGCCCGTCGACGAGGACCTGATCGAGCCGGTACGACGACGAGGGCGCCCCTCCTCCGGAGAGAAGGGGCGCCCTCGTCGCTGTGGCGGCGCGCCGCGGCGCTACTCGGCGTCCTGACTGTCGATGCCCAGGCCGGGCAGCAGGCCCGGGAGGAGCGGCGGCAGCGTGACGTCCGGTTCCGCGGTGGGCGTCTTGCTCTGGGACGGGGAGGCGGTGCCGGTGCTCTGCGGCGGGTCGAGGAGACCGCCGGTGCCGCCGCCGAGGAGGCCCTCGTCGGAGTCGGAGCCCGCCGACCTGCTCGGGCCGCCGGTACCGCCGTTGTCCGGGGCGCTGCTGCCCGCGCTGGGTGCGGCGGACTGGCCGGTGCCCGAGGTGCCGGTGGACACCGACGGGCCACCGCCCTGCCGACTGCCCTCGCCGGTGCCGCCGCCCTGGGCGGGCGACTGCGGGAGGAGGGACTCCAGCGGGGCGACCTCCTGGTCTATGGCGTCGAAGACCGACGACACTTCCTGGCTCACGTCCCCGAGCTGCACGGGCAGCCGGTCGCGCAGGGCACCCCAGACCTCGCGGTGGGAGCGCGAGAAGGCGGAGAGCGCCTGGATGGGGCCCAGCGAGTCGGGGTCGCGTTCGTACGCCTCGCGCAGCAGGCGGTGGCCCTCGGCGGCGTCGTGCCGCATACCGGAGAGCGCGCGGCGGACCTCGCCGAGCGACTCGTGGTCGAGGGGACCGCTGCGGCCGCGCTCCATCAGCCGGCGGGCTTCGCTGAGGCGGGTGGAGGCGTGGTCGAGATAGACCTCGCCGCGCTCGGTGTTCCCGTCGGCCAGGACGTTGAGCTTGAAGTCCTCGATGCCGCGCTTGAGGCCGTAGAGCGAGTCACCCGGCAAGGCGTCGGAGCTGGCAGCGGCGACTCCGCCGAACGCGCCCGCGGCAACGCCCACGCTCAGTCCGCCCGCGGTGAGGCCCTTGGCCAGCCGGGTGCGGGGCCGGAACTTGCCGAGCGATGTCGCCCGGTGTGCGCCCTTGGCCCGACGCTGCTCGGGCATCGAAGGGTCCGTCGCCTCGCCTCCCGCGGTGCCCGCCCGGAGCATGGCCTCCATGGCGGCCACCAGTTGGGCCCGCTGGACGACCTTGACCTCCGGGTCCAGCACCGGCTTGGGCAGTTCACCCAGACCGGCGGCGAGCGCCAGCAGGCTTCCCGGTTCGGCCTGCCGCGCGGGTGCCGGAGCCGGTGCCTCGGACTGATCGGCCGCCGAGCCCTGTTCGGACTGTTCCTCCAGGGCCTGGGCGAAGGCGTTCGCCCGCCGGTGCGCCGATACGTTCGCGATCACTGGCGGCACCTCCTCTCGTCATGACGGTCGACTCCCTGGGGATCCTTGGGGTTGCACGCCCGCGACCGCTGCCACCCGATTGGGTGATCGGGCTCGGTTCGGGCGTGACCACAGGGAGCCTGCATCCCGCACAACGAGCGGCGCGGCACTTGGGTTACGGACGGCGGATGATCGGATCGAGAAGTCAACGGACTTTCACTCGCCGTGAGTTGTCGTCACCCAGGGTGGCGGTGGATGGGGGTCAGCGCGCGTCGTCCGGGAGCAGCCGGGCGAGCGTACGGACGGCGCGGTACTGGAGGGTCTTGATGGCGCCCTCGTTCTTGCCCATGACCCGGGCGGTCTCCGCGACGGACAGTCCCTGGAGGAAGCGGAGGGTCACGCACTCCTGCTGCTGGGGGTTGAGCCGGCGTACGGCGTCCAGCAGCGCGGCGTTGGACAGGGACTCCAGGACGGAGTCCTCCGGGGAGCGCTCGACCTCGTTGGCGTCGAGCATCTCGCCGGTGGTGACCTCCAGCCGGAAGCGGCTGGACTTGAAGTGGTCGGCGACGAGGTTGCGGGCGATGGTGACGAGCCACGCGCCGAAGTCGCGGCCCTGCCAGGTGAACGTGCCGATGCGGCGCAGGGCGCGCAGGAACGTCTCGCTCGTCAGGTCCTCGGCGGTCGCCTTGCCGCCGACGCGGTAGTAGATGTACCGGTAGACGGTGTCGCTGTACTGGTCGTAGAGCCGGCCGAACGCCTCGGCCTCGCCGGCCTGGGCGCGTTC
This sequence comes from Streptomyces sp. NPDC048600, assembly GCF_055587025.1. NCBI lineage: Bacteria > Bacillati > Actinomycetota > Actinomycetes > Kitasatosporales > Streptomycetaceae > Streptomyces > Streptomyces sp. NPDC048600. The sequence continues at coordinate 14,018 of NZ_JBVJGZ010000054.1, read as the reverse complement.
GACAAGGTCCATCATCCGGGCGCTGTCACTGTCTGCGGCCGGGCGGCGTGCGGTGGTGGCGGCGCCGGCGGAGCGTCCTCGTCTGCCGACCGCGGCGCCGCTCTCGGCCAGTGCATAGCACGGGCCAGCGGGCGCGGTGGCGAAGGCGGGGACGGCGTACGCGGTGGGGACGAAGCCGCGCAACAGGTCGAGGACCGTTGCGCGCAGCGTAGCCAGGCCCGAGGCGTCAACCCCGACGTGTGGGTACACGGGACTCCCAGAGGCAGAGCTTCCATCACGTGCAGTACGGGACCGTTCACCCGTCGTAGCGACGGAGAGGTACCGGTTTGCGTCTGAGGAGAATAACGCTTCGTGCAGGCCCTGCTACACCGAGTTGCTCAAATCATCGATTACGTCGCTTCTGTAACCGATTGGCGCTCGGTCAGGTGGCGCAGAGTGACAGATTGTTGATCGATTTGGCTCGTATTCGGGGTGGATACGGGGCGTGTTGTGGCAGGGCGCGGACAAGTTGCTGCGTGGTGGGGTGGGGTTGGGGCGGAGTGAGTTTGTTCGGCGCTGTCCGGTTGTGGCGGGGGCGGGGCGGTGCGCAACTCGGCGCCAGCGAGGTGCCTCCCCCGGAGGGGGCACCCCCAGCGCCCACCCGTGCCGCCCCTAGCGGCACGCATGCCTGCAGCTGGGTCAGCGGCGGCGGCGGCTCAGGGCGATGGCTGCTGCTGTGCCGCCGGCCACCGCGCCGACGCCCGCGGCGGCGGGGATGCCGACCTTGGCGGCCTTGCGGCCCGTGCGGTAGTCGCGCAGGCGCCAGTCCTGGGTCCGGGCGTGTTTGCGGAGCTTGGTGTCCGGGTTGATGGCGTAGGGGTGGCCGACCAGGGAGAGCATGGGGATGTCGTTGTGGCTGTCGCTGTAGGCGGCGCAGCGCCCGAGGTCCAGGCCCTCGGCGGCCGCGAGGGCGCGTACCGCCTCGGCCTTGGCCGGGCCGTGCAGGGGTTCGCCGACCAGCTTGCCGGTGTAGACGCCGTCCACCGACTCGGCCACCGTGCCCAGCGCGCCCGTCAGGCCCAGGCGGCGGGCGATGACCTGGGCGATCTCCACCGGGGCCGCGGTGACGAGCCACACCTTCTGGCCCGCGTCGAGGTGGGCCTGGGCGAGGGCGCGGGTGCCGGGCCAGATGCGCTCGGCCATGTACTCGTCGTAGATCTCCTCGCCGATGGACTGGAGCTCGGCGACGCGATGGCCCTGGACGATGGAGAGGGCGGAGTCGCGGGCGTCCTGCATGTGCTCGGGGTCCTCGCTGCCCGCCAGCCGGAACCAGGCCTGCTGCCAGGCGAACCGCACCAGGTCGCTGGTCTCGAAGAACTTCCGCTTGTACAGCCCGCGCCCGAAGTGGAACAGCGAGGCGCCCTGCATCACGGTGTTGTCGAGGTCGAAGAAGGCCGCGGCCCTGTCGTCGCCGAGGACCGGGAACTCCGGCTCCTCCGGTGACGCCTTCTCCGCCACCTGGGCTTCGGGCACCGACTTGCGCGCGGCTTCGGCCGAGGCCTCGCCTGCCAGCACGCTCCGCGCCGTGGCGGAGCGCTTACGGGAAGTGAGCCATCCGAGAGCGGCCATGGCGTGAGCATAGCCATTCTGTTCGGAGCCGCCGGACCTCCGAGGTTTGGAGGCTGTGAACTCTCCGCGACCGCGTCGTTAAACAATGGCCGGTATGAGTCCCATTTTTCGCCGCAAGGCGGCCTCCAGGGCCCCGCAGGACCGGCTCGTCACCCTCATCCGCAAGCCGGGGTGTCATCTGTGCGACGACGCGGCGGTCGTGATCGAGAAGGTGTGCGCGGAACTCGGTGTGCCCTGGGAGCAGAAGGACATCGACGAGGACCCGGAGCTGCACCGTCAGTACTGGGAGCAGATTCCGGTTGTCCTGGTCGACGGTGAGCAGCACACCTTCTGGCGCGTGGACGAGGGCCGCCTGCGCCGGGCCCTCACCGAGTGACACCGCACACGGTCGAGCCCCGCTTGAGGAACAAGTCACTGACCGACCAGTCCAAGTCGTCCGGAAAGTCACTTAGGATCGACGGTGAGCAGGACCCGGGGGCATGGATCGTTGAGGAGAGTGTGCGGTTTTGCCCCCAGGACGCAAGGAACGAGCGCTGGTGTGCGCCGGTTCCCCGCAGGTGCGCCGGGGGCGCGTGACCCCGGTCACGTTGGCCGGGCAAATCGGACACCATCTTTGTGCACGCGTTCACAAAGACATAGCCTGCTGTCGACGGGGCGGTCCGGGGACGTATGACCGCCTACAGCCCCGCTCTACCCGCAGGAGCACCGTGGCAACTGGCCGAACTCACCGACCGGCGACCCGTAGCCGAGGGATTCCCGAGGCCACCGTCGCCAGGCTTCCGCTGTACCTCCGAGCCCTCACCGCGCTCTCCGAGCGTTCGGTGCCCACGGTCTCCTCGGAGGAACTCGCGGCGGCCGCGGGCGTCAACTCCGCGAAACTGCGCAAGGACTTCTCCTACCTCGGCTCCTACGGGACCCGCGGTGTGGGGTACGACGTCGAGTACCTCGTCTACCAGATCTCCCGCGAGCTGGGCCTGACCCAGGACTGGCCCGTGGTGATCGTCGGTATCGGTAACCTCGGCGCCGCCCTCGCGAACTACGGCGGTTTCGCCTCCCGCGGCTTCCGCGTCGCCGCGCTCATCGACGCCGATCCGGGCATGGCCGGCAAGCCGGTCGCCGGGATCCCGGTGCAGCACAGCGACGAGCTCGAGAAGATCATCAAGGACAACGGCGTATCGATCGGTGTGATCGCGACGCCCGCCGGTGCCGCCCAGCCGGTCTGCGACCGGCTGGTGGCCGCCGGAGTCACCTCGATCCTCAACTTCGCGCCGACCGTCCTGACCGTTCCGGACGGTGTCGACGTGCGCAAGGTCGACCTCTCCATCGAGCTTCAGATCCTCGCCTTCCACGAGCAGCGCAAGGCCGGCGAGGAGAGCGCCGCCGAGGCCGCGGCCCCGGCCGCCGCCCGCAAGCAGTCCGCCGAGCAGGGACCCGACGGGGACGTACCCGCCGTGATGCCGGCATGAGCGTCCTCGTCGTCGGACTGAGCCACCGCAGCGCCCCGGTCAGCGTGCTGGAGCGGGCCGCGCTGAGCGCGGACGCCCAGGTCAAGCTGCTCCAGGACACGCTCGCCGCCGAACCGGCGAGCGAGGCCACGGTGCTGGCCACCTGCAACCGCATCGAGCTCTACGCCGACGTGGACAAGTTCCACGCCGGGGTCGCCGAGCTGTCCACGCTGCTCGCCCGGCACAGCGGAGTGGGGCTCGACGAGCTCACCCCGTATCTCTACGTGCACTACGAGGACCGGGCCGTGCACCACCTGTTCTCGGTGGCGTGCGGGCTGGACTCGATGGTCGTCGGCGAGGGCCAGATCCTCGGCCAGATCAAGGACTCCCTGGCCCGCTCGCAGGACATGCACAGCGCGGGCCGGCTGATGAACGACCTGTTCCAGCAGTCCCTCAGGGTCGGCAAGCGCGCCCACTCCGAGACCGGCATCGACCGCGCCGGGCAGTCCCTGGTCACCTTCGGCCTGGAGCAGCTCGCCGCGGGCGCCGACGTCGCCGGCTGGGCGCACGGCCGCCGGGCGCTGGTGATCGGCGCCGGGTCGATGTCCTCGCTGGCCGCGGCCACGCTCGCGCGGGCCGGGGTCGCCGAGGTGGTCGTCGCCAACCGGACCTTCGACCGGGCGGAGCGGCTCGCGCAGATCCTCGGGGAGGCCGGGGACGCCGAAGGCTCGGCCGTGGTGGCCCGGGCGGTACCGATGGAATCGGTGCCGGCCGAGCTGACACGTGCCGACGTCGTCGTCTCCTGTACCGGCGCCACGAGCCTGGTCCTGGACGCCGAGGCCGTCGCCGCCGCCGTCGAGGGCCGCACCGGCGCCCCCGCCGAGCGGATCACCGCGGACGCCCCGCGCGGGACCGACGTGCGCAGGCCGGCGCCCGCCGAGGAGTCCTGCCCGCTCGACCTGACCGCCGTACAGCCGGGCTTCTCCGTCATGGGCGAGGCCGCGGTCGCCGGGATGGACGCGGCGACGCTGGAGCAGCACGCCGCCTGGGCCGGCGGTTCCGCCGTCCGCCGCGAGGGCGCCCGGCGCACGCCGGAGGCCGACGCCGAGCTGATCACCGCGCTCGCCGCGACCGCCGCCACCGTCGGCCGTATCCCCGAGCGGCGCAGGCCGGAGCCGGTGGCCGAGCCGCCGCGCCCCGAGCCGAGCCTGTTCCTGCTGGATCTCGCGATGCCGCGCGACATCGACGCCGCCGTGCACCGGCTCGCCGGGGTGCGACTGGTCGACATCGAGTCGCTCGCCGAGGCCTCCGCCGACGCCCCCATGGCGTCCGACGTGGACCAGGTCCGCCGGATCGTCTCCGACGAGGTCGCCGCGTTCGGCGCCGCGCAGCGCGCCGCGCACATCACGCCGACCGTCATCGCCCTGCGCGCCATGGCCGCCGACGTGGTCGCCGGTGAGATCGCGCGGCTGGAGGGCCGGCTGCCCGGCCTCGACGACAAGCACCGGGCGGAGATCACCCAGACCGTGCGGCGCGTCGTCGACAAGCTGCTGCACGCGCCGACCGTACGGGTCAAGCAGCTCGCGGCCGAACCCGGCGGCGCCGGGTACGCGGACGCCCTGCGCACCCTGTTCGACCTCGACCAGGAGACGGTGGCCGCCGTCTCCCGCGCCGAGGACAGCACCACCGACAAGAACCGAGGGCCGGCATGAGTGAGAAGGCACTGAGGCTGGGAACACGGCGCAGCAAACTCGCCATGGCCCAGTCCGGACAGGTGGCCGAGGCCGTGAGCCGGGTGACCGGACGGCCCGTCGAGCTCGTGGAGATCACCACGTACGGCGACGTCTCGCGCGAGCACCTCGCGCAGATCGGCGGCACGGGTGTGTTCGTCACCGCCCTGCGGGACGCGCTCGTGCGGGGGGAGGTCGACTTCGCGGTGCACTCGCTGAAGGACCTGCCCACCGCACAGCCCGAGGAGCTCGCGCTCGCCGCGATCCCGCCGCGCGAGGACCCGCGGGACGTGATCGTCGCCCGGGACGCGCGCAAGTTCACCGACCTGCCCCGCGGCGCCAGGATCGGCACCGGTTCGCCGCGCCGCATGGCGCAGCTCAACGCGTACGCCCGCGCCCACGGCCTCGACATCGAGACCGTGCCGATCCGCGGCAACGTCGACACCCGCATCCGGTACGTCCACGACGGGGAGCTCGACGCGGTCGTGCTGGCCGCCGCCGGGATGAACCGGATCGGCCGTGCCGAGGAGATCACCGACTTCCTGTCGGTCGACACCGTTCTTCCGGCCCCCGGTCAGGGGGCCCTGGCGATCGAGTGCACCGCTGATCAAGCGGACCTCATCGCCGCGCTGGGCGAGCTCGACGACCCGTTCACCCGGGCCGCCGTGACCGCCGAGCGATCCTTGCTCGCGGCCCTCGAGGCCGGCTGCAGCGCCCCTGTGGGCGCGCTGGCCGACCTGACGGCCGACGGGCATGTTGTCCAGGAGATGCGCCTGCGCGGCGTCGTCGGCACCACCGACGGCACCTCGCTGGTGCAGCTGTCCACCACCGGTCCCGTGCCCCAGACGCACGAGGCGGCGATGGCGCTCGGTCGCGAACTCGCGGCCGAGATGCTCGCCCAGGGCGCGGCCGGTCTGATGGGGGAGCGAGCACATTGAGCCCCACCACCCTTCCCGCCGGTCCGGAACACGGGCACGTCACCTTCCTCGGTGCCGGACCCGGGGATCCGGGACTGCTGACCCTGCGCGCCGTCGAGGCGCTGGCGAACGCGGACGTTCTCGTCGCCGAGCACGAGGTGCTCGACGTCGTACGGACGCACGCCAGGCCGGGCGTCGCCGTCGTCGACCCGGACACGCATCCCTCGTCGGATGCCGGTCCGGGCGTGGGCACGCCTCAGCAGACGGCTGTTGACGGTGTGTCAACAACCGCTGGTGCTCCCGCGGTGCGGGATGCGGCACATCTTGTCATGGAGGCCGCGCGGGGCGGCAGGCGGGTCGTGCGTGCGGTGTCCGGGGACCCCGGACTCGACGCGTACGCCGCCGAGGAGATGCTCGCCTGCGCCGCCGCGGGTGTGCCCTTCGAGGTGGTGCCCGGCATCGCGAGCGCCGTCGGCGTCCCCGCGTACGCCGGTGTCCCGCTGCGGGACGCGCAGGGCGCGGACGTACGGTTCGTCGACGCCCGTACCGCCTCCGACCGCTGCTGGACCGAGGTCGGGTCCTCCGACGGCACGGTCGTCGTCTCCACCACCCTCGACTCCGTGGGCGCCGCCGCGGGCGAGCTGGTCTCGGCGGGCCGCAAGCCGGACACCCCGCTGACCGTGACGATCGCCGGTACGACGACCCGGCAGCGCACCTGGACCGCCACCCTCGGCACCATCGCGCAGACGCTGAAGCAGGCGAAGGTGCTGCCGTCCCCGGACGGCGGCCGGCCGGTCATAGCCGTGGTCGGGGAGCGCAGCGCCGCCGCCCAGCGCGACCAGCTGTCGTGGTTCGAGTCCAAGCCGCTGTTCGGCTGGAAGATCCTCGTGCCGCGCACCAAGGAGCAGGCCGCCTCGCTCTCCGACCAGCTGCGGTCCTACGGCGCCGTCCCGCACGAGGTGCCGACCATCGCGGTCGAGCCGCCGCGCACGCCCCAGCAGATGGAGCGTGCCGTCAAGGGCCTGGTGACGGGCCGCTACGAGTGGATCGCGTTCACCTCCGTCAACGCGGTGAAGGCGGTCCGCGAGAAGTTCGAGGAGTACGGCCTTGATGCTCGGGCTTTTGCGGGTATCAAGGTGGCTGCGGTGGGTGAGCAGACGGCGAAGGCCCTGATCGCCTTCGGCGTGAAGCCCGACCTGGTGCCCAGCGGCGAGCAGTCCGCGGCCGGGCTGCTGGAGGACTGGCCGCCCTACGACCCGGTCTTCGACCCGATCGACCGTGTCTTCCTGCCGCGCGCCGACATCGCCACCGAGACGCTCGTCGCCGGGCTCATCGAGCTGGGCTGGGAGGTCGACGACGTCACGGCCTACCGGACCGTGCGCGCCTCGCCGCCGCCGGCGGAGACGCGTGAGGCGATCAAGGGCGGCGGCTTCGACGCGGTGCTGTTCACCTCGTCCTCCACCGTGCGCAACCTCGTCGGCATCGCCGGCAAGCCGCACAACGTCACCGTCATCGCCTGCATCGGCCCGGCCACGGCCAAGACCGCCGAGGAGCACGGGCTCCGCGTCGACGTCATGGCCCCGGAGCCGTCCGCCCTGAAGCTGGCGGAGGCGCTGGCCGACTTCGGCATGAAGCGGCGCGCCGCCGCGGTGGAGGCCGGGGATCCTGTGACGCGGCCGAGCGAACGCCGCCCGGGTGCGCGGCGGCGTCGCGCGGCGACGTAACCAGGCCGACGCCACCAGGCAGTGCGCCCGGACCCCGCCTTCTCTTGAGTGAGAGGGCGGGGTCCTGGCGTTTCAGCGACCGCGCGTGCCGGGCAGCGGCAGGAAGGCCGCCCAGGCGGTGGGGGTGAGGGTGAGGCGAGGGCCGTCGGGGTTCTTGGAGTCGCGGACGAGGATGTGGCCGGGGGTGGCGGCGACTTCGACGCAGTCGGGGCCGTCTGCTGTGCTGTGGCTGCTCTTTATCCACTCCAGCCCAGTCGGGGCTTCGGAAGCCTTGAGCGTCATGTGTTCGTCTCTCCCAGTACTTTCTCGATGAAGGACAACGATTCCCGAGGGCTGAGCGCCTGGGCGCGGATGACGCCGTAGCGGATGTCGAGGATCGTCGTTTCCTTGGGGTCGGTGGTCACTCGGCTGCTCAGAGGCCCCTCGCTGAACCCGACGGTTGCTCCGTCCCTGAGCTTGAGGAGCCTGAACGAGCCGTCGGTTCCGGAGTTCTCCTCGCGGTCGAGCGGCAGGATCTGGAGATCCATGTTTCGCCGCCGCCCCACCTCCAACAGTCGTTCGAGCTGCTGTCGAACCACCATCTTGCCCCCGATGGGCCTGCGAAGCGTCGACTCGCACTGGACGAAGCTGAAGACGCGCTGTTCCCCGGTTCGACCGAGGACCTCTTGGCGCGCTAGTCGGGCTGCGATGTGCTGCTCGACCTCTTCTTCGGCGAACGATGGGCGCCGCAGGTCGAAGAGGGCTCGTGTGTACTCCTCCGTCTGCAACAACCCATGAATCACCGAGTTGTTGTACGCACACAGCTCGACCGCGTCCGCCTCCAGCCGCTTCAGATCGCGCACCTTCTTCGGGTACCGGACCTCCGCCAGGTCCTCCTTCAGCGCCGAGAGCCTGCCGTGCGCGCCCAGCGCCTCGTCGGCGCGGTCCAGGTACTCGGGGCGGGGGATCCGCCGACCCCGTTCCACCGAGGAGACCAGTTCCTCGCCGTACCCGATCGTCGCCCCGAACTCCGCCTGGGTGAGGCCCGACGCCTCGCGCCACAGCTTCAACTGCCGCTGGACGGCCCGTAGTAAGGCCCCGGCTTCCTCGTCCGTCTCCGGGCCCGCCTCCCAGTCGTTCATGTCCGTCGCCCTTCGCCGGTTCTTTCCGGTAACCGCCTTGGCCCGGCCCCTGTCACCCCGGACTGCCCGTACGCGAGCGGACGCCACCCGGACAGCCACCGTCCGCACGGGCCACTCTTCTTCACAGGTTACGCAGGCAAGCTCACGCTGAGTGATGTGAATCAGCAAACCGATCAGGCCCTCCGGGGCCGCTTCTCCCTGCCGTTGTCCGCCACCCGGCGTGGCGCCCGTCTCGCGCGGTTGCTCGCGGTCGAGCAACTGCGTGAGTGGGAGCTGCCGATGGACCCGGCGCGGCTCGTCGTCGCCGAACTCGCCGCGAACGCCGTCGTGCACGGGCGGGTCCCCGGGCGCGATTTCCGGCTCACCCTCTCGCTCCTCGCGCCCCAGACGCTACGAGTGGAGGTGACCGACGCCCGGGGCGATCAGTGGCCGAGCCGGGCCGGGGCGAAGGGGCCGGAGCCCGGGGAGTCGGGCTACGGGCTGCTGCTCGTCGGGGAGTTGGCGGACCGGTGGGGAGTGCGGTCGGGGCCTGTGCCGTGCAAGACGGTGTGGGCGGAACTCGATCTGGGGCCCGATCCCGGGGACTTTCCGTGATCCTCGGAGGCCGCCACCCCGGAGTCCGCGACACCGTCGGCCGGTGTTCCGGGCGCCGGTGCGGCGGGCGGTAAAAGACTAAAAACCCCAGGTAAAAACCTACCAACCAACCAAACCTCACCCCGGTCACACGGCTGGGTGAACCTGGCCGGTGCGGCTGGCGTGTCGGTGGTCCGGGCGTGCATTCTCGGCACAGGAGCCGCTCACAACTCCACAGCCCCACAAACGAATTCGGCCCCCGCCGGGACTGCAATCCCAGTGCGAGGGCCTCACCATCGAGGAAGAAGAGAGCTTCCCCATGGCTGATTCCAAGCCTAGTCCCGCCGCGCGTCCGAACGAGGAAGTTCGGCGATCCGACACCCCGTCCGGGGTCACCCACGTACGGACGTACCAGTCCGGCACCTACACCGTCGTCGGCAACCACCTCGCCCAGCACCACGAGCTGTCGCTGACCGCGATCGGGCTGGCCGCCCACATCTTCTCGCTGCCCGAGGGCTCCCCCGTCGACATCCGCAGCCTCGCCGACCGCTTCCCCGAGGGGCGGGACCGGATCACCTTCGCCCTGCGGGAGCTGGAGACGCACGGCTATCTGGTGCGGGCGCGGGAGCGTACGGAGAAGGGGCGGCTGTTCGTCCGCACGTACGCGCACCACACTCCTGGTGTCGCCGAAGCGCCCCCGGCGCCCGTGAGCCTTCCCGCCGCCCGTTCCCGCGGCAAGAGCGCCGCGGTCCGCCGCTCGGGGGACGACCGGCAGGCACCTCAGGAGGACGACCGAGGCGCGGACCAGGGCGCGGACCGAGCCACGCCGCCTGCCCCTGCCCCTGCGGCTTCCGCTCCGGTGGCGAAGGCGCGGGCGGCCCGGCAGGCACCTGTGCCGCCGCCGAGCCGCCCTGCGCAACCGGCCCCCCTCGACGCCCGCCACGACAGAGCCGTCGCCCTCCTCGCGGGCCTCCGCCGCAGCGACGACCGCCTCGTCCTCACCCAGCGGGACCTGTCGCGGCTCGCCCCGCTCGTCACGGCCTGGTTCGAGCGCGGGGCCTCGGCCCTGGTCGTCCATCGGGTGCTGACCGACGATCTGCCGCAGGACATGCGGTACCCGGCCGGTGTGCTCGGGTACCGGCTGCGCGAACTGCTGCCCGCGCCTCTGCCTGCGGTCCCCGCCCCGCGTGTCGTGACGGACGGCATCCCGGACGTCCCTCGCCGCCCCCATCGCTTCCAGGACTGCGACGGCTGTGACCGTCCCTTCCGCGCGCCGGAGCCCGGCCTGTGCCGCGAGTGCCGGGAGCGCGAGGCGGCAGGGGGCGGGGTGCGGCCTCGCGCCGCGTAGGCGCTCCGCTGGGTGTGCCGTGGGCGGTTCTTCGGCTTGCGGCGCCGTCGTGGCTGGTCGCGCAGTTCCCCGCGCCCCTTTTAGGGGGCGTGCGTGGTCTTTCGGCTGCGGCGGCGTCGTGGCTTGCCGCGCAGTTCCCCGCGCCCCTTTGGGGGCCGGCCCCGCGCCCCTTCGAGGGTGGTGCCTTGCGCTGCTCAGGTGGGCCGGGCTCCGACGGGCAGTCGGCAAAGGGGGTGCGGGGACGGGCGTAGCGTAGGCCGCATGACGACGTACGGATCCTTCCCCGGCACGCGACCGCGGCGGCTGCGCACCACTCCCGTCATGCGCCGCATGGTCGCCGAGACCCGCCTGCACCCGGCCGACTTCATCCTCCCGGCCTTCGTGCGGGAGGGCGTCAGCGAGCCCGTGCCGATCTCGGCGATGCCCGGGGTCGTGCAGCACACGCGGGACAGCCTGAAGAAGGCCGCCGCCGAGGCCGTGGAGGCGGGGATCTCCGGGATCATGCTGTTCGGCGTGCCGGAGGAGTCGAAGAAGGACGCCCTGGGCACTCCTGGGACCGACCCGGACGGGATTCTCCAGGTCGCCCTGCGGGACGTGCGCGCCGAGGTCGGCGACGACCTTCTCGTGATGTCCGACGTCTGCCTCGACGAGACGACCGATCACGGACACTGCGGCGTGCTCGACGCCGAGGGGCGCGTCGACAACGACGCCACCCTGGAGCGCTACGCCGAGATGGCCCAGGTGCAGGCCGACGCGGGCGCGCACGTGCTCGGGCCCAGCGGCATGATGGACGGCCAGATCGGGGTCATCAGGGACGCCCTGGACGAGATCGGGCGCGAGGACGTGGCGATCCTCGCCTACACCGTCAAGTACGCCTCCGCCTTCTACGGCCCCTTCCGCGAGGCTGTCGGCTCCTCGCTCCAGGGTGACCGCAAGACGTACCAGCAGGACCCCGCCAACGCGCGTGACGCCCTGCGGGAGCTGGCCCTGGACCTGGAGGAGGGCGCCGACATGGTGATGGTCAAGCCCGCCGGTCCCTACCTCGACATCCTCGCGCGCGTCGCCGACGCCGTGGACCTGCCGGTCGCCGCGTACCAGATCTCCGGCGAGTACTCGATGATCGAGGCCGCCGCCGAGAAGGGCTGGATCGACCGCGACCGGGCCATCCTGGAGTCCCTCACCGGTATCAAGCGGGCCGGGGCCAGGAACATCCTCACCTACTGGGCCGTCGAGGCGGCCCGGATGATCGCGGCGGAGCGGTAACCCCGAGTCCACATCGCGAAAAGGAAGTTGTAGGCGACACGGACTCCCTAGGCTGCGGGCACGAGCCGTACCGCAGCCCAAGGAGTTCTGCCATGACCGCAGCCGTCGCTCCCGCGTCCCTCCCGCCCCTCTCGGCGCGCTCCTCGGCGATCGGCGGGTCGCCGGTACGCGACATCCTCGCGGTCACCGCCCGCCCCGAGGTGATCAACTTCGCGGGCGGGCTCCCGGCGCCGGAGCTGTTCGACCGCGAGGGCATCGCCGCCGCGTTCCACGAGGTCCTGGAGCGGACCCCCGCGCAGGCGCTCCAGTACTCCACGACCGAGGGCGAACCCGTCCTGCGCGCGGCCCTCGCCGACCGCATCAGCGGGCGCGGCCTGCCGACGGCACCCGACGACCTGCTGGTCACCACCGGCTCGCAGCAGGCCCTGTCCCTGCTGGCCACGGCCCTGCTGGACCCCGGTGACACCGTCCTGGTCGAGGACCCCTGCTATCTGGCCGCCCTCCAGGTCTTCGGCCTCGCGGGCGCGCGGGTCGTCGGCGTGCCGACGGACGACGACGGCGTCGACCCCCAGGCCCTCGCCGATCTCGTGGCGCGGGAACGGCCCAAGCTGCTCTACACCGTCCCCACCTTCCAGAACCCCACCGGCCGCACCATGCCCGCCGCCCGCCGGGCCGCCGTGGCGGCGGTGGCCGCGCGGCACGGACTGTGGATCATCGAGGACGACCCGTACGGCGAGCTGCGGTACGACGGCGAACCCGTGCCGTGGATCGCCTCCTGCGACGGGGCCGCCGACCGTACCGTCCTGCTCGGCTCCTTCTCCAAGATCATGGCCCCCGGGCTGCGGCTCGGCTGGCTGCGCGCCCCGGCCGCGCTCCGCCGCGCCTGCGCGGTCGCCAAGCAGGCCGCCGATCTGCACACCCCGACCCTCAACCAGCTGGCCGCCGCCCGCTACCTCGACGTACTCGACGCGCACGTGGCCACGGTGCGAGCCGTGTACGGCGAGCGCAGGGACGCCATGCTCGCGTCCCTTCCGGCGGCGCTCCCGCAGGGCTCGGCCTGGAACCGCCCCGAGGGCGGCATGTTCCTCTGGGCCCGCCTTCCCGACTCCTACGACACCACCGCCCTGCTCCCCGAGGTCGTCCGCCACGACGTGGCCTACGTCCCCGGCGCGCCCTTCTACGCCGCCGACCCCGACCGCTCCACCCTGCGCCTGTGCTTCGTCACGCAGACCCCGGAGGAGATCGCGGAGGGGCTGCGCCGGCTGGCGAAGGGGCTCGGGGGCGGCGCGTAGGGCGCGGGGGTCAGTCCCACCAGAAGACCCAGACGCGCTCGCCGACCAGGCTCTTGGCGTACTCCCGCAGGCCGCCCGAAGCGGTCTGCGTGACGTTGTCCGGGCAGAACGCGTAGTGCTCCGCGGCCAACGCCTCGGCCGCTTCGAGGTCGGCCGGCGGGGCGGCCACGGACACCGTGAGCGTGTCGAAGCCGAGGGCGATCACGCGTATGCCGAAGCGGTCCTCCCAGGAGCGCAGGACCGCGCAGATCCGGGCCACGTCGTTGTCGTGGTTCAGCGGGCCGGTCCAGCCCAGGGCGGCGGGTATGTCGGCGGAGCGGCGGGCCGGGACGAGGGCCAGATGCGGGCTGCCCAGCCACTGGTGGGTGCCGTCGCACAGCGCGTCGGCGACCTGGGCCGCGCACGCGCCCGGCTCTGCCGTCACGCGGGCCGCGGGGGCGAGGCCCGGCCAGTCGGGGCCGAACGGCTCCAGCCGATCGGCGAGATCGTCGTCCCAGTAGTCGTCGTCGCCCTCCCAGTACTCCGCGAGGACGTCCTCGGCGTCGTGGTCCCCGGGGTAGGACACGTCCCCGGGCGCCAACTGCCACTCCTCCGGGCCCCCTTGCCGGTCGGCGAGGTCGACCAGGACCGGCAGCAGGCCGACTTGGGCCGCCGACCCGCCCAGCGAGGCCCAGTGACCGGGCCCGGCGGGTATGCCCGCGTGCCACATCAGCGGCTCGTGCCACGGACCGTCGTCCGTCGCGTCGAACAGCCTGCCCGGGGGCAGTTGGAGCCCGAGGGAACGCCCGCTGGGGTCCGCCGCCAGCGCGGGCAGCGGATTGGGAAGAGTCGCCATGCCGGTGACTGTAGGGCCCGGCACTGACAATCCCTCTCGGCCAGGTCATCCTCACCCGGGCGGAAACAGCGGCGGGGGGGGGGGGGGGGGGGGGGGGGGGGGGGGGGGGGGGGGGGGGGGGGGGGGGGGGGGGGGGGGGGGGGGGGGGGGGGGGGGGGGGGG
>NZ_JBVJGZ010000053.1:0-25073 GCF_055587025.1 Streptomyces sp. NPDC048600 | reverse complement strand
GGGGTTTTTACTCTGTTTGTTGTGGTTTCGGTCCCCACGGTCCCTAGGGAAGTGGGGGTTGTTCCCCCCTTTCTGCCCCCCCCCCCCCCCCCTCTCCCCCCCTCCCCCCCCCCCCCCGCCGCAGTGTTTCCGGGGTTCCGCCCGAGCGGTGCGGCGGCGATGCGGGGGCCCGCGGCCGGGCGTCCCGGGAGTGCGGTCCTGCCTGCGTCGAGGGCCGGGGGCGCCCCGCCGCTCAGGAACAGGACATTCCGGGATCAGAAACCCGCCGCGGCGGAACGTCCCGTACGCACCGGGACTCCTGAGAGGAAGCCGGCCTCGACCGGTCGGCCCTCGTCCCGGGAGCGTGCGTACGCCGCGGGGTGCGTCCATCGCCCCTGGCCGGCCGATCAGTTCGCCCGCCGGAGGACCGTGAGGAGTGTGCTGTGGAACGTCGACGTCTCCTGGCCCTGTCGGCCGTCGCTGCCGCTGCCCTCGCCGCCGGGTGCTCGTCCCGGGACGGCGAGGCCGGCCCGCCGTCCTCCGCCGGGGCCCGGCAGGCCGTCGAGGCGTACGTCGAGGCGCTCAACTCCCGTGACGCCACCGCGCTGATCGCGGTCGGCGGTGTCGAGGACGAGGCCTGGTCGCGGCGGGAGGCCGCCCGGATCCTCGCCGAGCGAGGCGGACGGCGGTGGAGGATCAGGCAGGTGGAGATCGGCGACTACATGGGCCCGGACACCGGCTCGGCCCGGCTCGTCGCCGGGAACGCGACGGGCGAGGTCGTGCGGGACACGTTCACCGTGACGCGCGAGGGCGGCTCCTGGCATCTCGTGGCCTTCACCCAGCAGCCGGCCCCGCCGGGCAAGGAGTCGTCGTCGACGGACGGGCCGGCGGCCTGACGTACCCGTGTCAGGGGGCGGGCGGGCGCTGGGCCAGCAGATACGTCCGTCGGCTGGCGTGTTCCGTGCCGGGGTGCGGGGCGCGGTCCAGACGGGCGGTCACGGTCAGGCCCGCCTCGGCCAGGGCCCGGGTCTCGTCGTCGGGGTCGAGGAAGTGGAAGGTGAGGTCGACCTCGTGGTCCCACCAGTCGGTGATCCGGCGGGAGCCGCCCGGCGCGGTGTCGGCGTCGCCGGTGTGGAAGGCGAGCAGGGCGTGCCCGCCGGGGCGCAGCACACGGGCGAACTCCCGGTACGCCACCGCGCGCTGCGGTCCGGTCAGATGGATCAGGGCGTAGCAGCACAGCAGCGCGGCCAGCGAGCCTGAACGGACGGGCAGGGCGGTCATGTCGGCGGCGGCGAAGGGCAGGCCGGTCGAGCGGCGGGCCACCGCGCACATCCCCGGTGACAGGTCGAGGCCGCTGACGCGGGTGCCCCGGTCGGCCAGGTAGGCCGTGACATGGCCGGGGCCGCAGCCGACGTCGAGGACCGGGCCGTCGCCGGCCAGCTCCGCCAGGGTGTTCAGCAGGGCGCGGTCGAGGGGCTTGGCGTCCAGCTCCCCGGCGATCTCGGCGGCGTAGCGGTCGGCGACGGTGTCGTAGCTGTGGCGGGTCGAGCGGGAGGGCGGCACGGGACCTCGCTGTCCGGGCAGGGGCGTTGGCGTTCCTCTGGCCCGTCCAGTATCGGTGGCCGCCGGGCACCACGCAGGTGGTTTCCTGGCCGACGGGGCGGTCGCGCCCCGCTCAGCGCCGCGAGCCGAGGGAGCGGTCGCGCCGCGCCCAGTGCCGCGGCGGAGGGGGCGCCCGCGCCGCGCTCAGCCCGCCGTCACCTTCGCCAGTTCCGCGAGCGGCAGGGTGTGCTGGGTCTGGAGGACCTTGGCGCGCAGGTAGCGGACGTTGTGGGCGGTGGTGAAGACGCCGGTGGGCACCCGTTCGTGGACCGTGATGCCGAGGTCGCGCAACTGGTCCGCCTTGTCGGGGTTGTTGGAGAGCAGGTCCAGCCCGGTGACGCCCAGGGCGCGCAGCATCTGGGCGGCGGCGGTGTAGTCGCGGTCGTCCTCCGGGAGGCCGAGGGCGGCGTTCGCCTCGTAGGTGTCGAGGCCCTGGTCCTGGAGGGCGTAGGCGTCGAGCTTGTTGTAGAGGCCGATGCCGCGGCCCTCCTGGCGGAGGTAGAGCAGGACGCCGCCGCGGGCCGCTATCCGCTCCACCGCCTCGCGCAGCTGCGGGCCGCAGTCGCAGCGGGCCGAGCCGAAGACGTCCCCGGTGAGGCACTCGGAGTGCAGGCGGACCAGCGGGGTGCTGCCGGGTGCCGGGTCGCCGAGGACGACGGCGAGGTGCTCGGCGCCGTCGGCCAGACCGTGGAAGGTGACGAGTTCGGCGTCCACGCGGTAGCCGTCGGGGAAGCTCAGCGGGACGCGGACGCGGGCGCGCTGGGTGGCGGCGGGGGTGTCGGGCATCTGGGTCTCCGTCCGGCGTCGGCGAGGACCTGCCCGGTGGGACGGTCCAGCCGTGTGTTTCAGATTTGAAGCACAGGTTCTGGCGGTGACGCTACTCCTGCTTGAAAGTTGAAGCAACTAGGGTGTGGCGCGCCTCACACGCCCGGTGTGCCTCGCGGCTCCCGCACGCCTCGCCGGCCGGGCGCGTCCAGAGGCTGCCCGACGCCCCCTACCGCTCGGCCCGCGCCCCTACTGCTCCCCCCGCACCCCCTGCTGTTCCTCCCGCGCCCCGCACGACCGCCGCAGCCACGGCACCTCCTCTGTGGGCGCCTGCTCGAGGCCGCCCTTGATCCGGGTGCAGATCTCCTCCAGGTGGCGTACCTGGTCGGTCGTGAGGAGGTCGAAGAGGTGGGTGCGGACGGTCTCCACATGGCCGGGCGCCGTGCGCTCCAGGACGGCCATGCCCTCGCCCGTCAGGGCGGCGATGCTGCCGCGCCGGTCGGACGGGCAGCCCTCGCGCGCGACCAGGCCGTCCTTCTCCAGGCGGGTGACGGCGTAGGTCAGCCGGCTGCGGGTGATCTTCAGGGCCTCGGCCAGGTCCGTCATGCGCAGCCGGCGGTCCGAAGCTTCGGAAAGAGTCGCCAGGATGGAGTAGTACAGATGAGGCATGCCGGCGTCCTGCTGGAGCTGCCGGTCCAGCGCGTCCTCCAGGAGGTGCGTCGCGGCGACGTACGCGCGCCAGGCGCGCTGCTCGTCGGGGGTGAGCCAGCGGGTCGTCATGCCACCAGTGTAAGTTTGCTTAAAACTTGAACCAAGTCGCCTGCCGAGAGAGACCGCGCCGATGCCGTTCCCGTACGTCCTGCTCTCCGCCGCCGTCTCCCTCGACGGCTACCTCGACGACACCGGCCCGGACCGACTGCTGCTCTCCTCACCGGCCGACTTCGACCGCGTCGACGAGGTACGCGCCTCCTGCGACGCGATCCTGATCGGAGCCGGCACCCTGCGCGCCGACAACCCCCGGCTGCTGGTCAACTCTGCCGAACGGCGCGCCGCGCGCCTCGCCGCCGGACAGCCGGAGTTCCCCCTCAAGGTCTGCGTCAGCGCCACCGGCGACCTCGACCCCGAGGCCCGCTTCTGGCACACCGGCGGCGAGAAGGTCCTGTACACGACCGACAAGGGTGCCGAGCGCGCCACCCGGGCCGGCGTCCCCGCCGACATCGTCGGCCTCGGCGACCGGCTCGACTGGCGGGACGTACTGGAGCATCTGCACGACGTACGGGGAGTGCGGCGGCTGATGGTCGAGGGCGGGGGCACCGTGCACACCCAGCTGCTCCAGCAGCAGCTGGCCGACGAGCTCCAGCTCGTCCTCGCGCCCCTGTTCGTCGGCGACCCCGGGGCGCCCCGGCTGTTCGGGCCCGGCGGATACCAGGACGGGCGGCTGCGGCTGGCGGAGAGCCGGCGGATCGAGGACGTGGTCCTGATGCGCTACGAGCCCACGCAGCCGGGCGGCACGGACCTCGCCGTGCCCGCCGACCGGCACTGGCTGGCCCTGGCCTGCGAGCTGGCGGCGCTGTGCCCGCCCTCGGAGACCGCGTTCAGCGTCGGTGCCGTCGTGGTCGCCGCCGACGGCACCGAGCTGGCCCGCGGCCACTCCCGCGAGGGCGGCGACCCCGTCGCGCACGCCGAGGAGGCCGCACTCGCCAAGATCGACCCGGCCGACCCGCGGCTGCCCGGCGCCACCGTCTACTCCAGCCTGGAGCCCTGCGCCCACCGCGCCTCCCGCCCGGCCCCCTGCGCCCGGCTCATCCTCGACGCGGGCGTACGCCGGGTCGTCACCGCCTGGCGCGAGCCCGACACCTTCGTCACCGCCGCCGACGGCAGCGGACTGCTCGCGGCCCACGGCGTCGACGTCGTGGTGCTCCCCGCGTACGAGGAGTCGGCCAAGGCGCCCAATCTGCATCTGCTGGGCTGATCTCCTGAAGGGCCCGTGGCCCCTGCGGAGGCAGGGCCCGGACCGCTCCCCCGAAGGGCGGAAAGGCCGCTCAGCGGGGGTGGGGAGCAACCGTTGTGCGTCCGGTCCCGCGGATGGCGTACACTGGTTTCACCGACGCGGGGTGGAGCAGCTCGGTAGCTCGCTGGGCTCATAACCCAGAGGTCGCAGGTTCAAATCCTGTCCCCGCTACTGAAGACTCAGGGCCGGTGTCCATGCGGACACCGGCCCTGAGTCGTTCTCCCTTCGCTTCCCCCTCCCCTTCTCCCCCGGTCGGACCGCCCCCGCTCGCCGCCCCCGCCCGGGGCCGCGACCCTGGACGGACGCGGCCGAGCGGCGGCCCGCGACCAAGGCTGCGGGAGACAGGGTGGCGCCGGGTGAGGAGAGGGGCGCCGGTGCACGCGGCCGGCGCGTCGGCCCGCCGCCCGCCGAACGACGGCGGGTCTCCTGGACCCGGACGTTCGTCCGCGCCCTGCCCGCCCTGCTGATCGGCGTCGGGGCCGTCTACGACTGGCTCACCCCCTCCGTGCACACGGCCGCCCCCTTCTTCACCGCCGCGCCCCTGGTCGCCGCTCCGCTCTACTCCCGGCGCGGCACGCTGCTCACCGGCCTGGTCGCGCTCGCGGTCGTGGTGGTGGTGCACGCCTTCCTCGGCATCGCGCTGGAGGCCGAGTCGGTCACCGAGGAGATCACCGTGGGGACCGTGGCCTTCCTGGCCGTCGTCATCAACAACCTGGTGCGCCGCAGCAGCGAGCGGCTCGCCTCCGTGCGGGAGATCGCCGAGGCCGCCCAGCGCGCGGTGCTGCCCGAACCCCCCGGACGGATCGGCCGCTTCGAGATCGCCGCCCGCTACGAGGCCGCACAGCAGGGCGCCTTCATCGGCGGCGACCTGTACGCCGTGCAGGACACCCCGCACGGCGTACGGCTCGTGGTCGGGGACGTCCGCGGCAAGGGCATGGGCGCGGTGTCCGCGGTCGCGGTCGTCATCGGGGCGTTCCGGGAGGCGGCCGAGCAGGAGGCCACGCTGGAGGCGGTCGCCCAGCGTCTGGAGCGGGCCCTGGAGCGCGATGTGGGGCGGCGGCTCGGGCCGGAGGCCGAGGAGGGGTTCACGACCGCCGTGCTCGCCGAACTCCCGCACGGCGACGGGATCGTACGCCTGCTCGACCGTGGGCATCCGCCCCCGCTCGTGCTGCACGCCGACGGCACCCTGCACACGCTGGAGCCCCGTGTCGCGGCGCTGCCGCTGGGCCTCGGCGACCTGGAGCCCCTTCCGGTGCGGGCCGAGCAACGGCCCTTCCCCGCCGGGGCCACGCTCCTGCTCCACACCGACGGGCTGTCCGAGGCGCGCGACGCCGAGGGGGTGTTCTACGACCCCGCGGCGCGGCTCGCCGGCCGGGTCTTCCGCGGGCCGGAGCGGCTGCTCCAGACCGTCGTGGAGGAGGTGCGCCGGCACACCGGGGGCGCGCTGGGCGACGACATGGCGCTGCTCGCCGTACGGCGGCCGGGAGCGGTGGCGCGGGGGCGGACCTGAGAGAGGCCGATGTCACCCCAGGTGATCGGACGACTGCCCTCCGCATAACATCTGAGTCACCGTCAGAAACTGGGACGGTACCGAGTCGCGGTCAAGTCGCCCGTTTTTGGCCGTTCATGGGCCGAAAGTTCTGGCCAGAAACTGTAATGATCAAGCGGAACGGCTTGGAATTAGGCACCGGGTTCTATTAACGTCCGATAACGCAGCGCGGTCGTCCCAGCCGTCACAAGAGGCGGCTCCGTGCGCACGCGCCGAATCCCGCAAGGGAACCGGGGAACCACCAACTTGGGGTGAATCGGGCGTAATCCGCCGCGAAATCGGCAGATATACGCGCGTAGGAGACCTTCCTGCTCCGAACCCGTCAGCTAACCCGGTAGGCGAGAAGGAAGGAAAGGAGCACGCCCACGTGGCGTCCAACCCGCCTGTCCCGCAAGCCCCGTTCGTGCCGGGCCAGCGCACCGCCGACACCGAGACCTTCGTCTACGGCGGTCCCCGCACCGACGACGGCCCGTGGGAGGAGTGGAACCCCACCGCGGACTCCGTCCGTCCCGTGCGCGGCAAGCACCGGGTCTCCAAGCAGCGCGGCGGCGGTCTCGCCCGCAGCTCCACCGTCCTCGGCGTCGGCGTCATAGCCGCCGTGGGTGCCGGCGGTATGGCCAGCGCCCAGTCCGGCAAGCCGCCGGTCGCCATCTCCATGCCCGACCTGCCCTCCGTCAGCTCCTTCCTGCCGGGCGAGGAGCCCGTCGAGGAGACGCCGCAGGCAGCGTCCCCGCTCAGCTCGATCGGCACCACCGCGGCCGACACCACCGAGGGCACCGCCGACGCCGGTGAGGCCCTGCGCGCCCGCATCATGGCGCAGGCCGAGCAGCAGCAGGACCAGGCCGAGGCCAGGGCCGTCGAGGCCGCGCAGGCCGCCGCGGAGAAGCAGGCCGCCGAAGCCGCCGCCAAGGCCGAGAAGGAGGCGGAGGCCAAGGCCGCCGCCGAGAAGGCCGCCGCGGAGGAGGAGGCCCGCAAGAAGGCCGAGGCCGAGCGCCTCGCCGAGCTGGCCCGCCAGTACACGCTGCCGACCTCCTCGTACACGCTCACCTCCGTCTTCGGACAGGCCGGCTCCATGTGGTCCTCCGGCTACCACACGGGCCTGGACTTCGCCGCTCCCACCGGTACCCCGCTGAAGGCCGTCCACACCGGCACGGTCACCGAGGCCGGCTGGAGCGGTTCCTACGGCTACCGCACCGTCCTCACCCTCGAGGACGGCACCGAGGTCTGGTATGCCCACCAGTCCTCGATCAACGTCAGTGTCGGCCAGCAGGTCAACACCGGTGACGTGATCGGACGCGTGGGTGCCACCGGCAACGTCACCGGCCCGCACCTGCACCTCGAGGTGCACACCGGCGACGGCGACGTGGACCCGATGGCCTGGCTCCAGAGCAAGGGCCTCAACCCCTGACGACCCGGGAGGTCCCCGGCCGTGCGCCCCGGCGCGCACATCGCCCGAGGACTTCCCGAATCCCCGGCGGTCCTGACGACAACCCCCCGACGTCAGGGCTGCCGGTTCCTCATGTGCGGTACGGGTTGTGGACGGGACGGCCGCCGGGAAGTCCCTGGACGCCGTACCCGTAGTGCCCGAAGGACCCGTAGGGCCCGTAGTACTGCGGTGCGGGAGCAGTCGTCCTCACCGCGTACCGGAGTGCCGGGCGGGCCGCCTCGCGCCGGGCCCAGAGCTCGTGCAGCAGCTCGCGCTCCCGTACGACGAAGTCCGCGCCGGCGCGGCCCCTGCGCCCCCGGTGCCGCAGGAACGCCAGCGAGGTCGCGTACGCCTCGTACTGCGCCACCTGCCGTCCGCCCGGTGAGCCGAGGTGGTGCCGGGCGTACTGACGGGCCGTCCGGCGGGCCCGCATCGAGCCGAGCGCGTACGGCTCCCCGGGCGTCAGCCAGCCCGCCGCCACATACGCGGGCAGTTCCTCGCGCACCGTGCGCAGTTCGCGCTGCCGGGTCCAGACCACCAGCCAGGTCAACAGGCCGAACGCGGGGACCATGAACGCCCCGTACACCGCGAAGAAGCCGTACGGGCCGAAGGTCGCCGAGCCGTTCCACAGCGCGTGCATGCCCATCGCCGTCAGCAGGCCCGCCAGCGGCAGCAGCACGCGGCGCAGACGCTGGCGCTCGCCGGACAGCGCGGCGACGCCGAAGCCGATGCCGGTCAGCACGGTGAAGAGGGGATGCGCGAACGGGGACATGATCACGCGGACGAAGAAGGTCGCGGCCGTCACCGAGGCGATGCCCGAGTCGCCGGCGAGCTGGTCGGTGCCGAAGGCGTTGCCCAGGTAGAGGATGTTCTCGGTGAACGCGAACCCGGTCGCGGTGACACCGGCGACGACGACCCCGTCGACGATCCCGGTGAAGTCGCCTCTGCGGAACAGGAAGACCAGCAGCAGCGCGGCGGCCTTCGCGGACTCCTCGACGACCGGCGCCACCAGCGTGGCACCGAGGGTGTCCGCGCTGGTCGGGTCGGCCGTCGCGGTGGCTATCCATCTCGTGGCGAAGCTGTTGGCGACGATGGCTATCAGCGCCGCCGCGCAGGCCCCCCAGGCGAAGCAGAAGACCAGGTTCCGCCAGGGGCCGGGCGCCACCCGGTCCAGCCAGCGGAACGCGGCTATGAGCAGCGGCACGGGCAGCACCGCGAGGCCCAGGCCCACCAGGAAGCCGTCCGTACCGGTCTGTTCGCGCACCAGGGCCAGGATCACGAGGCCGGAGAGCGCGAGAAGGACCGTCAGCGCCGTGTAGCGCACCCAGACGCGCTGCCACCAGTGCGGGTGCCGGCGCGAGCCGCGGCCGAGCGGGTCCTGTGCGGGGGGCGTCGGGTACGGGGGAAAGATGGCCACGACATCGACCCTAACGAGACAGGGGCGCGCCCCGCAGTTGCGTAAGGGGCTCAGGCGCCGGGGGTTTCGTGGGGGGTGGGGGCTCCGTAAGCGGTGGACTGATCGATTTCTGCGGTCTCTGTGGCCCCGACAGGCTTCACGCGGCGGAACAGCAGATCGTTCACGACGTGGCCCTTGTCCAGCCCCTGGCCCTCGAACCGGGTCAGCGGGCGGTGGGCGGGGCGCGGTGCGAAGCCGCCGTCGTCCTGGGTGTTCTCGAAGTCGGAGTGGGCCGTCAGGACTTCCAGCATCTGCTCGGCGTAGGGCTCCCAGTCCGTGGCGCAGTGCACCAGGGCGCCCGGTCTGAGGCGGGTGGCCGCGAGGGTGAGGAACTCCGGCTGGATGAGGCGGCGCTTGTGGTGCCGCTTCTTCGGCCAGGGGTCGGGGAAGTACACGCGCAGCCCGTCGAGGGAGTCGGGGAGGAGCATCTCGCGGAGCAGGATGATCGCGTCGCCGTTGCCGACACGGATGTTGGACAGGCTGGTGCGGTCGGCGAGGTTGAGGAGATTGCCCTGGCCCGGCGTGTGGACGTCCACGGCCAGGATGTTGGTGTCCGGGTCGGCGGCGGCCATCTGCGCCGTGGCCTCGCCCATGCCGAAGCCGATCTCCAGGACGACCGGGCGGTCGTTGCCGAACAGCTCACCGAGGTCGGGGATCTTGTGGCCGTCGATGTCCAGGCCCCACTTGGACCACAGGCGCTGGAGCGCGTCGGCCTGACCTGCCGTGACACGGCTGCGGCGCGGCTGGAAGCTTCGGATCCGCCGCTCGAAGTGCGACCCGGCGGGGTCGGCCTTCGGGCCGTCGGGGAAACGGGGCTCTCCCTTGGCGCGGGGAAGCGGGGCTGCGGGGGTGTGGGGCGACTCAGACACAGTGGGGTCGAGTCTACGGCGGCGGGATGCGCGGGGCGGCCGCGCGGCGGGCCGAGGGCGGTGCGCGGCCCGGCGGGGACACGCCCCAGGGCCCGGAGCTCCCGCGAGCACGTCCTTCGGCCGCCCGGGGGCACCGGGTCCCGGAGCCCCCGTGGGCACGTCCCTCGGCCGCCCGGCCACGGAGGAAGACACCTCAGCCGCCCTCCCGCCCCCGGACGGAAGCGAAGGGTTCCCCGCGACCCACCCAATGCCCTAGCCACTGGCCCCTCGCCACCGACCCCACACCCCACCACCCGCCTCACGGTCGGTCCCGCCCCGTCTCAGACCCGGGCCAGTGCCGTCAGCGCCAGGCGGGCCACCTCCCGGCCGATCGGCAGGGAGGCGGTCGCGGCGGGGGAGGGGGCGTTGAGGACGTGGACGGCCCGGTCCCCTTCCTTGATCAGGAAGTCGTCGACGAGGGTGCCGTCGCGCAGCACGGCCTGGGCCCGGACCCCGGCCGGGGCGGGCACCAGGTCCCGCGATGTCACGGCGGGCAGCAGCCGGCGCACCGCCTCGGTGAAGGCGGACCGGGACAGCGAGCGGTGCAGCTCGCCCGCGCCGTAGAGCCAGTGGCGGCGGGCCATCCGCCAGGCCCCGGGCCAGGCGAGGGTGGTGGCCAGCTCGCGGGGGCGCACGGTGGACCAGCCGTAGCCCTCGCGGGCGAGCGCCGGCACCGCGTTGGGACCGATGTGGACACCGCCGTCGAAACCGCGCGTGAGGTGGACGCCGAGGAAGGGGAAGGCGGGGTCGGGCACCGGGTAGACGAGGCCGCGCACCAGGTCGGGCCGGGCCAGCTCGTAGTACTCGCCCCGGAACGGGATGATCCGCATCTCGGGCTCGTCACCGGTCATCCGGGCGATCTCGTCGCAGCGCAGCCCGGCGCAGTTCACCAGGACGCGGCCCCGGACGATGTCGCCCCGGGAGGTCCGCACGGCCACCCCGAGGTCGGGGCGGCGGTCCACCCGGGCGACCTGCGCACCGTAGCGGATCTCGGCGCCGGACGCCTCGGCCAGCTGCCGGGCGACCCCGACGAAGTCGCACACGCCCGTGCTGCCGACGTGTATGGCCGCGAGGCCGCGCACCTCCGGCTCGTACTCGGCGATCTGGGCGGAACCCAGCTCCCGCACCGGAATGCCGTTCTCCCGGCCGCGCTGCACGAGTCCGTGCAGCCGGGGCAGCTCCGAGCGCTCGGTGGCGACGATCAGCTTGCCGGTGACGGCGTGGTCGATTCCGTACTCGGCGCAGAACTTGACCATCTCGGCGGCACCCCGCACGGCGTACCGCGCCTTGAGCGAGCCGGGACGGTAGTAGATGCCGCTGTGGATCACTCCGCTGTTGCGGCCGGTCTGGTGCCGGGCGGGACCCGGCTCCTTCTCCAGCACCGTCACACGGGTGCCGGGCGCGGCACGCGTGATCGCGTACGCGGTCGACAGCCCGACGATCCCACCGCCGATCACGAGCACATCGCAGTCGTACCCGATTGAACGCACCTGGCTCCACCTCCCGGCTTCGATAGTGCACTGCGCCACTGACAATCGTTTGAAACCCAGTGCCTTCGTGGTGTCCGTCCGGGAACGCGGGGGGTGCGGCGGCCCGGGGCGTCACCGCGGGCACGCGTACGGCCGGGGGCGGCCCTGCCACCCGGTACGGACGGGCGTCGGGGCTCCCCGCCGCTACGCCGGGGTCATCAGCAGGGGCCGGGCCCTCTCGCGCAGCTCCACCACGCGCGGCTCGTCCCCGTAGGGCTCGAGGCGGTGCAGGAGATCCTTGACGTACTCCGTGGTCCGGGCCGACGAGATGCGCCCGGCGACCTCCACCGCCCGCACGCCCTGCTCGCACGCCGCGTCGAGGTTGCCCGACTCCAGCTCGGCCACGGCGGAGACGACCAGCCGCAGGCCGTGGGAGCGCACGAACTCCTCGGTCGGCTTGGACAGGGCGTACTCCGTGAAGCGGCGGACCTGGCGGGGTGCCTTGAGGTCGCGGTAGCACTCGGCGGCGTCCGCGGCGAAGCGGTCGTAGGAGTAGAAGCCGAGCCAGCCGGGGTCGTTGTCGCCGTCGCGCGAGCGCTCCAGCCAGCCCTCGGCGGCCTTCAGGGCGGCGCCGGCGGCCTGGGCGTCACCGGCGCGCGCGTGGGCGCGTGCCTCGACGAGCCGGAAGAAGCTCATCGTGCGCGCGGTGGCCAGGCCGCGGTTGCGCTCCAGGGCGGCCTGGGCGAGGTCGACGCCCTCGTCGCCGAAGCCTCGGTAGGTGGCCTGGAGCGACATGGAGGCCAGGACGTAGCCCCCGAGGGGGACGTCCGCGGCGGCCCGGGCCAGGCGCAGGGCCTGGATGTAGTAGCGCTGGGCCGCTTCCTGCTGTCCCGTGTCGAAGGCCATCCAGCCCGCGAGACGGGTGAGTTCGGCACTCGCGCCGAACAGGGCCCGGCCGACGTCGTCGGAGTAGGAGCCCAGCAGCAGAGGGGCCGCCTCCACTCGGAGACACTCGGGGACCATCGACGAACGCCAGTCCCCGCCGCCGTACTTGGAGTCCCAGCGCCGGGCGTCCTCGGCGGCCTCCCGCAGCTTGCGCACATCGCTGTGGCCGACTTTGAGCGGTGCGCCCGAGCCTTCCGTGTGGCTGGCCTCGCGCGCGACCGAACTGTCGGCCGGGGTTATCAGCCAACGGGACGCAGGCGTCGCGTACGCGGTCACGGCGAACGATCCGGCCAGCGACTGCCAGATGCCGCCGGAGCCGGCGCGACGGCCGGCCAGGTCGAGGCGGTAGAGCTCGGTGGCCGACCTGACGGCCTGGCCGACGTCTCTGGGGAAGGCGAGGCCGACCTCGGGCGCGGGGTCGGCGTCCGCCAGGCCGATCTCGTGCAACGGCACGGGACGGCCCAGCTTCTGGCCGATGGCGGCCGCGATCAGGTGCGGAGCGGCGCCCTGCGGCACCATGCCCTTCGACACCCAGCGCGCCACCGACGTCTTGTCGTAGCGAAGCGTCAACCCGCGTTGTGCGCCGAGGTCGTTGACGCGCCGCGCGAGGCCTGCGTTGCTGATTCCCGCGAGGGCGAGAACGGCGCCGAGTTTCTCGTTCGGCCCGCGTTGCTCCCTGGACATGCGCCACCCCTCGACACAGACGGCTGCCGCGCTGGCATAACCACGCGGCATTCGTAAACCCAGCGTAGTTCGCCGCATCCCAAGCGTTAAGGGGCATTGTTCCGGTTGGCGGGATTGTTGCCCGTACTCAAGTACGGGCCGGGCACGGTGCGTTGCGGCGTGCCCCCGACGTGTGGCCGTGCGCCTGTGCGTGCGCTCTACTCCGGCCATTCGGGGAGCGGTTCCATGGCTGATGCGTGGGTCGGCCCGCTGTACTGGATCCAGTGGGCTGGGGGACACCGCCGCCTCCATCCCCGCGGGCGGCGGACCGGTCCGGGGGGCGGGTTACGCCTCCCGGGCTGCGCGCGCCCGGGCCGGGCGCAGAGCCTGTACGGAGCGTGTGCGGCGGGAGCCCAATACACCATCCACAGACCAGAATTGGCCGAAAATCGCCCCCAGGCCTGATGTGTGATCAGCCCCCCGACCATGGGAGTTGAGGGCGCGCACGGGGTTTCGGGGGCTCACTCGGGGGCGCATTCACGTCGCACGCGCCCTGCCCCACCGGGCGGTCGACCCGGTGACCACCGCCGCACTCCACGTGGCGCATGCGGCTCCGCCAACCCTCTGTGACGCGTTCTTCGTGGCAGCATGGTGAACCGTTCGTACGGTGCACTGATTGTCCACAGCTCGTGGAGGCGTCGATGCGGTGGTTGGTGGGATGGAGCAGCGCCGCCGCGGGGGCCGTCGCCCCCGGCTCCGCGGGCGCCACCGGGTACGAAGGCGAGACCCTCCATCCGGTCGGCTCCCAACTCCTGTGGGGCGACCCCGATCCGCTGTGGGCGGTCGGCGACTGGCGGCCCGACGAGGTGCGCGTCGTCAAGGCCGACGAGCACAACCGCCTCGCCGTCCTGGGTACCTGCGGCGCCAGCGACGAGGAACTGCGCCTCGGCCTCTTCACCGCGCGCGGCGGCGCCCTGCGCCATCTGACCGCCTGGGCCGGCAGCTACACGGCCGTGGTCCAGGTCGGCCGCCGCGTCACCGTGTGCGGTGATCTCGCGGGCGCCCGCCCGGTGTTCCACACCCCCTGGGCCGGCGGCACCGCCTACGCCACCGCCGCCCTGCCGCTCGCCGACCTGATCGAGGCCAACCTCGACTTCGGCCATCTCGCCGCGCTGCTCGCCGCCCCGGACGTTCCCGCCGCGCTCTACGACTCCACGCCCTACGACGGCGTGCGCCGCATTCCGCCGGGTCACGCGCTGATCCTGCGCGCCGGGGCGCGCGAGGTCGCCGGTTACGAGCCCGTCGCCTCCCTCGCGGTGGCCGCGCCCCCGGCCGACCCCGGCAGCGCCGTCGGCGCCGTGCGCGAGGCACTCGTCGACGCCGTCCGCGCCCGCCTGGCCGCACCCCGCCACGTCCCGGGTACGGGCATCGACCCCGGCCCGGTGCCGGGGATGGGCCCCGCCGAACGACGCGCACAACGCGGGACACCGGTCCCCGGCATCGGCGCCGACCTCTCCGGCGGTCCCGCCTCCAGCACCCTGGCCCTCCTCGCGGCGGGCCTGCCCGGTATGCCCGGCACGGTCCTCGGCCACGGCACGGGCGCGGGCGAACGGCTCCTCGCGGTCACCTTCAACGACCTCGCCGTCGGCGGCACCGAGGCCGAAGTGGAGCGTGCCGGTGAACTCGCGGCCAACCCGCGTCTGCACCACGTCGTGGTGACCGGTGGGGAGGACACCCTGCCGTACGCCGAGCTCGACGGTCCGCTCACCGACGAACCCAGCCCCTGCCTGGTGACGGCCGCCCGCCACCGCGCCCGGCTCGCAGCGGGCAGCGCCGACCACTTCACCGGCCACGGGGCCCGCCAGGTCCTGGACGCCCACCCCGCCCGGCTCGCCGACCTCCTGATGGACCGCAAGAGACGCCACCTGGTCCGCCCGGTCGCCGCGCTGGCCAAGGCGGACGGCTCCGTGATGGTCCCCGCGCGCGTGTACGCCGCCGCACGCAGGCTGGCCCGCACCTCCTACCGCACCGGCGTGGAGAACCTCGCCACCCGCCTCCTCGACCGCCGCTTCGACGACCCCGGCGGCGCGGCCGACGCCTCCCTCGCCGCCCTCGCCTGGGGCGGCCCGGGTCCAGCCGCCCGCTGGCTCACGGGAGAGGCACTGGCCGAAGTATCGATTCGCTTGCAGGCGGCCACCAATCGCTCCGGAGTGGGCCCCGGACAACGCCCCGGCGACTACCGCGCGCGTGCCGCCCTCGCCCGTACGGCCGCCGACATCCGCGTCCTCGAACAGGCCGCCGAGATCCGCTTCCAGCGCCTGCACGCCCCCTTCCTGGACAACCAGGTCGTCCGCGCCTGCCGTGCGCTCCCCGAGGCCCTCCGCGTGCAGCCGGGCGCCCGGGCGTCCATCCTGAGCACCGTCCTGAAGGGCGCGGGCGTGCCCGACCTTCCGCCGGGCTGGGGCGCCCCCTCCCACGCCCCCACGGCAGCGGCTGCCCGTACGGGCCTGCGCGTGGCCGCCGACACCCTCATCGCCCTCTTCGACACGCCTCTGCTGGCGCAGGCCGGCCTGATCGAGGCCCGAGTGGTCCGCAAGGCCCTCCGCTCCGCGGCCGCGGGCGAGGTCCTCCCTCTGGACGGCCTCGCCGAACTCGTCTCCCTCGAGCTCTGGCTCACCCGCCTCTTGGCCCGCCGAGGCACGTGCTGGACCGGCACCCCCGCCCGGGCCCGCGCGGTCCCCGCGGGAATCCGCCCCCAACGAGGCGCCCTCGGCGCTGGCACACCCGCGAGAAGAGCCTGACGACCAGGGCACTCCGAAACCCGGCGTTCCGATATGCCGCCCTCATGGGGGCTGAGGATGGGGCGGCGCGCAACTCGGCGCTACGAGGTGCCTCCCCCAGAGGGGGGACCCCCAGCCCACCCGTGCCGCCCTGGGGGTACCTCCCAGGCCCTTAAGGCACTGGGGGAGGCACGCATGCCCGCAGCGGCGGGGGCGGCGAGCAACCCGCGGCGACGGAAAGTCGCGTACGGCGGGGAGGGGACGGGGCGGGGGGTGTCCGCCCGCAGCGGCCGCCGCACAACACCAGAACCCCCGTAGGAGGCCAGTCCGGCGGACCGAGGACGGACACCCCCCGCCCCGGCCCCGCACGACAACCCCACGTAAGGCGCTACACCCACCCCCACCGGACGCGAGCAGGCCGCCGCAGGCACCCCCACCTACGAGCAGGTGAACCGAGACTGAGCCCAGTCGGCGAGCGCCAACCCGTCGAAGTGGCTGTGCGGTTCCACGACCAGCCGAATGGCCCGGTAGCCGCTGATGCCGACATGGACAGGCACAGCAGCGTCCCCACCCTTCACCCGGTCGGACCGCCACAACAGTTCCCCGTCGCCGTACACGCTGAAGTAGACCTTCCCGAGCTTCAACGTCATGTCGTCGACACCCACCACGGCGTCATAGGCGCTGCACTCACGGTTCAGGTCGATGGTGACCGACGAGTCACCGTGCACCGTCACGCCGTACGGATAGACCCGCTCCCCGATCGACAGCTCCCCCCGCTGCCACACCCAACTGCTCTCCCCGATCCGCATCTCCGGCTTCGTACCGTCCCCCGAGACGTCGTAGGCCAGCTCACTCCACCGGTAGACGACCGGAGCAGGCGGGGGAGTCGGCGTGGGAGTGGGGATCGGCGTAGGAGTGGGCGTGGGCGTGGGCGTGGGCGTAGGCGTGGGACGGGGAGCAGGACTGGCAGGAGGCGAAGGCAGGGGCGGGACGGGCCGAGGAGTCGCGCGGGTCGGCGTAGGCGGAGGCGTGGGCGTAGGGGCGGGAGCGGAAGCGGCGGCCACCGGCTCCGGGGCAGCGGGCGGCGGAGACGACGGCGCGGGGACGGACGCCGGCGGCTCGGGCACGACGGCGGGCGTGGAGGCGGGCGGCCGGGCCACCGGCTCCTTGGGCGTGCTGTCGCCGACCAGGGCGAGCGCGACGACAGCGGCCGCCACGGCGACGACACCGGCCGCGATCCCGGCCTTGACGGGCGCGCCGAGCCCCTCGGAGGCGACCGCGCCGGAGCCGGAAGACGAGCCGCCCGCAGCGGCGGCGGCACCCGCGGCCCCCGCCCCCACCCCGCCGGCGACGAGCGCGGCGGCCTTGGCGTACCCGGCGGCACCGAACCAGCCGATGACAGCGACCGGCACGACCGCGGGGATGCTGCCGGCGACCTCTTCGATCTGAAGGGCGGCCAGCCGGCACTTGGCGCACTCGTCCAGGTGCTTGCGCAGCCCGCGCTCGGCACGGGTGCGGAGCTTGCGGCGGGCGTAGGTGCCGAGCTGGTCGGCGTAACGGGCGCACTCCTCGTCCCCGGCGAGGGAGGCGCTGACGTGGGCCTGGAGATAGGCCTGCTTCAGGCCCTCGCGAGCCCGGCTGGCCAGCACGCGCGTGCCGTTGGCGTCGAGTCCGAAGAGCGTGGCGACGTCGCTGGGCGACTCGTCCTCGACCTCGGTGTGCCAGAGCACGGCCTGCCAGCGCTCGGGCAGCGAGCGGAAGGCCTGCATGGCCATGGACTGTTCGGCCTCGTGCATGGCGAGGACGTCGGCGCCGAGATCGAGCGTGTCGGTGTCGGAGACCTCCGAGGCCCGGGAGGCCTGCGCGGCGAACAGCGCGAAGTCGTCGACCAGTTGCTCCCGCTTCGCGGAGTTCGTCCAGTTGGCGGCCACGCGGCGGACGCTGGTGAGCAGATAGGCGCGGACGGCGTGCTCGGGGCCAGAGCCGCCGCGGACCGCCTGGAGGGCACGGGCGAAGACCTCGGCGGTGAGGTCGTCGGCGGTGTGGGCGTCACGGCAGCAGGTGCGGGCGTAGCGGCGCACGGCGTCGGCGTGGCGGCGGTACAGCTCCTCGTACGCGGTGTCGTCGCCGGAGCGCATCCGCTCGATCAACTCGGGGTCGGACGGCGGCAGGACACCGTCCTCGCGCCGACCGCGCTGAGCGGGAACGCTTTCCTCTGGCGGGACGTTTCCTCCGCCTGCCGGGACGTTTCCCCCGCCGAGAGGCTCGGCACCGGAGGGGGCACCCGGGCGACCGCCCTGGCTGGGCACCTGTGGCGGGACACGGCCGCCGGTCTCCGTGCCGCCCTCACCGAGCGACTCGTCCCGCCCCTCAACGCTCATCGCGGAAAGCCCCCGACGTCAGCCAACCCGACCCGACCACCGGGCCAGACTGCCACACCGGATTTCGGCGAGAGACCCGCGAGTCCGGATCGTCCACTCGTCCGAGGGCACAGAGCGACAGCCGCTACCGAACTTCACCCGTTCGAGGTACGAAGGGGCGGCCCAAGCCACCCCCGACAACGCAGCCCGAACCACCGACCACGAGCCGACAACTCACAAGCCGACCCAACCCACAAGCCGACCCAACCCACAAGCCGGCCCGACCCAGAACCACGACGGCCCCCAGCCACCCACACCACATCAAGGGCAGCCAGGGACACCGTCACGTCACCGCACAACTCACCCCGCTCAGACGGGCGGCCGAGACCGCAGCCCCTCCAGCAGGATGTCGAGCAGCCGCGCCGAAGCCGCCGCCTGCTGCGCCGGATCCGGCAGCGCAGGCGCCGCCGTGGCGATCACCAGCAGCACGTCCGACACCGACACGTCCGGCCGCAGCTCACCGGCCGCGCGGGCCCGCTCCACGAGCTGGCCCACCACCTCCAGCAGCGCCGCCGCACCCGCGTCGTCCACGGTGTCGTCCGGCACCAGCCGCAGCTCGCCCGACCCGGGCTGACTGCGCTGGTGCGGCACCCGCGCCTCGCCGGGCCGCTCGGGCCGCTCGGGCCCGTCGGACTCCTCGGCCACGCCGACCCGCAGCACCTGCGGCGGCAGCAGCCGCCCGGCGCCCGAGGCCACCGACGTCCGCAGGAAGCGCGACAGCGCCGACCACGGCTCGTCCTCCTGGCCGAGTGCCGCGCGCGCCTGGTCGGTCAGCCGGGAGGTCTCCTCCTCGGCTATCCGGCGCACGAGCACGTCCTTGCTCGGGAAGCGCCGGTACACCGTGCCCACACCGACCCTGGCCCGCCGTGCCACGTCCTCCATCGGCGCGCCGTACCCGAGCTCGCCGAAGACCTCGCGCGCCGCACGCAGCACGTGCTCGAGGTTGCGCTGTGCGTCCACCCGCAGCGGCGTCGAGCGCCCACCGTCCCCGCGGCCGTTGCTCACCGCGCCGCCGGTTGCCACGGCGGAAGCGGAAGCCCAATGAGAATCCTGAATATGCATACGTAATCCCCCGGTAATGACGTCTCCCCCCGGAGACTCTCCCCGCCATTTGGATGCCGGAGCGCGCGGAAGAGAGCCCGACCGGGACCCGCTCACCGCGCGGACCCGAAGAGCGCATCCCCCTACACCCCGTCGACATACGAACATAGTTGAGAGGGAGTCAATTCAGAAGGGGCAGGTTCCGCACGGAGCGCCCCCCGATCGGAGTACGCACCGCATACGTCCTGATTGCGCCCGCTTGCGCCCCGGGGTAGAACCCTCTGACCTGCGCACCGGACCAAGACTCCGGCAATTCGCCCAACACGGTCCGTCGACGTCCTCCGGTCACACAAATTGTCGAGGCTGTGGACAAACGAAGGCTCGGGGTGCGTCATGGGATGGTGAAGGAACGTGCGCGCATTCTCGTTGTCGGCGGCGGCTACGTCGGGATGTACACGGCCCTGCGCCTCCAGCGGAAGCTCAAAGCGGAACTCAGGCGCGGGGACGCCGAGATCACGGTCGTCACTCCCGACCCGTACATGACCTATCAGCCGTTCCTGCCCGAGGCGGCCGCCGGGTCCATCTCCCCGCGCCATGTCGTCGTCCCGCTGCGCCGCGTGCTGCCGCGTTGCCGGATCGTCGTCGGCGAGGTCACCCGCGTCGACCACGGCCTGCGCACCGCGACCCTCACCACCCTGGCCGGCCGGGAGGGCACCGGCCCCGAGCACGTCGCCTACGACGAAATCGTCCTGGCCCCCGGCTCGGTCGCGCGCACCCTGCCCGTCCCCGGACTCGCCGAACACGGCGTCGGCTTCAAGACCGTCGAAGAGGCCATCGGCCTGCGCAACCACGTCCTCGAACAGATGGACATCGCCTCCTCCACCCGCGACCCCGCCCTCCGCGACGCCGCCCTCACCTTCGTCTTCGTCGGCGGCGGCTACGCAGGCGTCGAGGCACTCGGCGAACTGGAGGACATGGCCCGCTACGCCGCGCGGCACTACCACAACGTCAAGCCCGAGGACATGAAGTGGATCCTCGTCGAGGCCTCGGACCGCATCCTCCCCGAGGTGGGCCCCGACCTCGGCCGCTACACCGTCGCCGAACTGCGCCGCCGCAACATCCAGGTCCTGCTCGGAACCCGTCTGGAGTCCTGCGCCGACCGCGTCGCCGTCCTCAGTGACGGACAACGATTTCCCACCCGTACGGTCGTATGGACCGCAGGCGTCAGGCCGCACCCCCTGCTGGCCGCCACCGATCTGCCCCTCACCGCCCAGGGCAGGCTGCGCTGCACCGACCGCCTCACCGTCGAGGGCGTCGCGCACGCGTGGGCCGCGGGCGACGCCGCCGCCGTCCCCGACAGCACGGCGCACGACGGCCGCGACTGCGCCCCCAACGCCCAGCACGCGCTGCGTCAGGCCAGGACCCTCGGCGACAACCTCGTACGCTCCCTTCGCGGCGACCCCCTGGAGCCGTACGCCCACAAGTACGCGGGCTCGGTCGCCTCCCTGGGCCTGCACAAGGGCGTCGCCCACGTCTACGGACGCAAACTCAAGGGCTACCCGGCCTGGCTGATGCACCGCACGTACCACCTCAGTCGCGTGCCCACCGTCAACCGCAAGGCGCGCGTGCTGGCCGAATGGACCCTTGCCGGCCTGTTCAAACGGGAGATCGTCTCCCTCGGCTCACTCGAACATCCCCGAGCGGAGTTCGAACTCGCGGCCGGTGGAAAGCCTTCCGAGGACCCGAAGGGGTCGTCCTGACCCGAAGCAGGAACTCAGTAAATCGGCCAGGCGTCTGACGGATGTCGGCCCGGTCCGCCACACTGCCAGACTGGTCCACGCTTCAGGACGGACCACCACCCGCCCTGCCATCCCACGAGGCTTTTCCCAAGTGCTCTATTTCCCGGGGACGGTACCCACCGCCCGCGCCCCCGGGGGCCCCGGCCGGGTCCGGAGCGGCCGACGACGACTAACACGAGGCAAGGATTCGTGAACTTCACGCGCTGGAGCGCCCGGCTCCCCGGAACGCAGCGCCGCGCCGCAGCGCGGACCGACACCGCGGTCACCCCCGAGTGCCGGGGAGAAGCCCGCGGCGAGGGCTCCGTCCCCGCGGCCCGCGCCGAACGGCCCACGGACGGCCAGGCCGGCGTACCCGCCGTCGACGATCTCCCCGTCCGCGAGGTCCTCGCCCGAGTCCCCGCCCTCGTCGCCCTCGTCCACGGCCCCGACCACCGCCTCGCCTACGTCAACGACGCCTACGCCACCGCATTCGGCGCCCGCCCGCCCGGCGAGGCCGCCGCCCGCGCCCTGCCCGAACTCGTCGAGCTCGGCCTGCTGCCCCTGCTCGACCAGGTCCTGCGCAGCGGCAAGCCCCGCACGGTCAAGTCCCGCAAGGCCTGCGACGGCCGCTCCTACACCTTCACCTGCACCCCCGTCGCCGAAGGCGGCGCAGGCGACCCCGGCGACCCGGGCGTTCTCGTCTTCGCCACCGACGTCACCGACCACGCCGAAGCCGCCGAACGCCTGCGCGCCAGCGAGCGCCGCCAGCGCGAGACCGCCGTCACCCTCCAGCGCTCCCTGCTCCCGCAGGAACTCGAACAGCCCGACGACCTGCGCATCGCCGCCACCTACCAGCCCGGCGGCACCGAGGCCGCCGTCGGCGGCGACTGGTACGACGTCATCACCCTCGGCGGCGGCCGCACCGCCCTCGTCATCGGCGACGTCATGGGCCGCGGCGTCCGCGCCGCCGCCGTCATGGGCCAGCTCCGCACCGCCGTCCGCGCCTACGCCCGTCTCGACCTGCCCCCGCACGAGGTGCTCCAGCTCCTCGACGGCCTCGCCACCGAGATCGACGCCAACCAGATCGCCACCTGCGTCTACGCCATCCACGACCCGAACGAGGGCCGGCTGGTGTACGCCTCCGCGGGCCATCTGCCCATCCTCGTCCGCGACGAGAACGGCACTGTCCAGCGCGCCGAAGAACCCACCGGCCCCCCGCTCGGCACCGGCGGCTGGATTCACTCCTCCGGCTCCATCCCCCTCGGCCCCGGCTCCACCGCCGTCCTCTACACCGACGGCCTCGTCGAACGCCGGGACGCGGACCTCGACGAAGGCATCGCCGCCCTCGAACGCGCGCTCGCGGGCGCCACCGGCAGCCCCCAGGTCATCTGCGACCGCCTGCTGCGCTCCGCCGGAGTCACCGCCGACCACGACGACGACGTGGCCGTCCTCGTCCTCCAGCAGCCCGCCCACACCGGCAGCGAGGGCGAACTCTTCCGCAACGCCGCCCTCGAACTCCTCGGCGGCGTCGAGGCAGCCCCGCGCGCCCGCGCGTTCGCCTCCGGGGTACTGACCAGCTGGCGGTTCCCGGCCGAACTGCACGACCTCGGGGTCCTCGCCGCGAGCGAGCTCGTCGCCAACAGCCTCCAGCACGGGACGCCGCCCATGCGCCTGCGGCTGCGCCGCACCGACCGCCGTCTCATCGTCGAGGTCACCGACGGGGACGACCACCTGCCCCGGCGCCGCCGCGCCGAACCGGGCGACGAGTCCGGCCGGGGCATCGCGATCGTGGCCACCATCGCCTCCAACTGGGGCAGCCGCCGCACACCGGGCGGAGGCAAGGCCGTGTGGTGCGAGTTCGCCCTGCCGAAGACATGACGCGGCGGCCGGCCGGGAACAGGGTCACTGTCCTCGGCCGGCCGCCAACCGTCCGTCCGTCTCTCAGGCCTCCGCGGGCACCGGCTCCGCCGCCGCCCCACCACGGGCCACGACACGGTTCCGGGCCGGCCACGGGTGGTCCTGGGACTCGGTCAGCCGCCGCCCCAGCCCCAGCGCCAGCACACTGATCCCCACCGAGAACAGCAGGAACGTCACGATGTACGGGGCGTGCAGCGAAGCCCCCATCGGCCCCCCCACCGCCGGACCCACCGCGAGCGCCAGCTGCTTCACCAGGGCGAAGGCGGAGTTGTACTGACCGGCCATACCCGTCGGCGCCAGATCGGCCACCAGCGGAGCGACGGTCGGCGACAGCATCGCCTCACCCAGCCCGAACAGCGCGTACGTCGACACGAACGCCGCCGTCGCCATCGCCTGGCTCGTGTGACCCAGCCCCGCGTACCCGGCCACGATCCACGCCAGGGACCAGATGAGACCCACGGCCGCGATCACACGGGAACGACGCCGCCGCTCCACGAACCGCAGCACGGCGAACTGCGCCACGACGATCACCGCGGTCTTGGCCGCCAGCGCCGTGCCCAGCGCGGACGTCGATATACCGGCCGCCTCCACACCGTAGGCGGCCAGCCCCGACTCGAACTGTCCGTAACAGGCGAAGAAGAGCACGAAGCCGAGGACCATCAGCTGGACCATGGCCCGGTTCCCGAGCAGCTGCTTCCAGCCGCCCCTGGCGGACTGCGCCGGGCTGTCGCCGATCCGCGGCGAGTGCGGCATCCGCACGGTCGTCATCACGACGGCCAGCAGCAGGAACATCGCCGCCTCGATCGCGAACAGCAGGGTGAAGGACGACACGCGCGAGGTGTCGACCAGGTGGCCGCCTATCAGCCCGCCCACGCCGAGACCCAGGTTCTGGAGGAAGAACTGCATCGCGAACGCCCGCGACCGGGTCTCCGCGGTCGAGCAGTCCACGATCATTGTCGCCAGGGCCGGCTGCATCACGGCCTGACCCGCGCCCAGCGCGGCCGCCGACAGCAGCACCGTCGCCGCACTGCCCGACAGACCCAGGCTCAGCGCCCCCAGCGCGGCCGTGACCAGGGCGACGAGCAGCACCGGAAGCGGGCCACGCCGCACGATCGCCCGACCGGCGAACGGCAGCACGATCAGCGCGGCCACCGCGAAGACAGCGAGCACCAGGCCCGCCGTCGTGGCACCCAGGCTCCGCACCTGCGCCACATAGACGTACAGGTAAGGAACCGTGAAGCCGAGCCCGAACGCGCTGAGTGCGTTGCCCACGTGGATCCGGCGCATCGCTGCGCCCATTGCCCTGGTCACGTTCACCTCAATCGGTAGAAGTTAGGAGTGAAGACTTCGAAGCTAAAGTTCGAAGCTAAACAGTACACCTCGAAGGACTTCGACGCCAAGCGAGGCCGTGCGATACTGCCGTCATGGGCGACAACCCCGGCGTCAGCGAGCCGACACTCGACGAACAGATCGCCGCCTACCAGCGCGAGTTCCGGGACCTCGACCCCCAGGTCGAGAAGATCGTCTCGGCGCTGTCCCGCCTGAACCGGCGGATGAACGTCGCCTACGGCCGCCAGACCGCTGCCCTCGGCATCAGCAACGCCGAGTGGGAGGTCCTCAAGGCCCTCGTCCTGTCCGGCGTCCCCTATCGCATGGGCCCCAGCGAGCTCGCCAAGCGACTCGGCCTCACCCCGGCCGCCATGACCCACCGGATCGACCGGATGGTCGCCGAGGGACTGGTCACCCGGGAGCGCGACGAGTCCAACCGCGTCCGGGTCATCGTCGAGCTGACCCCCGAGGGCCGCGAGAAGTGGCTGGAGGCCATGCGCCTGGCGTCGGGCTTCGAGGAGGGCCTCCTCCAGGACCTCACCCCGGCCGAGCGCACGGTCCTCGGCGAGGTCCTCGCCCGGCTGCTCCGCCGTGTGGAGGACGCCCAGCCGGACGCCGGCGGGCGCCTCACCGACCTCGACTGAGGTCCGCCCGCGCGATCCCAGGAGGCCACTTGACAGCCCCCTCCCCGATCCGTAAAGTTCTTCGGGTTGCCGCGGGGCCGTAATGGTTCTCCGGCAGTACCTCCCGCCGCATCAGCGGCAAACCAAACCACAGCAAGATCTCCAGACGGGGTCGATTTCGGCGTGCCCGAATTCAATTCCGAATGGGGACTCCGCACCCCCGATCACCTCGATTGGGAATCGCGGAGGAGATCCGCTAAGGTTTGAGACGTCGGAACGGCCCAACAGCCGGGAAGACAAACCCCCCTGACTGGGAATCAGACGCCGAAAGGATCTGATAGAGTCGGAACCGCCGGAAAGGGAAACGCGAAAGCGGGAACCTGGAAAGCACCGAGGAAATCGGATCGGAAAG
>NZ_JBVJGZ010000052.1:0-33294 GCF_055587025.1 Streptomyces sp. NPDC048600 | reverse complement strand
CCCCCCCCCCCTCCCCCCCCCCCCCCCCCCCCCCCCCCCCCCCCCCCCCCCCCCCCCCCCCCCCCCCCCCCCCCCCCCCCCCCCCCCCCCCCCCCGCGGCCGTATGTGCTCCGGGCTCAGCCCAGCGGCAGGCCGCCGACCGGCAGGGAGCCGGTGGGCAGGCCGCCGCCCGGGGTGAGGGAGTCGGCGGGCAGGCCGCCCTTGGTGGCGCCGCCGGCCGCGTCCCCGACGAGGTCCCCGCCGACACCGGCCGCCTCCCCGGCGGTCTTCTGCACGGCGGGCGTGGCCTTCTTCGCCGCCTTGCCGCCGGTCTTGCCCACGCCCGGGACGGACTTCTCGACGGTCTGGCCGCCCGCCGTGCCCGCGAGGCCGGTGACGCCGCGCGCCGCGCCGTCGGCGGTGGTGCCGAGGTTCGCCGCGTCCGGGGTGGCCAGGCCGGTCAGGTTCGGGGTCTGGGGCAGCTCGGGGGCCGCGCTCGCGGAGCCGGCCGCACCGACCCCGGCAGCCGCCCCCGCGGCGACGAGCAGCGCGGCACGGGCGATCCGGCGGGAGAGGGGGAGGGTCATGATGCTCCTTCGAGGGGAGAGAACGTAGGACGTGTCCGGCCGCGCCAGGCTGTTGACGGGGCTCGGACACCGTGACTACCGCTCGAAGTCCGCCGAGGTTGCGGAGAGATAACGCAAAGAGTTGGTAATGCGTCGCATTATCTGTTGTGGATAAAAACGGGCAAAGGGAGTCCGTCCGGGGGTTTTGCGGAATCCTTACAGCCCTTGCCTCCCAAGGGTTTCCGCGTTCACGAGAGTGACGTCACGAAAACCTGCGCACATCGCGGGACCCGGCGGTCCGCACGACCCCTGCGGGTGAGCGGCCGCACTAGTGCACGGTGACGATCCGTACGGCCTCCGAGGCGGCCGCGGCCGGACGCCACTCGCTCTCGGTCGTGCCCGCCGTCCACTCCCGGCCGCCGTACGACACCCGTTCGATGCGCAGGGCCGAGGCGTTGGCCACCGCCCAGTGCGCGATCTGCCAGCCGTGCTCGCGGCCCCCGACCGGCACGGACACGGCCCGCCCGCTGGCCCTGGTGCCACCGGCGGCGCCCTTCGCGCCGTGCGCGCCCACCTCCGCGCCCGCCGCGGCCATCGCGTCGCGCCCGAAGTCCCGCACAAGAGCCGAACGCACCGCGTCCGGGCCCGTGCCGCCGCCGTCGCCCACACGGCCGTCACAGGTCAGCGTGGCCGCCGCGCGCCCGGTCAGCGCAGCCGCCAGCAGCGTGGCGTCCGGCTCGTGCTTGGCGTACGCCAGCGGATAACCGCTGCGCTGCACCCGCTGGGCGGCGTCGGTCAGCGCCAGCCCCTCGTAGCCGGGCACCTTCACCAGGTGCTCGTAGAACTCGCCCGCCGCGTACGCCGGGTCCATGATCTGCCGCGGGGTGCCCCAGCCCTGCGAGGGCCGCTGCTGGAACAGGCCCAGCGAGTCCCGGTCGCCGTGCCGGATGTTGCGCAGCGCCGACTCCTGGAGGGCGGTGGCCAGCGCGATCGTCACCGCCCGCTCCGGCAGCCCGCGGTTCACGCCCACGGCCGTGATCGTCGCCGCGTTCACCGCCTGCTCCGGCGTGAACTCGTAACGCGTGCCGTCCCCGCCGGCCGAGACGACCCGGCAGTCCGGCGTACCGGCCCCGCCGCTGACGTACTGCACGACGAGATAGCCCGCGAGCGCGAGCAGCACGAGCAGCGCCGCGCCGGAACGGCCGCGACGCCTGGCAGTGGTGGGGAACTGCTCGGACACGCCGTACAAGGTAGCCGAGGCTGTTCGAACCACGGCGTGCCGGTTGGACAAAGGTTCGGCGCCGGTGTGCCGCGGCTGTGGAGCGTTAGGGTCGAGGCCATGGCCGATACCCCGCTTGACCTCACGCTGGACGCCGCCCTGCTGACCGCGCAGCTCGTGGACTTCCCCTCCGAGAGCGGCACCGAGAAGCCCCTCGCGGACGCCGTCGAGACCGCCCTGCGCGCCCTGCCGCACCTCACGGTCGACCGCCACGGCAACAACGTCGTCGCCCGCACGAACCTCGGCTGTGCCGAGCGGGTGATCCTGGCCGGGCACATCGACACCGTGCCCATCGCGGACAACGTCCCCTCGCGCCTGGACGAGAACGGCGTGCTGTGGGGCTGCGGCACCTGCGACATGAAGGCGGGCGTCGCCGTCCAGCTGCGCATCGCGGCCACCGTCCCGGCCCCCAACCGCGACCTGACCTTCGTCTTCTACGACAACGAGGAGGTCGCCGCCGACCTCAACGGCCTCAAGCACGTCGCCGAAGCGCACCCCGACTGGCTGGCCGGCGACTTC
This sequence comes from Streptomyces sp. NPDC048600, assembly GCF_055587025.1. Taxonomy (NCBI): domain Bacteria; kingdom Bacillati; phylum Actinomycetota; class Actinomycetes; order Kitasatosporales; family Streptomycetaceae; genus Streptomyces; species Streptomyces sp. NPDC048600. The sequence goes on along the minus strand of NZ_JBVJGZ010000052.1, from coordinate 30,951 downwards.
GCGGTGCTGCTGGAGCCGTCCGACGGCGAGGTCGAGGGCGGCTGCCAGGGCACCCTGCGGGTGCTGCTGCGGACCAAGGGCGAGCGGGCCCACTCCGCGCGCAGCTGGATGGGCTCCAACGCCATCCACGCCGCCGCCCCGATCCTGGCCCGCCTCGCCGCGTACGAGCCGCGCCACCCGGTCATCGACGGCCTGGAGTACCGCGAGGGACTGAACGCCGTGCGCGTCGAGGGCGGGGTCGCGGGGAACGTCATCCCCGACGAGTGCGTGGTCGCCGTGAACTTCCGCTACGCGCCCGACCGCACGCCCGAGGAGGCCGTCGCGCACGTGCGGGAGGTCTTCGCGGACTGCGGTGTCGAGGAGTTCGTCGTCGACGACCACAGCGGCGCCGCCCTGCCCGGCCTGTCCCACCCGGCCGCCGTCGAGTTCATCAAGGCCGTCGGCGGCACCCCGCAGCCCAAGTACGGCTGGACGGACGTGTCCCGCTTCAGCGCCCTCGGCGTCCCGGCCGTGAACTACGGCCCCGGCAACCCGCACCTGGCCCACAAGCGCGACGAACGCGTCGAGACGGCGAAGATCCTCGCGGGCGAGGAACGCCTGCGGAACTGGCTCACCTCCTGACCGTGCCCCGGTGGCCGGAGCGCCTCCGGGACGCCCCCGGCCCGGCCGCCGAGGACTCCGGCTCCACGGCAGACATGCGGACGTCCCCCGCGCGTAACCCGCGTAGATCTACGCTGAGGTGGAAAGACCGAGCGGAGGGAGCGCACATGGCTACCGGAAACCCCGAGGGGAAGAAGCAGCCGCCGGAGGAACAGCGTCTGGGTCCGGTCCTCCGGCGGCGCGGTCAGGTCACGGCCAGCACCACCGACCAGCGGCTGCTGGACGCGGGCGGCCCCTCGGACTGGGTGCACACCGACCCCTGGCGGGTCCTGCGCATCCAGTCGGAGTTCATCGAGGGCTTCGGCACACTCGCCGAACTCCCTCCCGCGATCAGCGTGTTCGGCTCCGCCCGCACCCGCCCGGACTCCCCGGAGTACGAGGCCGGGGTCCGGCTCGGCCGCGGTCTGGTCGAGGCCGGCTGGGCCGTCATCACCGGCGGCGGCCCGGGCGCGATGGAGGCCGCGAACAAGGGGGCCTGCGAGGCCGACGGCATCTCCGTCGGCCTGGGCATCGAGCTGCCCTTCGAACAGGGACTGAACCCGTACGTCGACATCGGCCTGAACTTCCGGTACTTCTTCGTCCGGAAGATGATGTTCGTCAAGTACGCCCAGGGCTTCGTGGTCCTGCCCGGCGGCCTCGGCACCCTCGACGAACTCTTCGAGGCCCTCACCCTCGTCCAGACCCAGAAGGTCACCCGCTTCCCGATCGTGCTGTTCGGCAGCGCGTACTGGGGCGGCCTGGTCGACTGGCTGCGGGACACGGTGATCGCCGGGGGCAAGGCCGCCGAGAAGGACCTGCTGCTGTTCCACGTCACGGACGACGTGGACGAGGCGGTCGCCCTGGTGTCCAAGGAAGCCGGACGGGACCGACTGCCCCCCGCCTGACGACCGTCAGGCCAGCCCTCTGCGGGCCACCGCCGGCTGCCGGTGGCCCGCGATGGCCGCGACCATGTCCAGCACCTGACGGGTCTCCGCCACCTCGTGCACCCGGTACACCTGCGCGCCCAGCCACGCGGACACCGCGGTCGTCGCGAGGGTGCCCAGCACCCGCTCCTTGACCGGGCGGTCCAGGGACTCGCCGACGAAGTCCTTGTTCGACAGCGACACCAGCACGGGCCACCCGGTCTCCACCATCTCCGGCAGCCGCCGGGTGGCCTCCAGGCTGTGCCGGGTGTTCTTGCCGAAGTCGTGCCCGGGGTCGATCAGCACCGACTCGCGCGGCACCCCCAGGGCCACCGCCCGTTCGGCCAGGCCCACCGTCACCCGCAGGATGTCCGCCATGACGTCGTCGTACGTCACCCGGTGCGGACGGGTCCGCGGCCGCGCGCCGCCCGCGTGGGTGCACACCAGGCCCACCCCGTACCGTGCGGCGACCTCCGCCAGCCTCGGGTCGACCCCGCCCCAGGCGTCGTTCAGCAGGTCGGCGCCCGCCTCGCACACGGCCTCGCCGACCTCGTGCCGCCAGGTGTCCACGCTGATCACCACGTCCGGGAAGCGCCTGCGCACCTCCGCGACGAAGCCGACCGTGCGCCGCGCCTCCTCCTCGGCGGAGACCTCCTCGCCGGGGCCCGCCTTGACGCCGCCGATGTCGATGATCGCGGCCCCGTCGGCCACGGCCTGCTCCACGCGCGCGAGGGCGGGCTCGTCCCGGAAGGTGGCCCCCTGGTCGTAGAAGGAGTCCGGGGTCCGGTTCACGATCGCCATGATCACCGGCTCGCGCGGGTCGAACTCCCGCCTGCCCAGCCTGAGCATCCCCTGTGACCTCTCCTCGTTCGCGCTGGTCTTCGGCCGTCTGTGACCCTAACTGTCAGCGTCGCATGGCACGATCGGACCCTGACACATTCGGCGCCGATCCTGGGGACGTCAGCGATGGTTATGTTCTTGTTCCTGGTTCTCGCGCTCGCCATCGTGGTCGCGGCGGTCACCCTCGCCGTGGTCGGCGGCGGCGAGGGCAGCGGACCCCTGCCCGAGGCGCCGCCCGAGCGCCTGCGGGACCCGTTGCCGTCCGGCCGTCCGGTGGGGCGCGCCGACGTGGACGCGCTGCGCTTCCCGCTGGCCGCCCGCGGCTACCGGATGTCCGACGTGGACGACGCCCTGAACCGCCTCGGCGCGGAACTCGCCGAGCGCGACGCCCGCATCGCCGACCTGGAGTCCGCCCTGGCCGGCGCCCGCGCGCCCGGCCCGGTGCGGATGGACAAGCCGGGCCCGGAGGAGGACCAGCGGTGAGCGACGGCACGGCCATCCCGGGCCCGGACGGCGCCCTGCGCTGCCCCTGGGCCCTGTCCACCGAGGACTACGTCACCTACCACGACGAGGAGTGGGGCCGCCCCGTCCACGGCGACGACGCCCTGTTCGAACGCCTCAGCCTGGAGGCCTTCCAGTCCGGGCTGTCCTGGATCACGATCCTGCGCCGCCGCCCCGGCTTCCGTGCCGCGTTCGCCGGCTTCCGGATCGCCGAGGTCGCCGCCTTCACCGACGCCGATCGCGAACGCCTCCTGGCCGACGCCGGCATCATCCGCAACCGCGCCAAGATCGACGCGACCATGGCCAACGCCAAGGTCCTCGCGGACTGGGTCCCGGGCGACCTGGACACCCTGATCTGGTCCCACGCCCCGGACCCCGCCACCCGCCCGGCCCCCAGCACCCTCGCCGACGTCCCCGCGGTCACCCCGGAGTCCACCGCCCTCTCCAAGTCCCTCAAAAAACAGGGCCTCCGCTTCGTGGGCCCCACCACGGCCTACGCCCTGATGCAGTCCTGCGGCCTGGTCGACGACCACCTGAAGGCCTGCGTGAGCAGAACGACGCCCTAGAGCTCTGCTTCGAGGACGCGGCCCCGCTCCGCCACGCGGCTCCGCCGCGTGGACGCGAGCGGCAACGGCCCTCTTTCGGGGACGCGGGGCTGTTCCGATATGCGGCTCCGCCGCGTGGGCGCGACAAGCCACGACGAACCCGCACTCGAAGCCGACACGGAAGCCCCCAGGGGCGCGGGGAACTGCGCAAAACCACAGCCACCCCGCACCCCGCAGGCCCGGCCAGGGCCGAAGCCGACCCCTACCGCCCCAAGTACTTCGGCTTCTCCTTGTTCACGAACGCCTGCACCGCGATCGCGTGATCCTCGGACGCCCCGGCCCGAGCCTGAAGCTCGTCCTCCTTCTCCAGCGTCTCGGAGAACGTGTGCGTGAGCCCGTACGCCACGGACTCCTTCAGCGCGGCGTACGCCACCGTCGGCCCCTCGGCCAGCATCCGCGCCACCGCCTCACCCTCGGAGCGCACCGCGTCCGGGGAGACGACCCGGTTCGCGATCCCCAGCTCCAGCGCCTCCTGCGCGGAGATGTTCCGCGGGAAGAGCAGCAGGTCGGTGGCCCGGCCGGGCCCGATCACCCGCGGCAGCGTCCAGGAGATCCCGGAGTCCGCGGTGAGGGCGACCCCCGCGAAGGACGTGTTGAAGGAGGCCGTGTCGGCGACGACCCGGTAGTCCGCGGCCAGCGCGAACCCGAAGCCGGCCCCGGCGGCCACCCCGTTCACCGCCGCCACCACCGGCTTCGGCGCCTCCACCAGCGCCCGCGCGATCGGGTTGTAGTGCTCCCGCACGGTGGACATGACCTGCCCCCCGCCCGCCTCGCGCGCGGTGACGAGCAGCCCGATGTGCTCCTTGAGGTCCTGGCCCACACAGAAGGCCCGTTCCCCCGCTGCGGTCAGCAGGATCGCCCGAACGGCGGTGTCGGCGGCAGCTTCCTGCGCGGCGTCCCGCAGAGCGACCTTCGTCGCCACGTTCAGCGCGTTCATCGCCTCGGGGCGGTTCAGCGTGATCGTCGCCAGCCCGTCGCTCACCTCGTAGAGCACGGTGTCGGCCATGGGGCACCCCTCCGGTGTCGCGGCAAGGCGTACCGGCCGGTACGCCTTTGTGTCCGAAGGACAGCATGGCGGACCCTGCCCCGGGCGGAGGTGTGACCTGCGTCAAAGAAAAAGAGACACTTCCGGGCCACCTCGTGGCCGTGCGGCCGCGCAGTATCGCAGCCACATCCCCGAATTGGGTGGTTTTGCTCGCGCGCGTTGCCCAAGCGATGCCGACTGATGTTGGTCATCGGGTCGTGAGATGCGGGATAATGGCTTGGAAGCAATGTGTTCGATGCCGGTGTCGCGTGTCCTGCGCAAAGGACCGCGCGTGCCCTCCCGAGGGGCGTGCCCCTTCAGCGGGCCGTCGGCTTTGACGATGAGCTGGTTTCAGGAAGGGGAACGAGCATGGCGGCCATGAAGCCGCGGACGGGCGACGGCCCGCTCGAGGTGACCAAGGAGGGGCGGGGCATCGTCATGCGCGTTCCGCTCGAAGGCGGCGGTCGGCTTGTCGTCGAGCTGACCCCTGACGAGGCCGACGCGCTCGGCGATGCCCTCAAGAAGGTTGTGGGCTGACGCGCAAGCGACCATACCCTTTCGGCCGCCCCGGTACCGCACAAGGTGCCGGGGCGCCCGTGTTCCCGGGCCCGGCGCGCACGGATGGCCGGAAAGACGGCCACACAGGCCCCCCGCCCGGCCGCCCGGCCGACCCGGTCTGGTCAGCGGCGGAACGGTCCGCGCGGGGACGGGTTCATCTCTTGACCGCGCAGAGCAGCCCGTCGCCGACGGGCAGCAGCGAGGTCACCAGCTCCTGGCTCTCCCGCACGGCCCGCAGCAGCTCCCGCAACCGGACCACCTCGGTGGGCTGGGGCCCGGAGTCGACCGTGCGGCCGTTGGCGAAGACGCCCTCGAAGACCACCAGGCCGCCCGGACGCAGCAGGCGCAACGATTCAGCGAGGTAGTCCAGGACCTCCTGGCGGTCGCCGTCGCAGAAGACGAGGTCGTAACCGGCGTCGGCGAGGCGGGGGAGGACGTCGAGCGCCCGGCCCGGGATGAATCGGGCCCGGTTGCTGGCGAAGCCGGAGGCGCGGAAGGCCTGGCGGGCGAACTGCTGGTGCTCGGGTTCCGGGTCGACCGTGGTCAGGACGCCGTCGGGGCGCATTCCGTGCAGCAGGTGGATGCCGGAGACCCCGGTACCGGTGCCGATCTCCGCGACCGCCTTGGCGTCCACGGAAGCGGCCAGCAACCCCAGAGCGGCGCCCGTGCCGGGCGTCACCGAGCGCAGCCCCGCCTCCCGGGCCCGCTCCCGGGCCCAGCGCAGTGCTTCGTCCTCGGCGACATAGGCGTCGGCGAACGCCCAGCTCGTCTGCCGGTTGCCGGTGATGTCCCTCTCCTGTCCCCTGGTTGCCTCGGCGTGACTGTATCCGTTGGGGACGGGAACCCGCAGATGGGACCAGGCGTTTAGAAGGGTGTGAACGCACACGGGGGGACACGGTTGGATCACGGCGGCGGACGGGGTGACGAGCAAGTGCTGACGCAGCCGCATGAGCCGTACCAGCGCAGATCAATTTCTCGTAAAACCGCTTATCCGGAGCTAACGGACGAGGTGGCTATGGTAGGGGCTCCACTGGACACCACCAGAGCCGACAGGGGAGGTGCGGCTGCGTCTGTGGATCGGGGAGGAGTGCTGCGGCGCTTTCTCGGATCGGCGGGCAGGCCGAAATCCGTGACCGACACAGCTGCTGACCCCAGCCACGCCGCTGGCCTCGACCGCACCGCGACCTTCTCCACCGACGCGGACGGGCAGGCGTGGACTCCGCCCACGTGGGAGGAGATCGTCAGCACGCACAGCGGCCGCGTCTACCGGCTCGCCTACCGCCTCACGGGCAACCAGCACGATGCCGAGGACCTGACGCAAGAGGTCTTCGTCCGTGTCTTCCGCTCCCTGTCGACCTACTCTCCGGGCACGTTCGAGGGCTGGCTGCACCGCATCACCACGAACCTGTTCCTGGACATGGTCCGCCGCAAGCAGCGCATCCGCTTCGACGCCCTGGGCGAGGACGCGGCCGAGCGGCTCGCCAGCCGTGAGCCGTCCCCGCAGCAGGTCTTCAACGACGCGCACTTCGACGCCGACGTCCAGCAGGCCCTGGACACCCTCGCGCCCGAGTTCCGCGCCGCCGTCGTCCTGTGCGACATCGAGGGGCTGTCCTACGAGGAGATCGCCGCGACCCTGGGCGTCAAGCTCGGCACCGTGCGCTCCCGTATCCACCGCGGCCGGTCCCAGCTGCGCAAGGCGCTCGCCCACCGGTCGCCGGAGGCGCGTGCCGAGCGCCGCTCCTTCGCCTCCCGTATCCCCGTACTGGGGGGAGGGGGCGCGACAGCGTGAGCGGATCCTGGCCGAAACCTGCGGAGGAACACCTCGCAGAGCAGCATCTGGGAGACCGGCTGGCCGCCCTTGTCGACGGCGAGCTCGGTCATGACACGCGTGAGCGTGTGCTGGCGCATCTGGCGACCTGTCCGAAGTGCAAGGCCGAGGTCGACGCCCAGCGCCGACTGAAGAACGTCTTCGCGGAGGCCGCCCCGCCGCCCCCGTCCGAGAGCTTCCTGGCCCGTCTCCAGGGGCTGCCCGGGGGAGGTGACTCCGACGGCGGTCCGCTGTCGCCCGGGGGAGGCTTCGCCGGACTCGGCGGCAGGCCCGCCGGGGTGTTCGGGGTGAGGCGCGACGAGCGCTTCGAGTTCGACTACGTCCCCGGGGACTCGCGCGCCGCCGCGGTCCTGCCGTCCGGCCCGGCCGCCGGCCGGGGCTTCCGTATCCATGACGTCGGCCGGTCCGACACCGACCGCTCCTCCCGCGGCCGTCGCTTCGCCTTCGCGGCCGCCGGCGCGGTGTCCCTCGCCGCGATCGCGCTCGGCGGCGTGACCACGGGCGTGCCCGCCGACTCCGCCGAGGCCCGTGGCTCCGGGACGGGCAAGGGCTCCAACGTCACCCCGGCCCGCACCGGCGGCACGGGTGCGACCACCCCCGAGAACCAGCGCCGTCGCTCGGGCGGCCCCATGCTCGCCCAGGGACAGGCCAGTCGTCAGGCCATAGAGGACGCCGCGGTCGCTTCGACCCGGACGTCGGCTCCGCTGCTGCCGGGCATGACCGGCGCCCACGAGCCGAACGCGCAGCACCCCATCACCACCCCCGTGGTGGCGGGCGCGGCCGTGATGTCCCCGCTGATACGGCCCTTCGCCGCGACGCCGGTGCTCGGCCTGAGCAGCTGGTCCACGGTTCATGGCAACGAGGTGCCCGGCCTGTTCAAGACGCCGGCGCCCGGCGAGTCCTCCGCCCAGGACCGCTGACCGTCCCCTGCGCGTCCGCGGGTGAACCTGGTTGAATCCAGGGGCCGTGCCCGCGGCAGGCGACCGGGCGCGGCGGCGGAGATCGACGAGTCCGCGGCCGGCGCCTGCGTTCACGATGCCGCGGCCGGCTGTGGGGAGAGCATGAACGAGGGCAAGCCCACGCAGGACCCTTCGGTCCGCCCGACCGCCCTGCCGGACGGTGACTTCGAACTGGAGCGCCCCGGACAGCCGGGGTCGCCGACGGGCGGAGCCGGACACGAGGAGGCCCCGGCCGCCGAGGACGCCTCGGCGTTCGCGGCCGGAGCCTCCGCGGCCGGGTCCCTTGATGCCGGTGCTCCGGGTGCCGGTGCTCCCGATGGTGAGGCGTCGGGTGGCGTGGCGTCGGGGGGCGAGGCGTCGGGTGCGGCCGAGCGCGGTTCCGCCGATGACGTCGTGCCCGGGGACACCGCGCACGCCCACGACGGCGACTTCGAGCTGCGACGCTCGGAGGAGGGCCCGGCACCCGTGGCGGACGCCGTGCCCGCGTTCCCCGAGGACGACAAGGCTCCCGCGGCGGGCATCCCGGAGGCCCCGGCGCCGCTCCCGCAGAGCACCGAGCGGCTCAAGCCCCTGCACGACCCCGACCCTTACAGCACGCCGCCCTACGGCGAACCCGGCCCCTGGGCGCCCGCGCCTCCCGTGCAGCACCCGGCGACCACCCCGCCGCACGGCACGGCGATACCCGCGCCGGCGGTCGGTCACGGCGGCGAGATACCCGCACCCGGAGCCCCCGGTCCCGCCCCGCACGCCCCGCTCCCGCACGCCCCTCTCCCGGGCGCACCCCTGTCAGGCCCGCCCGGCGGCGCCCCCATGCCCCACCCCGCCCCCACACCCCCGCCCGCGACGACGGGCGGCGACCCCTGGCGGCGTTACGACCCCTGGGCCGCCGCGCCCCTCCAGCAGACCGGGGAAGCGGTGGCGACCGCGGCGCAGCGGAAGCGGCGCGGCCGCAAGGCGCTGGTGCTCGGAGCGGTGCTGATCGCGCTGGTCTCCGGCATCGGCGGCGGCATCGTGGGGACGTATCTGGAGCGCAACGGCGGCGTCGGCGGCGTGGAACTGCCGCAGGCCGGTGCGGAACCCGCCGGGCGCGACCCGGACAGCGTCGCCGGGATCGCCGCGCGGACCCTGCCCAGCGTGGTGACGCTCCATGTGCGCGGCAGCGAGCAGTCGGGCACCGGCACCGGCTTCGTGCTCGACGACCGCGGTCACATCCTGACCAACAACCACGTCGTCGAGCCCGCGGGCAAGAACGGCAAGATCACCGTGACCTTCCACAGCGGAGACACCGCCGAGGCCGAGCTCGTCGGCGGCGACTCCGGCTACGACCTCGCCGTGGTCAAGGTCGACGGCGTCCGCGGACTCAAGCCCGCCCCCCTCGGCAACTCCGACAACGTCCAGGTCGGCGACCCGGTCGTGGCCATCGGCGCCCCCTTCGACCTGGCCGGCACTGTCACCTCCGGCATCATCAGCGCCAAGCAGCGCCCGATCACCGCGGGCGGCGAGAAGGGCGACGGCAGCGACATCTCCTACGTCGACGCCCTCCAGACCGACGCGCCCATCAACCCCGGCAACTCCGGCGGGCCGCTGCTCGACTCCCGCGGCCGGGTCATCGGCATCAACTCCGCGATCCGCTCCGCCGAGAGCGGTTCCGACTCCGGCAAGGGGCAGGCCGGTTCGATCGGCCTCGGCTTCGCGATCCCCGTCAACCAGGGCAAGCGCGTCGCCGAAGAACTGATCAACACCGGCAGGGCCCGGCACCCGGTGATCGGCATCACTCTCGACATGGACTACACCGGCGACGGAGCCCGGGTCGGCACGAAGACGAGCGACGGACGCGCCCCGGTCACGGTCGGCGGCCCCGGCGCACGGGCCGGGATCAAGGCCGGTGACGTCATCACCGAGGTCGACGGACAGCGGGTCCACTCCGGCGAGGAACTGATCGTCAAGACCCGGGCCCACCGCCCCGGCGACCGCCTCGAGCTCACGGTCGAGCGCGACGGCGAGGAACGCACGATCTCCCTCGTGCTCGGCTCCTCGGACGACAGCTGACCCCGGCGCGGCAACTCACAGAAGACTGCTGCACACCTCACAGGTCGGGCGCGGAGCCCGGCGCGCACGGCAAACATCTGGAAAACCGGTCGTATACACGCGCCCGGTGGTCACGGCACGGTACCGGTCGGACAGAATCGACGGGTACCGTGGATCCGGCCCGGGACATGGCAAGGAGCTTCAGGTGTTCAATGACATAGGACCGCTCGAGCTGCTGACGCTCATCGTGCTCGCCGTGCTCGTGTTCGGTCCGGACAAGCTCCCGAAGGTCATCCAGGACATCACGCGCACGATCCGCAAGATTCGCGAGTTCTCCGAGAGCGCCAAGCGGGACATCCGCGACGAACTCGGCCCGGAGTTCAAGGACTTCGAGTTCGAGGACCTCAACCCCAAGACGTTCATCCGCAAGCAGATGGACAACGACGACCTGGGGCTGAAGGAGATCCGTAACGGCTTCGACTTCAAGAAGGAGATGGCCGACGTCTCGGACGCCGTCCACAGCCGTGACAGCGACTCCTCGGCGGGCTCCCCGGGCGGTGCGTCCGGCTCCTCCGGCGGCAGCGTCGACATGTCGAAGAAGCCCGACACCGACCGCGACGACCGCCCGCCCTTCGACGCCGACGCCACCTGATCCGCGAGCGCGGCGGTCCCGTCGCGAGGCCGTTCCGTGCCGCGGGAAGCGGCGGTAACAGGCCGCACATCCTGCGCTTTCCCGGCGGCTCCCGATGGTGTCGATATGCTGCCGTGTCGTTGTGCGGACCGTAGGCGTACGCCCGAAGGGGGGCGGGCCGCCCGGTCCGACGAGAGCGAGGAGGCGGCGGGCACATGGAGACGACGAGTCAGGCGGTCGCGCAGGCGCCGGCCGCGGAGGGCGCACAGCAGGTTCCCTCCGCACGGCGCACGGTCGACGGCTACCTGCGCGCGCCCTTCCCGTGGTACGGCCTCGACGAGGCGTTCACCGGGCCGCGCTGGCTGATGCAGGTCGGGACGGCGGCGGACGGCGCCGTGGAGCACGGGTCGATCGGGCACGGTGACGAGCCCTCGGTACGGGCGGACTCCGAGGACCGGGAGAAGTTCGCGGTCGTGGTGACCGTCGCGGCGAACCCGTCGCGGCGCAGCGCGGACGGTACGGGGCTGCTGGAGGCCACGTCGGTGTCCTCGGCGGCCTGGCTGGCCGGGGTGGGGCTGCTGTCCTTCACCTGGCCCGGCCAGATGGACCACTCGCTGCGCGACGACTGGCTGGAGCAGCAGACGGAGACGGCGTGGGCGCTGGCCGACGACCTGGACGGGGGCGAGTGGTCCACGTTGTCGCTGCCGGTGGACGGGGTGCCGACGCCGTTCCACTACCGCGAGTCGGAGTTCGGCTGGGTGCTGGCCGGGTCTACGCGGGAGGGTGTGCATGTGGGGGCGTACGGCAGAGGTATGAGTGCGTACGGGTTGGGGTTCGCCGTGATCAAGGACGTTGCCGCGTACGCGTGACGGGGTTGTCCTGTGCGTACCTGCGCGTGAAAAAGGGGCGCCTGTTGTAGGCGCCCCTTTTTCGCTGGGCCTGCTGTGCGTCTGCCGCTGGGCCTGCTGTGCGTTGGCCGACTTCCGCGCCGTCGTGGCTGGTCGCGCAGTTCCCCGCGCCCCTGAAGACCTGCGCAGTTCCCCGCGCCCCCAAGAAGCTGCGCTGTTCCCCGCGCCCCTTGAGGGGCCTGCGCTGTTCCCCGCGCCCCCGAAAGACCTGCGGCGTTCCCCGGGTCTCTCAAAGACCTTGTGGCGTTTCCCGCGCCTCCAACGGCCCTTGTGGGGTCGGGGGCGGGGGTGTGGGGGTCAGAACTTGTTCTTGGGGGTGATGCCCAGGGAGAGACCCGAGAGGCCTCGCTGGCGGCCGCCGAGTTTGCCGGCGATGGCGCGGAGGGCGGAGCCCGCGGGGGAGTCCGGGTCGGTCAGGACGACAGGCTTGCCCTCGTCGCCGCCCTCGCGCAGGCGGACGTCGATCGGGATGGAGCCGAGGACCGGCACCGTCGCGCCCGTGGTCCTCGTGAGGCCGTCCGCGACCTTCTGGCCGCCACCCGTGCCGAAGACGTCGACCATCTCGTCGCAGTGCGGGCAGGGCAGCCCGGACATGTTCTCGACGACGCCGACGATCTTCTGGTGGGTCTGGACGGCGATGGAGCCCGCGCGCTCGGCGACCTCGGCGGCGGCCTGCTGCGGGGTCGTCACGACGAGGATCTCGGCGTTCGGCACCAGCTGGGCGACCGAGATCGCGATGTCACCGGTGCCCGGCGGCAGGTCCAGAAGCAGGACGTCCAGGTCGCCCCAGTACACGTCCGCCAGGAACTGCTGGAGGGCGCGGTGGAGCATTGGGCCGCGCCAGACGACCGGGGCGTTGCCCGGGGTGAACATGCCGATCGAGATGACCTTCACGCCGTTCGCGGACGGCGGCATGATCATGTTCTCGACCTGGGTGGGACGGCCGTCGGCGCCCAGCATGCGCGGCACGGAGTGGCCGTAGATGTCGGCGTCGACGACACCGACCTTGAGGCCGTCGGCGGCCATCGCGGCGGCCAGGTTCACCGTCACGGAGGACTTGCCGACGCCGCCCTTGCCGGAGGCGACCGCGTACACCCGGGTCAGCGATCCGGGCTTGGCGAAGGGGACCTCGCGCTCGGTGCCGCCGCCGCGCAGCGCGGCGGCCAGTTCCTTGCGCTGCTCGTCGCTCATCACGTCGAGCGTGACGTCGACACCGGTGACGCCCTCGACCGCGGAGACGGCGTCGGTGACGCGCTGCGTGATCGTGTCGCGCATCGGGCAGCCGGAGACCGTCAGGTACACGGTGACCGCGACCGCTCCATCGGCGCCGATCTCCACCGACTTGACCATCCCGAGTTCCGTGATGGGCCGGTTGATCTCGGGGTCGTTGACTGTCGCCAGTGCCTCGCGCACCGCGTCTTCCGTAACCATAAGGTCGATGGTACGGCGCGGTGGCCCTGCCCCGTGAAGGGCCGTACGCGGTCGTTTACATCACTCCGGGTGCGGGCCCGCGGCGGGAATACGGCGGGACGCGGGGGCGGCGGGCGGTCCCCGGGACTGGCTTTCGAGCGGAACATCACCTCCCGGTACTCTGCGGTAGGCCGCTGAAGACCCCTCGAAAGGCACCGCACCTGTGACTGCGATTCCCCCGGGCCGTGTCCGCCGCAGGATCGTGCGGATCGGTGCGGTGTGCGCGCTGGCCGTGACCGGCACGGCACTGGCCGGGTGCGGCAGCGAGGACCCGGACGCGGGCACCAACGGGGTGGGCAAGCTGCCTCCCGCCAAGATCCAGTCGGAGACCCGCGCGGCGGCCGGTTCCGTGGACGCGGTACGGCTGTCGGGCACGGTCGTCGCGGGCGGTCGCACCTACCAGCTGGACATGCGGCTGAAGGAGGACGGCGGCAGCGGCTCGCTGACCGCGCAGGGCGCGACCTTCGAACTGCTGCGGATCGGCGACGAGCTGTTCCTCAAGGCGAACGCCGGGTTCTGGAACCACGAGGAGAGCAAGGGCGAGGACGGGAAGGGCGAGGACGAGAAGGGCGACGGCGACTCGGCCGCGGCCGACAAGCTCGGCGGCAAGTACGTGAAGGTGCCGCAGGGCGACCCCTCCTACAAGCGGTTCAGCGGGTTCACCGACAAGGACGTCCTGCTGGACGGCCTGCTCACCCTGCACGGTTCGCTGGACACCGACGGCCGCCACGAGCAGGGCGGTGTGCGCACCGTCCGCATCACCGGCGACAAGGGCGCCGGCGGCACCTTGGACGTCTCGCTGGAGGGCAAGCCGTATCCGCTGCGCCTGGTGCGCGCCGGGGGCGCCGGCACGCTGAGCTTCTCGGACTGGGGCAAGGACTTCGCGCTGAAGCAGCCCCCGAAGGGCGAGACCGTGGACTACGGGCAGCAGCTGCCCACGTCCTGACGTCCCGCCCGCGGTGTACGGGCGCGGTCAGCCGCGTCGCTTGCGGCCCTTGAACAGCAGCCGGGGAAGGCCCGCCGGAACGGGCTGCCGGGTCGTCGCCGGGCTCGGCAGCGGGGCCTCGGCGAGGGAGCCGTCGGGCAGGGGAGCGGTGGCCCCCGTGGGCTCCAGCCGCAGCACCCGGCATTCGCGCGCCCAGCGCTCGGTCATGGCCTCGCCGTCGGGGGCGTTCAGCCGCTTGCCCTTCAGTTCGGCGACCACCGTCTCCCACGCCTCGGAGCCGGGCGTGAGCTCGACGGTCCGGGCGGACCAGGCGACCAGCCGGCCGCCCTTGTCCTTGCTGCGCACGGTGACCTCGGCGGTGCCGCCGTCGGTCAGCCCCGGCAGCGGCTGCTCCCCGGGGCCGTCGCCGACCAGGCAGGCCGCGCCCTCGTGCCACACGTGCCAGAGCGCGCGGGCCGCCGGGGCGCCGTCGCCGCGCACCCAGATGAGCCCGGACTTCTTCGTGGCCTCCTCGACGAGGGCCCGGTCGAGCAGCTCGCTTGTCATGCGGTCACCCTATCGGGGCGCGGTCAGAGCCAGCCGTTGCGCTTCAGCGTGCGGTGGATGCCGAGACAGATCACCGCGGTGATGCCGAGCACCATCGGGTAGCCGAACCGCCAGCGCAGTTCCGGCATGTGCTCGAAGTTCATCCCGTACACCCCGCACACCATCGTCGGTACGGCGATGATCGCCGCCCAGGAGGTGATCTTGCGCATGTCCTCGTTCTGCGCGACGGACGCCTGCGCCAGATTGGCCTGGAGGATGGAGTTCAGGAGCTCGTCGAAGCCCATGACCTGTTCCTGCACCCGGGCGAGGTGGTCGGCGACGTCCCGGAAGTACTTCTGGATGTCCGGGTCGATCAGCCGCATCGGCCGCTCGCTCAGCAGCTGCATGGGCCGCAGCAGCGGGGAGACGGCCCGCTTGAACTCCAGCACCTCGCGCTTGAGCTGGTAGATCCGCCCGGCGTCGGTGCCGCGCGGGCTGCCCTTGCGGCCCGGCGAGAACACCTCGGTCTCGACCTCGTCGATGTCGTCCTGCACCGCGTCGGCGACCGCGATGTAGCCGTCCACGACATGGTCGGCGATGGCGTGCAGCACCGCCGAGGGGCCCTTGGCGAGCAACTCCGGCTCGTCCTGGAGGCGGTGGCGCAGCGCGCGCAGCGAGCCCTGGCCGCCGTGCCGGACGGTGATGAAGAAGTCCCGGCCGGTGAAGCACATGACCTCGCCGGCCTCGACGATCTCGCTGGTGGCCGTCAACTGGTCGTGCTCGACGTAGTGGATGGTCTTGAAGACGGTGAACAGCGAGTCGTCGTAGCGCTCCAGCTTGGGCCGCTGGTGGGCCTGCACGGCGTCCTCGACGGCCAGCGGGTGCAGCCCGAACTCGCCGGCGATACCGGCGAATTCGGCCTCGGTGGGCTCGTGCAGACCGATCCAGACGAACCCGCCGTCCCGGCGCACCTGACGCAGCGCCTCGTGCGGGCTCAGCGGCTTGCCGAAGTCCAGCCGGGCGCCGTCGCGGTAGACGGCGCAGTCGACGACGGCCGAGGGCGTGCCGGGGTCGCGCGTGGTGTCGTAGCCGGCGGTGTCCTTGCGCAGGGACGGGCGGGCGGGACGCACAACGGAACGCAGGTCGCGGATCATCGACATGGCGGGCTCCTTCGCTACGAGCAGCGCAAGGCGGCCGACGACGGGTGGAACTGCCCGGAATGGGGACGTCCTGGCGCGGAGATGTTTGGCACGTCCACAAAGCGGGGAGCACCGCACCGTCGCGGTGGCTGGCTTCGCTGCCGGTCAGATCAGACAGATCAGGCGGAACGAAACGAAGTGCTCTTCCGTGAGAAACGCGCGGGAGCGGCGCCGGAAAGGCTTGAGCCGGGAGAAGACAGCTACTTCAGCGGCCGGAAGAGCGGGTGGTACTGCACGGTCGACTTCGGTCCATCGCAGCCCCACCTCCTCCGGCCGGTCCCTCGTAAGGGAGATCCATCGGCGTCGGGACTCGAACCGCGACGCTTCTGCGTGCTGCCCGACCGGCCAAGAGTATCAGCCGACTGAAGTGTCAAGGCGCCGCTTTGCCTTGTACTGACGAGTTCTATGCTCGCCGCATGGTTGATGTTCTTCCTCTGGTCGAGGCCAGGTTGCGCATGGCGCTGGGCGAACCGGACGCCCGGGCGGCGGTCACCTTCCTCGGCACCGACCGCATCGAGGTACTCCGCTTCCCGGGGGACGGCATCGTCCGTTACGCCACCCTGGGGATGTCCGCGCAGCCCATGTCCGACCCCACGGCGATGGTCGCCGACCCGGTCGTGGGGCCGCGTGCCGAGCTGGTCCTGACCGTGCGCGCGGGCCGCGCGGACACCGACAAGGTGCTCCGCCCGCTCGCTGTGCTGGGTGCCTCCCCGCAGGTCGAGGGTCTGATCGTGGCGCCCGGCGCCTCGCTGGACGTCGGCGAGCCGCTCTGGCCAGGCGCGCCCTTCACCTCCGTACTGGTCGCCGAGCCGGGCGGTCTGGTGGAGGACCTGGAGCTGGACGAGCCGCTGGACCCGGTCCGCTTCCTGCCGCTGCTGCCGATGACGCCGAACGAGGCCGCCTGGAAGCGGGTGCACGGGGCGCAGGCCCTCCAGGAGCGCTGGCTCGAGCACGGCACCGATCTGCGCGACCCGGCGCGTGCCTCCGTGCCGCTGGGGTGAGCCATCTCACCGGCGTCCGGGGTGCCGGGGCGTCCGGGTGTGTTGGGCCGGTTGGTGGACCCCCGCCCACCGAGTCCAGGTGATCGTCGGCCCCGGACGGGTGATCGTCCTTGACGGGAGGGTGTCCGGGTAGGACCGTGGAGCCCTATGAGGGGCGAACCCAGTTGCCCGAAGTGCGGTGGCCGGGTCAGGGCTCCCGGTCTCTTCGCCGATTCCTGGCAGTGCGACGTCCACGGCACGGTGCATCCGGTGCAGCCCGTGATCCCGCCGAGCGTCGAGGGCCTCGGCGTGGTGGTGCATCGCACGAAGGTGCCCGTGTGGATGCCGTGGCCGTTGCCGGTCGGCTGGCTGTTCACGGGCGTGGCGAGTGCCGGTGACGACCGCAGCGGCGGTCGTGCGACGGCGGTGGCCTGTTCCGGACCCGGTCCGCTCGGCGGTATGGGCGAGCTGATCCTGGTCGCCGAGGAGCTCGGTGTGGGGCTCGGCGCGCGGTACGCCGGCATCGACGGGCCCGATCCGGGCCCCCATCTGAACGTGGAGAAGCCGCCGCAGGCGAAGGTCCTGGCCGGCGGGCGGCCGACGCCGCTGTGGCATGTCGCCGGGACGCCCGACGACCGGGCCGTCTTCGCCGGTGAGGCGCTCGGGATGTGGGTCTGGGCCGTGGTGTGGCCGGAGCAGTCCGGGTTGCTGATGTACGAGGACATGGTGCTGGCGGATCTGCGGGACGCGGGGGCCGAGGTGGAGCTTGTTCCCTGCGGGGCGTTGTCGCCGCGCTTGCTCGAGCCGTGACATCCCTGAGGGCGGGGGTGTTCTGTTGTTGCTCGTGCGCGGGCCGTCGTGGGCTTGTCGCGCAGTTCCCCGCGCCCCTTGGGGCGTTGTCGCCCAGGCCGTCCGGTTGCCGGGCGGGTCTTCGTGGCCGCGCGGCGGAGCCGCATGTCGATACAGCCCCGCGCCCCTTGGGCGTTGCCGGGCTGGTCCTCGCGCCCGCGCGGTGGAGCCGTGTGTCGGCACCTGTGATGTAAAGGTCTCTCGGGCGGTGCAGGTATGACATGGGCACTGTCGGGGGCGGTTATCCTTGGGTGGCCCCCTTTCGTCCCGTGAGCGCTTGGAGTTCGTGTCGTGCGTATCGACCTGCACACCCACTCCACCGCTTCCGACGGTACGGACACCCCCGCCGAGCTGGTGCGTCGTGCCGGGGCCGCCGGGCTGGACGTGATCGGGCTGACCGATCACGACACCACCCGGGGCTACGCCGAGGCGATCGCCGCGCTCCCCGCCGGGCTCACGCTGGTCACCGGGGCCGAGCTGTCCTGCCGTATCGACGGCGTGGGCATGCACATGCTGGCCTACCTGTTCGACGCCGAGGAGCCCGTGCTGCTCGCCGAGCGGGAGCTGGTGCGGGACGACCGTGTGCCGCGGGCCAAGGGCATGATCGCCAAGCTGAACGAGCTGGGCGTGCCGGTGACCTGGGAGCAGGTCGCGCGGATCGCCGGTGACGGCTCGGTCGGCCGGCCGCACATCGCCACCGCTCTGGTCGAGCTGGACGTCGTACCCACCGTGAGCGACGCCTTCACCCGGCAGTGGCTGGCCGACGGCGGGCGGGCGTACGTGGAGAAGCACGAGAGCGACCCGTTCGAGGCGATCCGGCTGGTCAAGGCGGCCGGTGGAGTCACCGTCTTCGCGCACCCGGCGGCCGTCAAGCGCGGGCGCACGGTCCCCGAGTCCGCCATCGCGGCCATGGCCGAGGCCGGGCTCGACGGGATCGAGGTCGACCACATGGACCACGACCCGGACACCCGCGCCCGGCTGCGCGGGCTGGCCGGCGACCTCGGTCTGCTGGTCACCGGCTCCAGCGACTACCACGGCAGCCGCAAGACGGTCGCGCTCGGCGAGTTCACCACCGACCCCGAGATCTACGGGGAGATCACCCGGCGGGCCGCGGGCGCGTTCCCGGTTCCGGGCGCCGGCGGAGTCTGAGGACCAGCCTCCCGCTCCCGCCCGTCCGCCTCACTTCAGCAAGGTCTGTGCCCACCCATGTTCGACGTCGCTGTCTTCGGCTCGCTCTTTTTGACCCTTTTCGTCATCATGGATCCCCCTGGGATCACCCCGATCTTCCTCGGTCTGACCGCCGGCCGGCCGGCGAAGGTGCAGAAGCGGATGGCCCTTCAGGCCGTCTGTGTCGCGGGCGGGGTGATCGCCGTCTTCGGGCTCCTCGGCCACCAGATCCTCGACTATCTGCATGTCTCCGTCCCCGCCCTGATGATCGCGGGCGGGCTGCTGCTCCTGCTGATCGCCCTCGACCTGCTCACCGGCAAGACCGACGAGCCGAAGGCGACCAAGGACGTCAATGTCGCGCTCGTGCCGCTCGGGATGCCGCTGCTGGCCGGTCCCGGCGCGATCGTGTCCGTGATCCTGGCCGTGCAGAAGGCCGACAGCGTGGCCGCGCAGGTGTCGGTGTGGGCGGCGATCGTCGCCATCCACGTCGTGCTGTGGCTGGTGATGCGCTACTCGCTGCTGATCATCCGGGTGATCAAGGACGGCGGCGTCGTGCTCGTCACCCGGCTCGCGGGCATGATGCTCTCCGCCATCGCCGTGCAGCAGATCATCAACGGCGTCACCCAGGTCGTCCAGGGCAGCTGACCCGCCCCGCGCACGAACGGAGCCCCGTACGGTCTGATCGCCGTACGGGGCTCCGGAGCTGTTGGTCGTGATCCGCTGTCACAAGGCCGTGGTGTCGGCCGGGCGGATCCACAGGCGCTGTCCGATGGCGGCGGCCTGCTGAACGATCCTGTTGACGGAGGCGGCGTCCACGACGGTGCTGTCCACGGGCGTGCCGTCGACGTCGTCGAGTCGCATGATTTCGAAGCGCATGGCTTCTCCCTTCGTCTGGTCATCCTCCTGCGGAGAATTACTGCGTACGTAGGGAGTCAACGGCATGCGTGTTACAAACATTCCCTACGCTAAAGAAATTTTTCGAACAACTAATTACTAGCGAGTAAGAGGTTCGTGCGGGACCGACCGGGGCCGGTTGTGTTCGCAGCGTGACGGCCGGGACAATGGAGGCGATGAACGACGACCTCGCCGCCCTCGCAGCCCGCATCGACAGCACCAACGACCTCCTCCGTCGCATGCTGGCCGAGGTGGCCAAGACCCCCTCGACCCACGCGATCTTCGTCGACGCGGGATACCTCTACGCGGCCGCGGGGCGGCTGATCGCCGGGACCGAGGACCGGCGGGCCTTCGACCTCGACGCCGAGGGACTGATCGAGGCGCTCATCGACCGCGCCCGGAACGTCTTCGCGGACAGCAGACTGCTGCGGGTCTACTGGTACGACGGCGCCCGGCGGCGCATCCACACCGCCGAGCAGCAGTCCATCGCCGAACTGCCCGACGTCAAGGTCCGCCTCGGCAACCTCAACGCCAACAACCAGCAGAAGGGCGTCGACTCCCTCATCAGGACCGACCTGGAGTCCCTGGCCCGGCACCGCGCCATCAGCGACGCGGCCCTCCTCGGCGGCGACGAGGACCTGGTCTCCGCGGTCGAGGCGGCCCAGGGCTACGGGGCCCGGGTGCACCTGTGGGGCATCGAGGCACCGGACGCCCGCAACCAGGCCGAGCCGCTGCTGTGGGAGGTCGACAGCCAGCGCACGCTCGACCTCGAGTTCTTCAAGCCGTACGTCAGCCGCCGCACCTCCCCGGTCTAC
Organism: Streptomyces sp. NPDC048600; assembly: GCF_055587025.1. NCBI lineage: Bacteria > Bacillati > Actinomycetota > Actinomycetes > Kitasatosporales > Streptomycetaceae > Streptomyces > Streptomyces sp. NPDC048600. Next base: position 10,662 of record NZ_JBVJGZ010000052.1, on the reverse strand, counting down.
GACCCCGGCGCCGCGCCCGCCGGCCGGCCCAGCCGGGAGGACGTGCGCTTCGTCGGCGCCCAGATCGCCGCGAAGTGGCTGGCCGAGCGCGGCCGGGACACGCTGATCGAGCTGCTGCCCGGACACCCGTATCTGCCCGGCTCGGTCGACCAGGACCTGCTGGTGGAGGCGGAGGGCGTGCTCCAGTACTCCCTGCGGGGCCAGGCCGACCTGCGGCGCGCGCTGCGCGACGGCTTCTGGGAGCACCTGCGGACGCTGTACTAGCGCCCTTCCGGCGGAGAGCCGTCAGAAGGGCAACTGGCGCCGGATCACTTACTACTTGCCGTCCCAGAAGGTGGCCAGGGCCTCGGCCGTCGGCAGGGGCCGGTCCACGTTCGGGGAGTGGTCGGCGTCGGTGACCACCGTGCGGCGCGCGGCGAGCCGTACGGCCATCTCGTCCAGCAGCGGCACCGGCCAGGTGTCGTCGACATCGCCGGACAGGACGTGGAACGGCAGCGGGAGAGCGGCGAGTTCGTCGACGCGGTCCGGCTCGGTGCACAACTGCCTTCCCGTGGCAAGCAGTTGCGCGGGAGTGTGGCCGAGCCAGCGGCGGCGCAGATGGTCCGTGGAGCCGGTTCCGACAGCGGGATCGCCGACGTCCTCGGGCGCGCCCATCGCCTGGATCGCCTCCCACACCTCGGCCATGGTCATGACCGCGAGCGCGCCGTGCAGCAGCTGTACGCGCTCCTGCTGCGAGGGCGAGATCCGGGCCGGGCCCGAGGCCATCAGGGTGAGCGAGGCGAAGGGGGAGTGGTCGAGCAGCACGGCCGCGCGGGCGATCTGGCCGCCGAGGGAGTGCCCGAGCAGATGCAGGGGATCACCGCCGTCCAGCGCCGCCGCCTGGGCGAGCACGTCCAGGGCCAGCTCCCGCTGGGCGTAGGCCGACTCGTCGTCGGGGCCGCCGGACTCGAACTGTCCCCGGCCGTCCACCGCGACCGTTCGGTAGCCGCGGGCCGCGAGCGGCTCGTGCAGCAGGTTGAAGTCCTCCTTGCTGCCCGTGAACCCGGGCAGCAGCAGCGCGGCGCCCTTCCGGGCGACACCGGGGGCCGCGTCGTGGTCGACCACGGCGAAGTCGCCGCGGGCCGTGCGGAGACGGTAGGCGCGGGCGCCGGGGGGAGGGTTCAGCGTCGGCGGGTTGCTCACGGGGTGAGGGTAGTCGCCGTGGCCGACGCATAGGCCGACGGGCCGGTCCCCGCGTGTGCGGGGACCGGCCCGTCGGGCGTTCTGCCGGCTGTCGATCAGCCCTCGGCGGGCTCGGCCGCCTTGCGGGTGCGGCGCGCCCGCGGAGCGGCCTCGACCGTCTCCGTGTCCGCGGCCGGCTTGGCGGCGGCGGTCTTGCGGGTGCGGCGCGGCTTGGCGGCGGGCGCGTCCGGCTCCTGCGTGGCCTGGGCCGGGATCTCGGCGGCGGGCGCCTCCGGCTCGGCGGCCTTGCGGGTGCGGCGGACCCTCGGCTTGGCCTCGGTGCCCTCGGCCGTCTCGACCGCCGCGGTGGCGGCGGTCTTGCGGGTGCGCTTCGGCTTGGCCTCGGCGGTGTCCGCGTCGGTGGCCGTGGCCGCCGTCTTGCGGGTGCGCCGGGGCTTGGCCTCGGTGGCCTCCGCGGTGTCGACAGCCGTGGTCGCGGCCGACTTGCGCGTGCGGCGCGGCTTGGCCTCGACGGCCTCCACCGCGTCGGCCGTGGCCGCCGTCTCCGTGTCCGCGGCCGGCTTGGCGGCGGCGGTCTTACGGGTGCGGCGCGGCTTGGCCTCCACGCCCTCGGCCGTGTCGACGGCCTCGGTCGCGGTGGCGGCGGCCTTGCGGGTGCGCCGGGGCTTGGCCTCGGCGGCGTCCGTGTCGGTCGCGGCGTCGGTGGCCGTGGCGGCCGTCTTGCGCGTGCGGCGCGGCTTCGCCTCGACGGCCTCCACCGTGTCCGCCACCGTCTCGGCGGGTGCGGCGGCGGTCTTGCGGGTGCGGCGCGGCTTGGCGGCGGGTGCGTCCGGCTCCTGCGTGGCCTGGGCCGGGATCTCGGCGGCGGGCGCCTCCGGCTCGGCGGCCTTGCGGGTGCGGCGGACCCTCGGCTTGGCCTCGGTCGCCTCGGCCGTGTCCACCGCCGTCTCGGCGGGTGCGGCGGCGGTCTTGCGGGTGCGGCGCGGCTTGGCGGCGGGCGCCTCCGGCTCGGTCACCTCGACCGGCGTCACGACGGCGGGGGCCTCCACGACAGGGGTCGCCACGGCGGCCTCGGCCTCGGGAACGACCGTGGTCGCCTCGGCCGACCGGCGCGTACGGCGGCGGCGCGGCCTGCCGGCCTCGGACTCCGGGGCGTCCAGCACGGCCGGACCCTCCGCGGCGGACACGGCGGACACGGCGGACTCCGCCTCGACCGGAGCGGCGGCGGCTGCGGCCACCGACGGCGCGGCGGCACCGCCACGGGTACGGCGACGACGGCGCGGGGTGCGCGCGGTCACGCCCTCGGCGGCGGACTCGGCCGTCTCGGCGACCGGCGTACCGGCCGCGGCCTCGCCCTCCACCCTGGCCCCGCCGCGGGTACGACGGCGGTTGCGCGGCGTACGCGCCGAACGCTCACGGTCGTCGGAGCGGGACTCGTCCCGGCCGCCACGGCCACCACGACCGCGCGGACCGCGGCCGCCGGGCTCGCCCAGGTCCTCCAGCTCCTCCGCGTCCAGCCCGGCGCGCGTGCGCTCCGAGCGCGGCAGGACACCCTTGGTGCCCGCCGGGATGCCGAGGTCCTCGAAGAGGTGCGGGGACGAGGAGTACGTCTCCACCGGATCGTTGAAGTCCAGCTCCAGCGCCTTGTTGATCAGCTGCCAGCGCGGGATGTCGTCCCAGTCGACGAACGTGATCGCCGTACCCGACGCGCCCGCGCGGCCGGTGCGGCCGACGCGGTGCAGGTACGTCTTCTCGTCCTCGGGGGACTGGTAGTTGATGACGTGGGTCACGTTCTCGACGTCGATGCCGCGCGCGGCGACGTCGGTGCAGACGAGGACGTCGACCTTGCCGTTGCGGAAGGCGCGCAGCGCCTGCTCGCGGGCGCCCTGGCCGAGGTCGCCGTGGACCGCGCCGGAGGCGAAGCCGCGGCGCTGGAGCTGCTCGGCGATGTCGGCGGCGGTGCGCTTGGTCCGGCAGAAGATCATCGCCAGCGCGCGGCCCTCGGCCTGCAGTATGCGGGCGACCATCTCCGGCTTGTCGAGGGAGTGCGCGCGGTACACGAACTGCTTGATGTTCGCGTGCGTGATGCCCTCGTCGCCCGGGTCGGTGGCGCGGATGTGCGTGGGCTGCGACATGTAGCGACGGGCCAGTCCGATGACCGCGCCCGGCATGGTCGCCGAGAACAGCATGGTCTGGCGCTTGGCCGGGAGCATCGCGATGATCTTCTCGACGTCGGGCAGGAAGCCCAGGTCGAGCATCTCGTCGGCCTCGTCGAGCACGAGAGACTTCACACGGCTCAGGTCCAGCTTCTTCTGGCCCGCGAGGTCGAGCAGCCGGCCGGGGGTGCCGACGACGACGTCGACGCCCTTCTTCAGGGCCTCGACCTGGGGCTCGTAGGCCCGGCCGCCGTAGATCGCGGTGACGCGCACATTGCGCACCTTGCCCGCGGTCAGCAGGTCGTTCGTGACCTGCTGGCACAGCTCGCGCGTGGGGACGACGACGAGCGCCTGCGGGGCGTCGGTCAGGTCCTCGGGGCGGGCGCGGCCGGCCTCGACGTCGGCGGGGACGGTGACGCGCTCCACGAGCGGGAGGCCGAAGCCCAGCGTCTTGCCGGTGCCGGTCTTGGCCTGGCCGATGATGTCCGTGCCGGAGAGGGCGACGGGGAGCGTCATCTCCTGGATGGGGAAGGGGTTGAAGATGCCGACGGCCTCCAGGGCCTCGGCGGTCTCGGGAAGGATTCCGAGCTCTCGGAACGTCGTAGTCAGGGTGCTGCCTCTTCTGTGTGCGCGGTGCGAGGCGAGCGCGGGGTCGTGTCCGACCGTGCCGGGGACGTCGGTCGCCACACGGGGCGGCCGTGGGGCACGGGACCAATTCCGACGCTCTAGCGCTCGAACCGCTGAGGGTGTCCCCCTCCGATCGTCGTACGCATGGTGCCGTACGGTCAGGGAGGGCTGTCGGGTCGGAGCCGATCGGGCCACCGACCGGGCATCCTCATACGTGCGGCCTGTCGGGATACGGCACTTCCGACGCGTTCGGACGTGCCTTCGTACCAGCAGGCGCATTACCACCATACCCCGGATTGGCGCACACGCGATGGCCGATTCGGTCACGTTGTCGTCGTCACACTTGCGGGCACGGTCCGGCCGGGTGTCCTGGCCACTATGACTGACCAGGGACTTCCCTCGTGCGGAGAGCGGGCTATTGTGCGCTTCATGACGAGCTCTGACAAGCCTGAGAACGCCCCCGAAACCGCCGCCGAGCCCACCGGTGTCGCCGCCCAGGACTGGGCACAGGCCTCCGCCGACCCCCAGTACCGCGCCGCGGTCGTGGACCTGCTCGGCGCGCTCGCGTACGGCGAGCTCGCGGCGTTCGAGCGGCTGGCGGAGGACGCCAAGCTGGCGCCGACGCTGGCGGACAAGGCGGAGCTGGCCAAGATGGCCTCGGCGGAGTTCCACCACTTCGAGCGGCTGCGGGACCGGCTGACGGAGATCGGCGAGGAGCCGACGGACGCCATGCAGCCCTTCGTCGCCGCCCTGGACGGCTTCCACAAGCAGACGGCCCCGTCGGACTGGCTGGAGGGCCTGGTCAAGGCCTACGTCGGCGACTCGATCGCCAGTGACTTCTACCGGGAGGTCGCCGCCCGGCTCGACTCGGACACGCGCTCGCTGGTGCTTGCCGTGCTCGACGACACGGGGCACGCGGGCTTCGCCGTGGAGCGGGTGCGCGCGGCCATCGACGCCGACCCGCGTGTGGGCGGGCGGCTCGCGCTGTGGGCGCGGCGGCTGATGGGCGAGGCGCTGTCGCAGTCGCAGCGTGTGGTCGCCGAGCGGGACGCGCTGTCCACGATGCTGGTGGGCGGGGTGGCCGACGGGTTCGACCTCGCGGAGGTCGGGCGGATGTTCTCTCGGATCACCGAGGCCCACACCAAGCGCATGGCCGCGCTGGGGCTGGCGGCCTGACGGCTTCCGCCGGGACATGACGAAGGGCGCGGTCTCCCGCGCCCTTCGGTGTATTCAGCTGTGGTGGTGCCCGCTTCCGCCCGGTCCGTCAGACCGTCACTGATCGTCGGCGGAGCCTTCCGTCGGGGCGCAGCAGCAGGGACAGCGAGGCCGTCGAGACGATCAGGGCGCCGAGCAGGCTCAGGGGGACCGCGGCCGCGTCCAGCGCGGTGTGCGTGATGAAGTCACCGAACAGGGCACCGGCCACGCCGGTCGAGTAGACCAGGGGCCGGGCCGGCAGACGGTGGGACAGCCGGTTCGACGCGGCCCACGCCAGGGCGAGACCGAGCAGTGCGGAACCGAGCGCTTCCAAGATCATGAAGAGTCCCTCCCACGCGGCCGACCTGGTGCCTGCGGTCGTCGTGCGTCATACCCGTGACCTGCGGAATCCAATCCTCCCCTGTGTGCCGGATGTGAGCCGTCCGGGAAGGCGGGGCGTGGGCCGTTCGGGGATCACCGGGTGCGGGCGTCCCGACCTGCGTACACGGCGCGGGCCGGGCTGTCCGGGCATCGCCGAGGGATCGTCCCGCGCAACGTCCGGGGATATGCGACGAGGGGCCCGGCGACCGAAGTCACCGGGCCCCTCATGGCGTCGTACGCCTTGCGGCGTGTGCTCCTAGAGCGCGCCGAAGCCCACCTTGCGCGGGGCCGCCTCGCCGAGCTCGACGTAGGCGAGACGGTCTGCCGGCACCAGAACCTTGCGGCCGTGCTCGTCCACGAGGCTCAGCAGCTGCGACTTCCCGGACAGCGCGTCGGCCACGATGGCCTCGACCTCCTCGGCCGTCTGACCGCTCTCCAGAACGATCTCGCGCGGCGCGTGCTGCACGCCGATCTTGACCTCCACGGCTATGTCCCTCCGAACGGTCAGTGAAGTGCGCGGCCATCCGCGCCGTACCCAGCACACATTAGCCCGGTGAGGGGACGGACACGGTCCGCGCGGCCACGCCAGGAGCGAACAGCCGCCGGGAACAAATCCCGGCGGCTGTCCTCCACGTCTTCCTGGTGCACGGCTGCCCGGGACGGCGCGCGGGCCCGGCCGGGCGCCGTACGGCTGCCCGCGCCCCGGGTGCCCGACGGCCCCCGGCGGAACCGCCCGGTGCCGTACGGGCCCCTCCGCGCCGGGTCCTCCGGTGCCGTACGGCCCCTCAGTGCTGGTCGGTGCCGCGCAGCTCAGTGCTGGTCGGTGCCGTGCAGCGGGAAGCCCGCGATACCGCGCCAGGCCAGCGAGGTCAGCAGCTGGACCGCCTCGTCGCGCGGGACGCTGCGGTCGCTGTGCAGCCAGGAACGCGCGACCACCTGGGCCAGGCCGCCCAGGCCCGAGGCGAGCAGCATGGACTCGTCCCGCGACAGCCCGGTGTCCTCGGCGATGACGTCGCAGATCGCCTCGGCGCAGTCGTTGGTGACCTTGTCGACGCGCTCGCGCACCGCGGGCTCGTTCGTCAGGTCCGACTCGAAGACCAGGCGGAAGGCGCCGCCGTCGTCCTCGACATAGGCGAAGTAGGCGTCCATGGTCGCCCGTACGCGCTGCTTGTTGTCGGTCGTCGACGCGAGGGCGCGCTGTACGGCCTGGATCAGGGACTCGCAGTGCTGGTCCAGCAGTGCGAGATAGAGGTCGAGCTTGCCCGGGAAGTGCTGGTAGAGCACCGGCTTGCTGACCCCGGCGCGCTCGGCGATGTCGTCCATCGCGGCGGCGTGGTAGCCCTGCGCCACGAAGACTTCCTGGGCGGCGCCCAGCAGCTGGTTCCGTCGGGCACGGCGCGGCAGGCGCGTGCCCCTCGGGCGTGCCGCCTCTGTCTGCTCGATGGCTGTCACGCCGCCTCCCAAATTCGTCCACATGCGGTGAGCGCCGCGCGGCCATCGTACTTTTGGGTAACCGTGGTGTGCGCGGTGCGAACGCAGAATTTCACGTACCGGACGGCGGCGAAAGCCGTGCAGACGGTTTCGTACCGGTGCGTAGGGGGCAGAATGTCGCCTCTTTACCTGGTCAGGCCTCGGTGTCAGCCGGGCGTCAGCGGTAGTCGTCCTCGTCGAGCGAGACGATCCGGGTCTGTTCGATGAGGTCGGCCTCGTCGGCCCGGTCCCGGTCGGCGCCGGTCATCCTGTCGTCGTGCTCCGGAGCGACGTCGGCGTTCTGCTCGGCCGTGTCGGCCTCGGGCGCCTCGACGTCGAACTCCTCGCTCTCCCGTGTCTCCTCCACCTCGAACGTGTCGGGGTCGGTGGGATCGACGGTCATGATGGGCTCCCTTCCTGCGCACGCCTACGAACGGCCCCGGGAAAAGGCAGGGGTCACACGCGGGTGCCCTCTCTAAGAGCCTAGGAGACCTGCGATCCGGACGCTATGCGATGCGCGTTCGGGGCGTCACCGCGTGCGTGCGGGTGCTGTGACGGCCACCACAGGCGAACACATGAGTCAGTGCGTGATCGTCTCGTAACATTGCCCGCATGTCTTCGACCGAGCTGCCTCCCGTGCCGACCGCCAGCGTGCTCCCGAAGACGGCGCCCGTCCGGGTCGCGGACGGCGAGCGGCTCAGGACGGTCGGGTTCCCGGGCATCACGCTGACCATCCGGTCGCGTCCGCCCACGCGCGAGGGCCTCGAACCCGCGCTGTACGTCCACGGCCTCGGCGGTTCCTCGCAGAACTGGTCGGCGCTGATGGAGCTGCTGGAAGGCGTGGTCGACTGCGAGGCGCTCGATCTGCCGGGCTTCGGCGACTCCCCGCCGCCGGACGACGGCGACTACTCCGTCACCGGGCACGCCCGCGCGGTCATCCGCTACCTCGACGCCTGCGGGCGCGGACCCGTGCACCTCTTCGGCAACTCCCTCGGCGGCGCGGTCTCCACCCGCGTCGCCGCCGTACGGCCCGACCTGGTGCGCACGCTCACCCTGGTCTCGCCCGCGCTGCCCGAGCTCCGCGTCCAGCGCAGCGCGGTGCCGACCGCGCTGCTGGCGCTGCCCGGAGTGGCGGGCCTGTTCACCCGGCTCACCAAGGAATGGACGGCGGAACAACGGGTCCGCGGAGTGCTCGGGCTCTGTTACGGAGACCCCGGACGGGTGACACCGGACGGGCTGCGGTACGCCGTCGAGGAGATGGAACGGCGGCTCCAGCTGCCGTACTTCTGGGACGCGATGGCACGCTCCGCGCGCGGGATCGTCGACGCCTACACCCTCGGTGGCCAGCACGGACTGTGGCGTCAGGCGGAACGCGTCCTCGCCCCGACCCTGCTGGTCTACGGCGGGCGCGACCAGCTCGTCGGCTACCGGATGGCCCGGAAGGCCGCCCGTTCCTTCCGGGACGCGCGTCTGCTGACGCTTCCGGACGCCGGGCATGTGGCGATGATGGAGTACCCCGAGACGGTGTCCACCGCCTTCCGTGAACTGCTGGCGGACACCTGCGGGCGGACCGGTGCCGGGCTCGACGCCGACCCGGGTGACGCGACGGGGGAGGGCGGGCGCGTGCGTCCGTCCGGTACAACGGGTACGCCCGGACCTCCGGGCTCGTCCGGTACAACGGGTACGCCCGGTGCGCCGGGCACGACGGCGAGTACGACCGAGAACAAGAGGAGCTGAGGCGCGGGTGGGACGCCACAGCCGCCGGGGACCCGCGCCGAAGGGCGCCGGAGCCCGGCGGATCCTGGGGGGCTCGCGCTCCGCGGAGGACTCGGGCACGCCTCAAGGGGCGCGGCCCGCCGAAGCGTCGCGCGCCGCGGGTGATCCACGGCTGCCCTCGGGGGACCCGCGTGTTCCCGGGGCGCCGTCGCCCGAGCAGGTACGGGCCTGGCAGTCGGCCGGCCGGCCGCCGGGTGCCACGCCCGGCTTCGGGGGCCAGGGCCAGGGCCACGGGCAGGGGCAAGGCCAGGGCCAGGGGCAGGGATACGGGCCCGCGCAGGGAGCGCCCCGCTTCGACGGGACGCCCGCGCGAGGGGTGCCTCGGTACGCCGACGGCACGCCCGCTCACGGGGTCCCGCGCTTCCCGGACGGCACGCCCGCACACGGCGTACCGCGTTTTCCCGACGGCACGCCCGCACACGGCGTACCGCGTTTTCCCGACGGCACGCCCGCTCACGGCGTCGCGCGGTTCCCCGACGGGACGCCCGCGCGTGGCGTACCGCGTTTTCCCGACGGCACTCCCGCCCATGGGGTCCCGCGCTTTCCCGACGGCACCCCCGCCCATGGCATGCCCCGCTTCGACGGCACGCCCGCGCACGGTATGCCGCGGGTGCGTGGCGGGCATCCCGAGCAGCGGGAATCCGGCGGTGGCTGGGGCGAGTTGAGGGGCCAGGCGGAGGGTACGGCCGGTACCGCGCTGCCCCGGCAGCGGCAGGTGGCGCCCGGCGGGCCGCGGCAGGACTATGTCTCCGCGTTCGACGAGGGCGGGGACGTCCAAGGAGGCCGCGGGGCCTCCGCCGGCGAGGACCCGTACGCCTCCGTCACCCAGTGGGACGCGCGGCCCCCCGCCGGGACGGACCACGGCGGGCAGCCGGTCCGCAAGGGCGGCAAGGGGAAGGCGTTCACCGGGATCGCGGCGGCGGCGGTGACCACCGTGCTGGCCGTGGTCGTGACCGGCCAGGTCACCGACCGGGGCGAGGACACCAGCGTGGGCGCCCAGTCGGCCCCCGGCACCGACCGGGGGCTGCACGACTCCGCCTCTCGCGGCGAAGGCCGCCCGACGCCCAGCACACCGCCGATCGTGCCGCTGACGTACGAGCAGAAGATGGGCGAGAAGTACGCGCTGGCACCGGGGCTCGACGGCTCGGGGAAGTTCGACGCCATCCCCGGCATCGACAAGGCGCCCGGCAAGGGGCAGAAGTTCACCTACCGCGTGGACGTCGAGCAGGGACTCGGGCTGGACGGCGAGCTGTTCGCCCAGGCCGTGTACAAGACGCTGAACGACGAACGCAGTTGGGCGCACGGCGGCGGCCGTACCTTCGAGCGCATCCACTCCGGCGAGCCCGACTTCGTGATCACCCTGGCCAGCCCCGGCACCACCGCGGACTGGTGCGCCAAGTCCGGCCTGGACACGACCGAGGACAACGTCTCCTGCGACTCCGCCTCCACCGAGCGCGTGATGATCAACGCCTACCGCTGGGCGCAGGGTTCGAAGACGTACGGCGACGAGATCCACGCCTACCGGCAGATGCTGATCAACCACGAGGTCGGCCACCGGCTCGGGTTCCACCACGTGACCTGCGACAAGGACGGCGACCTCGCGCCCGTCATGCAGCAGCAGACCAAGTTCCTGGACCACGACGGTGTGAGCTGCCGGCCCAACCCCTGGGCGTACCCCAAGAGTTGACCGGGCCGGGGCGGCATGGTGACGATCCGTAGGCAAATGATCTCTTAGCGCGACGGAACGCCACCCGCCCGCGAAAGTTACGACCGTTCACCCCTTCTGGTGGGGGGGGGGGGGGGGGGGGGGGGGGGGGGGGGCGTGGCGTTTGGTGTCTTGTTCCTTCTTCCCTCTCCTCCCCCCTACGGGCCAACC
>NZ_JBVJGZ010000051.1:23956-36410 GCF_055587025.1 Streptomyces sp. NPDC048600 | reverse complement strand
CTGGCCCACTCCGTGGGCCAGTTGATCCGGCTGACGCCGGATCGGTTCCGTACCGGCCTGCTCCGCAGTCCGGTACGGGGTCTGACGCACGCTCCGCGCGCGTCAGGGGGCTGGCTGCGGGCGGGGGTCGGCCTGGTTGTCTGATGGTCTGTCATCCGGTGGGTCCTGCGGCTTCTTTCGGCCGGTCTTGCTGTTGTGTCACTTTGATCGACTGGATGTCTTCTGGGCTGGTCACGCGCCTGCGGCGCGGGATGTGTGACTCAGTGTTTGCGGACCGGTGGTGTCCGGTGGGAAATTCCTACTCCCCGCCATGACTTCATGTGGCAAAGGGTGGCGTGATTTATCGGCGTCGGTTCCGGCTCCATTTCCTTGCGGTGATATGGGCCATAGAATTCAGGTGTTCGGCGGAGCGGTAACTCCGGCGGACGGAAATCGAACCCCCAAGAAAAGAACGGAAGGGAATTCTCTGATGGCTCAGTTGAAGCCGGTTTCGCTTGACGTCCTCGATGAGGCCCGTGAGGAGGCCTACTTGATCGTGGCGCGTGTGATGGCGTCGCTGACTCCGGGCGAGCACGTGGTGCGGCTGTGGGTGGGGATGGACGGCATGAAGCCTCTGTCGGCCACGCTGGCCGTCACGGTCGAGGGTGAGGGCGGGCCCGAGGACCTGGTGGGCGTGGAGCCCAAGTACTTCGAGAACTTCGTGTTCCTGCTGGCCTGTGGGCTGGCGCAGACGCTGAGCTGGGGCTTGATGTTCCTGCGCTCCCCTGCCGGTGACAGGGACGGTGAGGCCCGCACGATCCGGGTCTGGGACCTGGGCTGGGGTGCGCTGACCGAGTGCGACGCGGAGCGCGGCGAGATGCTGCTCGGCCAGCAGGTGCAGGGCCGGTTCGTGGACGCGTTCGGCGTCCACTCCGAGGACGACGGAGACGAAGACGACGGCGAGGACGGCCAGGACGGGGAGGCGGTCTACCCGCCCGGGGCCTACACCGTCCGCTGACAGCCCCACGCGGGCCGGGACGGCTACCCGGCCCGCTCCCCCGCCCCCGTCCCGTCCAGGGGGCCAGGGCGGGGCGCCGGTCCGTCGATCACCCCAGCGCCCCGCCCGAGCGGCGCGGAGCGTCGCCACCATCTGAGGGGCCGCCCGCACAGCGGGCGGCCCCTCACCGCCTTTCACACATCGCGCAGCGATGCAAGCGCTACGCCCCTCCAAGGCGCGTAGCGCCTTCACCGCCCCCTTTTTTCCGCCGCGTAGCGGCGGCGCGACGCGTCTGCGGAGCAGACCGCGCGCAAAAAGAACAATGAAGCGGGAAACAGAAATGCAGAGGGGCGGGAATATCGCGGCTTCGCTGCGCCCGGAATTTCGGGGTGCTGGCGGGGAAACGGCGGATCCGGTGGGCCGGTAAACCCGCTCCGGAAAATTCCCCCGCCAGCGTGCCCCCAAGAAAGGAAGGCATCCCCCATCCTAGAGGACGCTGCGCAGGCACGGGAATGCCCGCTGCGCCCCACCGAACGACACGCAGCATGCGTCGGCTCCCGCCAACTGGCGAAGCGAGCGGCGAGCAGCGGCGGCCACCGCTGCGGGGGCGCGTCGAGTTGGATGTGCAGAGCCGGGGGTGCTGCGCCCCGAGGCCGCGCGGCGTCCTGAGGAGGCAGGGGTGTTGCAAAGTCGTGTGATCTTTTAGTTGGGCTGGTCAGGGGCGGGGGTCCGGTGACGGGTTCCTGGGCCGGGACGTGGGGCGGTGTGGTGCTACTGGCCGTTGTCGTCGAAGGCGGCGCTCAGGCTGTCGGCCACGGCTTGGACGCTCCGGCCTTCCATGTGGTGGCGGGGGATGAAGTAGACGAGTTCGCCGTCCTTGAAGAGGGCGATGGAGGGCGCATCGGAGAGTGGGACGTCGGTGAGGAAGGTGCGCATCTTCCTGGTGGCTTCGACGTCGTGGTCGGCGAAGACGGTGAGCAGGTGGTCGGGGCGCTTGGAGCCGTTGTCCAGGGCGAGGCGGACTGCCGGGCGGGCCGTGTCGGCCGAGAGGCCGTGCACGGAGTTGATGACGAGCAGGGCCAGGCCTTCTGGCCCGTTCGCCATTGCCTGCTCGACATCCTCGGCGCTCACCAGGTCGGTGAAGCCGATCTCGGTCAGCTCTTGCTTCATGTGCTTGACCAGCGTTGGTGAAAGCACCACCGAACACTCCTTACGCAGAGACACTGTGTAATTACTGACAGTATCGAAGTGTATGGGGGATTCTCGGGATCCGACCGACCGGCGGCAGGCCGACCACAGGCCCGCGAAGAATTCGAGGCCTGCCGGTCCGGGCACGTCGAGCGGGGCCCACCGCTGAGGCGGCAACCAGCAGCACCGCCACGAACGGGTGACGAACCCCTCGGCGCCGACGCGGATCGGGCAGCAGCCGCAGCCGTTCCACCAGCGGCAATCCCGCCACGTCGACCGGCGCGGGCGACCCGGTCAGGCAGACGGCGGCAGACTGGCGGCACATCGAAGCTCCGGTGGTTCAGGGCGACTTGGCAAGGTCACCCGGTTCAACCGGAGCTTCGTTGCGTTCGTGACGGTCGGGCCCGCACCCCCTCGCACCGCCGCGACCTGCGGACTCACGTGACCACCGGGACTTTGAAACGCCCCTCCTGAGGAGGTCCGGTCATCGTTTGATGCGTCCGCGGATGGCGAGGAGGCCGAGGGCGAGGAGGGTGGGCTCGAGGAGGCGGGAGGCCATCTCGATGTAGGTGCCGGCGGTGGTGAGGTTCTGGCCCGACGAGCGGAAGACCACCGAGTTGATCGCCACCCGGGTCGCCTTCTCCGCCCGGGCCCAGGTCATACGCTGCGGCCAACCCCCGTCCAGGGCCGGGCTGGGGGTAGTGGTGTGGAGGCTGATCCGGCTGCCGTTGAGTGTGCCGGTGGTGGCGGGGTCGGGATCGTGGGTGGGCAGGCCGACGCCCATCAGGAGCAGCACGGTCAGGGACATGGCCGTGAGGAGCCAGGTGAAGGCACGGGAAGCGCGCAGGCCGTAGCCGGACAGCAGCCAGTACCCCCACAACAGCCGCCGCTCGCTCTTCGGGGTGCCGGACCTGTCGTGGCGGCGCATCTCCATCTCGCCGTAGTAGAAATCGGCGGCCCCGGGTTCGTTCTTGCCGTCTTCGGAGGCTTTGCGCAGCTGCCGGTACAGCGCGGCGACGTCCTCGGGGCCGGGCGTGAGGGCGGGGTCGGGAGCGCGCGGGGGGTCGGGGTGGTGGTCGGGGTGGTGGGGTCCGGGGCGCCACCGCGCAGGTTCCCGTACCGGGCCGGCAGGGGGCTGGTCTTCGGTATGGGCGCGCCAGTGGTGTTCCTCGGCGAGAGTCTGCCGGCGGGTGAAACGGACGGGCCAGAGGCCGTTGCGGTGCCAGCCGGTGGGGGTGGGGGCGAGGGTCGTGCGGCCTTCGAGGCGTATCTGGTCCAGGTGGAAAGCTCCGGAGAACAGGCAGTCGGACAGGTCGGTGTCGGTCAGCATCAGATGGGCTGCGTCCACGCCCTGCACTGACACGATCCGCACCGCGTCGTCGCCGGAGAGCTCGCTCTCTTCTGTGGTGAAGGGGATGGGGTGGCCTATGACCGCAACGGGGGCGGTCAGGACGGCGTGGCTGAGGTCCACTTCCGCGTACCGCAGCCGCACGGTCGCCGTCGACTCCCACCGTGTGCGCTCGCACTCCACCCTCGGCGCCACGATCTCCACCGTCACCGGCAGCACGAACACCGCCCCCGACAACACCACCGGCCCCCAACTCACCAACGGTCCCAGCTCCGGCACACCCTCGAACCGCGCCCAGCCGAACCCGGCGCGGGCGGCGAACCGCGCCCGGTCGAACCTGGCAGTGCCGGCGAACCGCGTCCAGAAGAACCCGGCGTCACCGGCGAACTGCGCCCTCGCGAATTCGACGCCGCCGCAGAACTGCGCCCGGTCGAACCCGGCGGTTCCGGCGAACCGCGCCCCGACGAACTCGGCGTTGCTGGAGAATTGCGCATCGAGGAATCCGGCGTAGCTGGAGAACTGCGCCCCATCGAACCGGGCGTGGCTGGAGAACCGCGCCCCTTCGAACCAGACGGCGCCGGAGAAGTGCGCCCCGCCGAACCCGGCGTCACCGGAGAAGTGTGCCCCGTGGAACCGGGCGGTGCCGGAGAACTGCGCCTCGTCGAACCGGGCGGTGCCGATGTCAGGGGCGCCGGTTGCGGGGTCACGCAAGGCGTTCAGGAGAGCGTCCAGCAGCAGCTCGGTGAGAGGTGTGCCCCGGTGGTCGATGGCGGCCCCCGGGCTCAAGGTGGCGAGGTAGGCGGCGCGGTCGGCGTCGGCGAGGTGGGCCAGGCATGCGGTATGGCCGGGGACGTGGACGCCGCGGCAGCCAGCCGAGCCGGTGGCCGGGCCCGCACCGCCCGCACCGTGCCCGCAGTACGGCCAGAGGGGCGCTGAGAGTGTGCTCATGGTGCAGCAGCTCCACAGGAAAGGTGTCGGGTGCCGGTATGGACGCCCCAGGAGACCGGGCCGGTTCAGGGAGCCAGCCAGGACAGACATCCCGTCGCCTGCTCGGCATCGAAATAGCCGTCCCCCTGTCGCCGGCCGGCGGCCCGGGCGCGCCAGCCCCGCCAACGCGCACCAGGGAGCAGTCCGCCCCGATCCCCCGGCGGCACACACCCGCCCTCCCTTCCTTCTCTCCTTCCCTTGTTGTGAGGCGGGGCGCAGGGGTGTGCAGAGGAGGATGCCAGGGCAGCAGACCACGCATTTCCGGCGGTTGACCAGCGAGAACGCGCGGGGCCCCGCCGAGCGCGGGACAGGACAGGCCGGCCCCCATCGCCCGCAGCGCTCCCCACGTCCCGCCCGCCCTCCCTTCCCACCCTTCTTCTTCCGGGCGAGACGGTCGTGGGGTGCTCTGAGGGGGATGTCGGCCGCCCCGACGACGGTGAAAGCGTGTGGTGACCTGCGGAAACGCCGTCAGACGCCGCAGGGGGACGGACAGTTGTGGTCAGGGTTGTCGGAGGGATTGTCGGCGGGGTTGTGAGAGGTGTCATCGCACCACTCCCACGAGGAAACCTGCACAGTCACTCATCTGATCGACCGTCGCCACGCGCATGAGCGCGCCCCCGTCCTTCGACGTGGCGGACTTCCCCGTGCCGCACGGCCGCGAGGAGGAGTGGCGGTTCACCCCGCTGGAGCGGCTGCGCGGCCTGCACGACGGCACCGCTCCGACGGGCTTTCAGATATTCCGGCCGCATTGCGGGTTCTCAGTTCCGTGACGGTTCTCGGTGAAGGCGTCGACACCGTCAACTGTGACGCCGAAACAGCCACTCTCGCGTGGTGCGTTTTCATCTCAATCCACCCGCCGGTGTGAGGCGGACTGAGGCGTATGGGCCCCTCGTCACAGTGCTCCTGGCGATACATCACGTCCTGACCAGGCACAGCCTCATTACACCCCAACCCCCAGCCCACACCCACAACCAGCAGTGAAACCCAACGACGCCACACCACTGAAAAACCCAAGACGCCCATCACAGCGACCAGGCGAAGCCAGCCGCTGTCGACGTCCGCGAGGACGACGTCTCCATGGGTCACGAGGCGACCGTCTCCAAGGTCGCCGTGGACCAGCTCTTCTACCTGATGAGCAGCGGCCTTGTCCGAGGACGAGGCCATGGAAGGCGCGGTCGGCTAAGACCCCGCTCCCGGTCCAGCAGCAGTCGGCCCGCACCGGTAGCGGGCCGAGCATCGCAACGTAGGAAAGAGAGCAGACCGACAGCCCCTCCTTCGCCGAGCGCAACGTCAACGAAGGCTTCTCCGGCGGTGAGAAGAAGCGCCACAAAGATCCTCCAGCTGGAGCTGCTCAGGCCGAAGATCGCGATCCTCGACGAGACCGACTCCGGCCTCGACGTCGACGCCCTGCGCGTCGTCCCCGAGGGCGTCAACCGCGTCCGCGAGACAGGCGAGGTCGGCACCCTGCTGATCACGCACTACACGCGCATCCTGCGCTACATCAAGCCCGACCACGTCCACGTGTTCGCCAGCGGCATCGACGCCTCCCAGTCCGCCCCGCACATGCAGGTGTTCGCGATCCACGACATCTGCTCGCACGCGAACGTCTCCCTGTCCGAGGGCGAGGTGGAGGACTGCCAGATCGAGTGCCGGCTGCACGGCTCCAGCTTCACCCTCCGCACCGGCAAGCCGTCCGGCCTGCCCGCGACGCGACGCGGAAACGGACGAGGAGGCCACCGAACGGAGCCCCGCCAGACCACAAGAGCCATCCACACCGCACGCGAACCCACCGCGCGCCCGAAACCCCCAGGGGGAGACCATGTCCGTCCTCGCCGTACTCGTCCTGCTCGTCGCGCTGCTCCTGGCCCTCGCCGGCCTCGCCCTCGCCACAGGCCTCGGCTACCTCGCCCACCGCCACCCAGCCCTCGCCCAGCCCATCGGCATCGCCCTCACCGCACTCGGCATCTTCACCGCCATCGTCATCGGCATCCTCCAGGCCCTGACCCCATGACCCCCGGACAGCCCACCGGACCATCAGCCCCGGCGCCGGAGCACACCTCACACCAGCGGACCGCACCTACGGGTACCCCCGCCACGCACGGCACACAGCGCTGCAACCGTAGGTCTGCGTGCCTGGTCTTCATCCGCATGACAGCCAACCGACGGCCGCCGCAATCTGTCCCGCAGGAGCGGGAGTTACGACTGTGGAAGGTCGGCCGCGCCCTCACGGTCACCTTCACCGCCGCAGTCCTGGCAGCGGGCAGCGTCTTCTACACCCTGGTCGTCCTGCTGGACATCCAGGAGATCGACAGCACCGCCAAGCTCGACGCGAAGACCCTTTTCGACCTGGTGAAGCTCTCTTTCGGGGTGGTTGCCGGTGCCGGTGCGCTCGTCGCCCTGGTGGTCGCCTACCGCCGTCAGCGCGTGGATGAGGCCGGCGCCCACCGCGACGCGACCCGCCTGCACACCGAACGCTTCACCACGGCCGTCTCCCAGCTCGGCGACGACTCCCCCGCCGTCCGCCTCGGCGGCGTCCACGCCCTCGCCGGCCTCGCCGACGACGCCCCCGACAACAGCCTCGGCCAGACCTGCATCGACGTTCTGTGCGCCTACCTCCAGCTCCCCTTCACCCCCGACCCCGGCGATGATCCAGCCCACCAGGAGGAACACCACCGCTACCTGGCCCTGCGCAAGGTCCGCCACACCATCCTGCGCCTCATCGGCGACCACTACCGACTCCCCCAGGGCACCTACCGCTCCTGGCAGGGCCACGACCTCGACCTCACCGGCGTCACCATCGACGGCAACCTGGACTTCCATGGCGCGATGTTCTCCGGCGCCAGGGTGGACTTCGGCGGCGCGGCGTTCTCCGGCGGCACGGTGAACTTCGGCCGCGCGGCGTTCTCCGACAGCACGGTGAACTTCTACGACGCAACATTCTCCGGCGGCACGGTGTACTTCGGCGGGGCGAATGGTCCAGCTCCCGCGGGGCTTCTCGTTGCCTTCGGCATTTCTGTTCCTGCGACGGTCACCCTGCCCCAGGCGTGGCTTCCCCCCAGTCCGTAGCCATGTGAGCCGACCCCGCCGTACGACCGCGCGAGGCATCGCCGAGCGCGAGACAGAAGAGAGGCGCCCCGATCCCCCGACGGCACGCACCCGCCCGCCCCGCCCTCCCCTTCCCCTTCCTTTCTCTGGTCTGGCGAGCGCAGGGGGTGTGCAGAGGGGGATGTCGGCCACCCCGACCACAGCCAAAGCGCGTGGTGACCTGCGGATACACCGTCAAGTGCCGCAGGCGGGCGGACGGTTGTGGTCGGGGTTGTGGTCGGGGGTTATGAGAGGTGTTATCGCATCGTTGCTGTGGTGAGGCCTCCATGGTCGGACTCATGGTCGGGGGTACCTGATCCGCTCGTCCCTACCGCGGCACCGCGACAGGCGGTGCCGCACCGGACGGGAAGGGCACACCTATGCCGAACGTGGACGCGGGCGCAGGAGACTGGCTGGCGCTGGCGGTGCTGGCGCAGTACCGGATGGCGACGACCGAGCAGATGCACCGGTTGATCGCGCCGGGTGTGCGGGTGGAGCAGACACGGAGGCGGCTGGCCAAACTGCGGGAGGAGGGCCTGGCGGAGCGGATCACGCTGCCGCAGGCGGGGCGGACGAGGGTGTGGTTCGCGACGCGGTACGGGGTGCGGGTGGCGGCGGAGTTTGCGGAGATGCGGGGCTGGCGGCCGCCCCGCGGCTCGGGTGACCGGACTGCCGCCCGGTTCAAGGCCGGCCACGCGCTGACCGTGACCGAGACCGCGCTCGCCTTCCACCACGACGCCCGCCGCCGCGGCGACACCTTCCGGCCCCTGGACTGGATACCGGAGGTCTACCACCCCACCGGCAACGGCGAGGCGGTCATCCCCGATGCACTGATGTACTACTGGGCCCACGACCGCCGCGAGGACGGCGGCTTCACCATGCTCCGCGCGTTCGTCGAAGTCGACCGGGCCACCATGGGCCCCGAACGCCTCGCCGCAAAACTCGACGCCTACCACCGCTATCTTCAGTACACGCCCGCCCCTGCCGGGCGGCGCCGCACCGCCGGCGACGGGTTACCGCAGGAGGAATGGCGGCGCCGCTACCCCGTCTTCCCACGCCTGCTGTTCATCCTCGACGGCACCGGCCCGGCAGGGATCGCGAACCGCATCGCCGCCCTCCACGCCTCCCGCAACCTCCCCGCAGCACACCTCCTGCACCAGATCCCGGTCATGGCCGCCTCCATGACCGACCTCCGCCAGCACGGACCCACCGCACCCATCTGGCGGCCCATACTCGAACCCGACCGCAAACAAGCCTGGATGTAGACCGCGCGGCCGGCAGGGCCGGGGGCGGCCCATCTACCCGTACGTGACGATGTCCGAGTCCGCAGACCGCGGGAGTGCGCACGTGCGCCGGGTGTGGTCGGGTAGCACCGTAGTTGGCCAATCTGAGGAGCATGGTTGGCCGCTTGATCGCTCTGTGCCCTTCTCGCTCTTGCAGGGGCCCGTCCGTCGGCTCCCGGCAGCGCATGCCGCCCCGCCTCGCGGGAAGAGCACGCCACGGCCGGCTCGGATCAGCGGCCTCGGCAAGGGCGCCGTCAGGTCAGTGCTTGGGTGCCGATGGCGCCGAGCAGGGCGAACTGGTCGGCTGTGGTGGTTGCCGGTGGTGCAGAGCAGATGGCGATGCGCAGGTCGTTGCCGGGGATGGTGAGGGTGTCGCAGTCGACGGTGACGGGGCCGAGGTCGGGGTGGTGGACGGTTTTGCTGTCGGTGGTGTGGAACCCGACCGTGTGGGAGTCCCACAGTTCGTCGAAGCGGTCGCTGGTGCTGCGGAGGCTGCTGATCAGCGCTGTGAGGTGAGTGTCTTCGGGGTATCGGGCGGCGGAGGAGCGCAGGTCGGAGACGAGGGCTGTTTCGAACCGGGTCTGCTGGTCGGGGGTGTGGGTGACGCGGGTGGGCTGGTGGGTGAAGTGCCGCCAGGCGATGTTGCGGTCCTTGCCGCGCCAGGGCGAGGGGTCGCCCATGAGCGCGGCCCACAGCGGGTTCCAGGAGATGAGGTTCCAGGCGGCGTCGTGGACGCTGAGCGGGCTGCCGTTCAGCTGGCCCAGGAGGCGCTGGACGCTGGGCGGGACGTGGGGGGAGACCTGGCCGGTGGTGGGCGGTGCCTGGCCGGCGAGGAGGTAGAGGTGGTCGCGCTCGGTCTCGGTCAGGCACAGGGCCCGGGCGAGGGAGGCCAGGACCTGCGGGGAGGGTGAGGTGGCGCGACCCCGCTCCAGGCGGACGACGTAGTCGACGGAGAGCCCGGCAAGCTGCGCAAGCTCTTCGCGGCGCAGCCCGGGGGCGCGGCGCACCCCGCCGAGGGGCAGGCCCAGGTCCTTGGGGCTGGTGCGGTCACGCCAGTGGCGCAGGGCCTGGCCGAGGGCTACGGGATCGTCGTTCACCGCTCCATTGTCCGCCGGTCCTGCGCGAACAGCCTGGTACTGGCCGACCCCCCGCTGAGGAGAGCTCTCCCTGTCTCTTCCGGCGGCGTGCAGGCTGAATGCCATGACAACAGTCACCGTGATCACCGGGGCCAACAAGGGCCTCGGATTCGAAACGGCCCGCCGCCTCATCCAGGCGGGCCACACCGTCTACACCGGCGCCCGCGACGCCCACCGCGGCGAGCAGGCCGCCAAGGCCCTCGGGGCCCGCCCGCTGCTGATCGACATCACCGACGACCTCTCCGTTGCCGCAGCCGCCGACCAGGTGCGCGCCGAGGCGGGCCGGGTGGACGTCCTGGTCAACAACGCCGGTGCCGCCGGTCCGGCCGCTCCGGCCGGTGAGCTGACCGCCGCCGACCTGCAGCAGGTCTTCGACACCAACGTCTTCGGCTCGGTACGCACCACGCGTGCCTTCCTGCCCCTGCTCCAGGAGGCGGACCGGCCCGCGATCGTGAACGTCTCCAGCGCGCTGGGCTCGCTGACGATCAACGCCGACCCAGCCGCCCACACAGAGCTGCTGCCCGCGTGGGCGCCGCTGCTGGCCTACAACTCCTCCAAGGCCGCTCTGAACATGCTGACCGCCGTCTACGCGCAGGTGTTCCCTCAGATCAGCGTGGTTTGCGTCGACCCCGGGTTCACGGCGACCGACCTCAACGGCCACCAGGGCACCCGGAGCGTCGAGGAGGGCGCAGCGGTGATCGTCGCAGCCGCTCTCGCCGGCCCCGGCGCGCCGAGTCCCGCCTTCGTCGGCGCCACCGGCCCCGTGCCCTGGTAACCCCTGCGGCCTCCTCCCCCCAGAGGCCGCAGCCCGCGGCCGTACCTCACCACCACAAAAGGATGATCATGAACAGTGTTCACCGGAAGACCCTCGAGACCGCCCAGGCGTTCGTCACCGCGTTCGAGAACCGCGACCCCGCCACCGTCGCGTCCCTGCTGTCGCAGGATGCGACCTTCGTCATCCCGCTGTCGATCGCGGGCACCCCGGAGCCCTGGTACGTCTTCGACAGCCCCGCCGCCGTGCTCGCCTACATCGAGTCGGTCGCGGCGAAGTTCGACCACGTCGGCTTCCTGAACAAGGTCTGGACGGTCAGCGAGGACGCCCGCTCGGTGTTCCTGCAGGCCAACGGCGACATCCTGTCCAGCGCCGAGCAGCTCGTCTACAACAACGTCTACATCTTCCGCATCGACGTCGCCGACGGTTGCATCGTCAAGGTGTGGGAGTACGCCAACCCGGTCGCCTACGCCAACCTGGGCATCGCCGACTCCGAGGCCGAAGCCGCCGCCCAGGCCCGGTGATCCACGGATCAGCTCCCCCGGGACAATGCCCTCTCTCTTTCGCTGGACGAGCGGCCGGGACTGGCCGACTACCCGCTCACTGCCCGGCGGATGCTCGGGGGACTCCGACTCCGTCCCTGGCCGGCATCTGGCCGAGGAGGTGGACGGCTCGTGGCCGTGTCGGCACTCCGCGCGCTGTTCCCGTCCGGTAGGCGTCGGTGAGCTTCTCCGTCGCCGTGAGGATCTGGTCGTCGTTCTGGGCGGCCAGAGCGAGGACGAACCGCACGTAATCACCGATGCCGGTCCCCTGGGGGTGCTGGTGCGTGAAGACTTGCAGGCGCGGTGTCAAGGCGGGCAGGGTGCGGTCCGTCGGAAAGACCACGGCAAGTCCGGCGAGGGCGAGGCGAACCGCTGGGCATTCTTCCGACCAGCGGGCCAGCTGGAACGTGATCCTGGCCCGTGCTGCCGACCCGGGCCTCGCTGCCGGGATCGGATGCTGCGGGGTGGCCGGCCAGGCCTCGGCGAGACGGCGCTCGGCGACAGTGGCAGCCCTGAACAGCAGGTCGACGGCTTGGAACCGGTGCCGGGCGGGAATGCGGTCGTTGACTGCGAGGGCCGTGACCAGAGCGAGGCCGTCGGCGATGGCCGGCCGGCAGTGTCCTGGTGGAGAATCTCGCTGCAGAAGTCGCCGGGGAAGCTCCCGTCGTCCCGGCAAGGGCCTGCCCCGGCGCCGAACGCTCGCCCAACACCCTGGCCGGGCCTACCAGTGCTCCGCCCGGGCGGTCCCGTGGCCGCCAGGATGGCGCAAAGTCCGGGGGGCTCACGCCACCGCCGGGCGCCTCAGACCAACAAGTTGAAGTCGTGGCCGAGGCTCTGACGCAGCACGAGCGTCTGGAGGCCTCCGAGGCTGCTTTTTCGTGTCAAGCCGCTTGAGAATGCTCTTCCACGTCCGGCTGGCTCCTTCGTTCGAGGATCTTGAAGAGCTGGCGGCAGATGTCGCGCTTAAGGCAACACTGCGCGTCGCGGGGGCTCTTGCCCGCCGGTAGCGTGCTCCTTGCACGCACACGCTGAAGCGGGGGGGGTGCGGGGGGGGGGGGGGGGGGGGGGGGGGGGGGGGGGGAGGGGGGGGAGAGGGGGGGGGGGGGGGGGGGGGGGGGGGGGGGGGGGGGGGGGGGGT
>NZ_JBVJGZ010000051.1:23313-23947 GCF_055587025.1 Streptomyces sp. NPDC048600 | reverse complement strand
CCTCCCCACCCTCTCTCCCTCCCCCCCCCCCCACCATACACCCCCCCCCCCCCCCCCCCCCCCCCCCCCCCCCGCTGCAGCGTGTGCGGGTCACATGATGCCGATGACGAGGTTCTCCCGGGTTGGACGACCTCCTTGGTGACCGTGGCTGACACAAGGGGGAGATCTCCGCGCATCTCGCCGAGGTGTACGGCGCAGAGATCTCCGAGTCCACGATCGCCACGATCACCGACAGCGTGATGGCCGGCACGACGGAATGGCAGAACCGTCCGATTGACAGCGTCTACCCGTCGTCTTCATCGACTGCGTGCCCAGACGACCCGGCGCGAACCGGCCCGCGGCCACAGCGACCGTACGGGTGATGGTCGCCAGCGGCACGGGCAGGACACAATGACAGTGGTCACCACGTACGGCGTCGACGCCTCCGGGGTGACCGCCGACGGCACCTGGACGCTGCGGGTCGCGGAACGCCTACTCGCGCGACACCGGGTACATCGACTCCTGGAGCCTGACCTTCTGACAGGTTCCTCCTGCGGTGGGGGGGGGGGGGGGCCCCCCCCCCCCCCAAACCCCCCCCCCCCCCCCCCCCCCCCCCCCATCCCCGCCGGAGGGACCGGGGCCTAGCGGGGGGGTG
>NZ_JBVJGZ010000051.1:0-23303 GCF_055587025.1 Streptomyces sp. NPDC048600 | reverse complement strand
GGGGCGGCCGGTGTGTGGTGTTTTTTTTTTTTTTTTTTTTTTTTTTTTTTCTTCCCCCCCCCCCCCCCCCCCCCCCCCCCCCCCCCCCACCGCCCTGCCCCGCATCCGCCGTCTCGCCGCACCCGCGCCCCGGTGCAGGGCCCGCACCCGCGCCGCAGGCGCCCGCACGGCCCTGTACATCACACGCCAGAGGTGCTGTCATGCCCGCGACAGACAGTCGGCCTGTGCGCCGATGTCCCGCCCGAGGTACCCCCATCCCGGAGGAGGACGGTCATGAGCCCGAGATCCGCACACATACGTCTGCCGATGGCGGCGGCCGCGGCCCTGGCACTCACATGCCTGGCCATGGGCCCCGCTTCAGCGGCCGGCACCACCCTCGACATGGACTGCCAGGCCAGCCCGCCGATCGGCTCCGCGCAGCAGTTCGACCTCTCCGCCGGCGTCGACGCCGTCGCGCCGGAGACGGTCGCGTCCGGCGGCGCCCTCTCGGTCACCCTGGCCACCGAGCCGATGACGGTGCCCGGTTCGGTCAGCGGTTACACGGTCAAGTCGATCAAGGACATCACGCTCAAGGCTCCCCTCCCGACGAACGCGACGGTGACCGGCACCCGCCTCACCGGCGGTTCCGGACTCGGGTCGGGAGCGCCCAGCGTCCGGGTGAGCGGCGGAGAGATCATCATGTCGGTACCCGGTCCGATCGGGGGCGGGAAGACCTTCACCCTGCCGGCGCTGAACCTCGACCTGACGGCCGGGGCGTCCGGCGGTGTCATCGAGACCCGGCTCTCCGGCACGGGCTACGGCAGTCCGGGCCTGACCTTCACCGCCAGCGTCCCGATCCTCTTCGTCACCGTCAGCGTGCCGACATCCTGCTACCCCTCCCCCAACCCGGTGCTCACCTCCACGGCCATCAGCTGATCCGGCAGGCCGGACGAACGGGTCAGGACGTGGTGTCCGGGACCGCCGTCCGGGCGCGGGTGCGCTCCTCCACCGCCCGAGCGGCCTCGGGAACCCCTCTCGACCGGCAAGAACTGACTGTTCGTCAGTTCCAAGGGTCACCGGGGCACGAGATTCAGCCAGGACCTGGCAGGGCCGTGGCCAGAGCTCGCTGACCACATCAGGGATGCCCAGGCCACCGGGCTGCCGGGCTGCCGGGCTGCCGGGCAAGTACGGAACAACCAAATATCTGACGCGGCTCACGGACCGCACGAAGAAGGACGAGAACCGGGATGCGGCATGCCCGTCAAGCCTGCAGCGCCCGCCCGGCAAGTCCTGCGACGAGTACCCCTTCGCCACTACATGGCAGGGCGCAAAGCACAGCGGCGGCCGGTTCAGCCGCCGTATGATCAACGACACCCGGAACACCGAGGCGGGCCGGGCCCTCAACGGCTTCTACGTCCACAACCGCATCGTGGAGGGCGACCGGTTCCTGGTGTGGATCAAGCAGGCCCAGCCGTCGACCCGGAAGACGAAACCGTGAACGAGCCGGACCGCACGCATACAGCCCTGGTCCTCACCGAGTACCACCTCTTCCGGATCACAGATCCGGAAGGGGCCGTGAGCGATGACCTCCGTCCGACCCACAACGGACTGGTCTCCGCAGTCGACGGCAACATCGAGGTACTGACGGGGATTCACACCGGCCACGTCGACGTCACCGTCGAACTGCACCCACAGCGACCCGACCCAGCAGCCGGATGGGAAGAGATCGCCGAGATCTCCTGCCACTCCCCCTCCGGGGACCTGCTGGTGACCCCCCTCATGGACGACCCGGCAAATCTGCCCTCCCTCGCGCACCAGGGCCCCGGCAGCTACCGACTGCGTGTGCACGCCACCGGCAGAGACCGCAACACCGACGGGACATCGGTACACGGAGTCGTGGAGTCCTACCTGATCCAGAGCTGGCCCGCCGCACACCAGGACGCCCTCCTGATCAAGGCGACCGACGCATATGGAAGCGGGGTCCGCGCCCGGCCGGACAGAGACACCATCGTCATCGACCACGAGGCACTCGACCCCCAGGCCATCCAGGAACGCGAAAGGCTGCGCCGCTCCGAGCGAGACAACCCCTCCTGAGGCCAACCCCGCACAGACCGGCGTGAGGCCGCACAGCAGCCGCCACACCGACCCGAGCCGGGCCCCCTTCCAGGGGCCCGGCACCGACAGTCCACCCACGAGCTCGTAACACGATCTTGTTGAGGTGTCCTGGCCGGGCGTGACCGATGTGACGATTCGGCCGTTCGGGAGGATGTGAGTGCTCGGCCGTGAATCGTGCATGACGACTTGTGGACGCTGATCGAGCCGCTGCTGCCGCCCTGGCCGGAGCAGGCGCCGGGGCCTCGGCCGGTGGCGGACCGGCTGTGTCTGCAAGGCATCCTGTACATGCTCCACAACGACATAGCATGGCAACTGCTGCCCCTGGAGCTGGGGTTCGGCTCGGGACAGACCTGCTGGCGGCGTCTGGAGCGGTGGCAGTGAGGACCGCGCTGCTGTCCGGCGGCCCTCTGGGCGCAGCCGAAGCAGACTCAGCTTCGACTGACGCCGCCCCTCGTGGGCCACAGGCCGATACTCACAGCCGTGGCCGTCGTGAAGCCCACGCTCGGTCAGGCACGGACCGCTACGGTGGATGCGGGGTTGCCGTAGACGGCGTACGCGAGACCCGTCGGATCACCGTCGTGATCGTCTCGCAAGGCCTGGCGAGCAGCGAGCACAGCCTGGCCCAGGGTCTTGCCGGCGTCGAAGAGCTGGGCGTAGAAGACCTCTGCGAACTCCGTCGCCGAATGGGAAGGCACCGGCCACACCGTGCCGACGAACGCCCCGGCGCCGGCTGCCACGAACTGCCTGGCCCAGCCGACGGTGGACCCGAACCCGTCCGTCTCGCCGGTGCTGTGGCAGGCGTTGAGGAAGACCAGCGGATGATGCGTGTCCAGACTGCGCGTCCGGGCAGCGGGCGCAAGGTCGTGGGGGTCGAAGGGGCCGTCGCCCATGATCACCTGGGATACGGGACCAGAGGTGGTGCCATGGCAGGCGAAGTGCAGCAGGCCTGCATGTCCGCTTTCGATCAACTCGGTCAATGCGGCGCGGTCGGTGAGCACCCCGTCGTCCGCCACGTTGGGGCCGAGCCGTCGGCGCAGTGCCGTGATCTCTCGGTCCGCTTCCGGTGGTGAAGCGTAGGGCAGGACGAAGGCCGCGCTGGAGAGGTCGAGTCGCCGGATCCTGGCCTGGCCGTGGGTCCGGCGTACGACGGGCAGCCACTCGGCGAGGAACCCGTTGTCGTGATCAGAGTCGAACGGGTAGAGCAGCTCCCACGGCAACAGGTCGTGATCACCGAGCACGGTGAACGACGTGGCGCGATGGACCTCCTCCCAGAACTGCCTCTGCACGGCCTCGGGTACGAACGACCTCCACAGCTGCCTGCCGAGTCTCTCCAGGCGGCCGCGCAGCAAGGCGATGTCCGCGGTCGTGCCACCGCCTTGGCTGGCGGCTTGGCGCAGTTCGGTGACGTACTGCTCGGTGGCCCGCGGGCCGCCGGAGATGTGGAGCCGTACGGGTTCGTAGACGGCCTCGCCCATCAGCTGAAAGGTGAACGAGCCGTCCCTGGGATCGCGCAGCACCATGAGATTGAGCTCCACGCGGTCGACGGCGTTGATGTCCGGCAACGACCCGGAGAGTCTCGGTCCATCTCCTGTCGTCCTGGGCTCCGCCACCGATACCTGGTGGTGCACTTCTCCCAGGTAGGTGCCCCTGTGGAACGCACGGACCGTCACCTCGTGCGACCCCGCCACCGTCGTGCGCAGGCCGAATGTCAGCACCTCGGAGTTGAGGCCCGGATGGACGGTCAGCTGCTGCTGGCCATCGCCCGGCGTGAGAAAGCCCGGTGCGTGGACGGTGATCGTCAGCTGTGCACCCTGCGCGGGCAGCCGGAGGGGCCGCAGAGCACCGCTGGCCTCGCCCGTCGCTCGTGTGATCTGCACACGGAGGCGGACCTCGCGCCCTGGAACGGCCTGCTCCGCGACCGTGACGACGAGGTGGCGGTCCTCCAGCACCTCGTCGACTCCGGTCGCAGGCGCCGGGCTCCCGCTCTCACCGTCGCCCGGCTCGCTCGCGCGTGGCGGCGTCGCGAACGCTCCTCCTCTCGTCAGCTCCTGCCGCGCCTGTTTCAGGAGCCTGTTGACCGTGTCGTGGGACAGTCCCATCGCTTCGGCGATCTCGGCCGTGCCGAAGTCGAACTCGTTGGCCAGGAAGAGTGCTTCGCGCGCCTGGGGCGGGAGGTCCCGGAGGGCCGCCCGATAGTCGAGCTGCTGCTCCGACTGGGCCATCGGGTCGTCCTCGACAGGCTGGTCCCACCCCAAGCCCACCAGAGAGTCGATCGGGAACTGCGCTTGCCGAATCTCCCGTTCGCGGGCGCGCCGCCGCTTGCGCGCCAGGCGGAAAAGAAGGCCACGCGAGAGCCCTGGCTTCTGGCCATCCGGAGCGCCGCTTCGCGCTTCCAGGAAGTCCAGCAGACTCGCCTGCACGACGTCCTCGACCTCATTCTCATCCTGGATGTACTGCCGCACGTACACACGCAGGTGGACGAGGGCGTCCCGGAAGTACTGGTACTCCCCTGCCGACTCCGCCGACGGCCGCAGGGCCGCGAGAGTGGCCCAGGCCCGGATCGTCCGGGGCGCCGTAGGCCCGAACAGCCGTGTACTGTCGGCGAGGACAAGCTGGCCCAGGTCGGCTGCCTCGGCTGCGCGGCCCGCCGCGTGCAGGACGAGGACAAGGTTCGTACGGGTGTCGACGGTGAAGGGATGCTCGTCTCCGAGCAGCCGGACAGCGTCCCGGAGCACCTCCTCCGCGAAGGCCAGTGCCTCCTCGGTCCGGCCCGCGGTTCGGTACGCCTCGGCGAGTTCGCGGCGCGCGGTGAGGCTCTCGATGTGATCGGGGCCGAAGTTCCTCTGGCTGCTGGCGACGGCGATCGTGCTGTTGTCCACCGCCTCGATGGTGTGCCCCGCCAAACGGTGGCTGATGGAAAGGTCGTTGAGGACCGAGACGTTGTCGGGGTGGTCGGGACCGAGCACCCGGCGTCCCGTCGCGAGGGATTCCTCACCGGCGGCCACGGCCTCCTCGTGGCGCCCGGTGGCACGATAGGCGACGGCCAGGCCGCGTCGTGCGGCGAGTGCGTCGGGATGCTCGGGACCGAGGACCCGCTCGCTGTCCGAGACGACCTCCTCGCTGACGGCCAGAGCGTCGGCGTGGCGGCCGATGTCGCCGTAAGCCGCGGCGAGTTCGCGACGGGCCAGCAG
Source organism: Streptomyces sp. NPDC048600 (assembly GCF_055587025.1). NCBI lineage: Bacteria > Bacillati > Actinomycetota > Actinomycetes > Kitasatosporales > Streptomycetaceae > Streptomyces > Streptomyces sp. NPDC048600. The sequence continues at coordinate 18,018 of NZ_JBVJGZ010000051.1, read as the reverse complement.
TGTCACGTGGTGGTCACGGCCGAAGACTCGGTCGCAGTGGGCCGAGAGCCGCTCGCCGAACTCGACCGCCACGGAGAGCCGCCCGTCCAGCCGGTGGGAGCGGACCAGGTGGGCGCGCACCTCGGCCGTGACGGTGTCGTCGGGCCCGAGGAACCCTGTCGCCTGACGCCACAGCTCCGACCACCAGTGCACCGCCGCCGCGTAGAGGCCTGATTCCAGCAGGCTGCGCCCCGCCATGAGGAGGATGTCCTGGCGGCCGGATTCCCACAGGGCGGGGCCCGCGGCCGTCCTGAGCGCGTCCACGTTGGCGCGCAGCACGGCGACCAGCTCGGGATCCCGGCGTGCGACGTCGTCGGACCACAGCTCGGCGAGTGCGCCGGCGACGGTCCCGGCCACCTCCGGGAGAGCGTCGACGGTGACGGTCTCCCGGATCACCTCGGCGGTGAGGGGGTGAAGCCGGATGGTCCGCAGGCGGTCGGCCGGGACGTGGTCGAGCAACGCGTGCCTTTCCAGCACATCCAGACTGTCCTCGAAGTCGCTGGTGCCCGCAGGGGGCCCGATCAGCTGCAGGTACGCGGCGATCGCTCGCGTCCGCCACAGAGCGGCCGGATGCCCGGCCGGATCCAGGACGCCTGCCAGGCGCAGCAGGCCGCGGCTCAGGGCGGCTCGTCGGGTCAGCCGCTCCTCTACGGCGTGCAGGAGCATCTGCACGGTCGTGCCGACGACGCTGTCGTGGCGTGGCATGCCGGAAAGGGCGCGAGCCGCGTGACGCCGGTCGAACTCCTCCAGATACACGGCGCACGTCTCGTTCCGGTTCGACAGGTACGCCGCGGCGTGGGCCAGAGCGAGCGGCAGGAACTCCAGCCGGGAGGCGAGAACCTCGGCCTCGTGACCGCCTGTGGGGCCGTAGGTCCTCAGGTCCAGTACTGCGCCCAGATACGCGGCCGCCTCGTGGGAGGCGAAGGGGCCGACCTCCACGCGGGACGCGAGTTCCGAGGCGTCGCGATCCGCGCTGTGCGCTCGTGTCACTCCGGCACGGCTGGTCGCGAGGACACGGCCCCGGCCCTCCAGGAGGGGGCGGGGCCACCACTCTTCCATGGTGGAGAGACCCGGGATGTCGTCGAGCACGACCAGCCACCGCTCGGGTGTCGTGGCGAGATGGTCCAGGAACGCGCGGGCGTCGGCGTGGGTGCTTGCGGGATCACCGGGCAGGACGCCGCTGACCCGTGCCGCATGCGCGTAGGCGGAGATGACGGCCTGGGTGTCGGTGGCGTTCACCCAGACGACCAGGTCGGCGCCCTCGGCCACGGCCTCACGCGCGTACACCGCCGCGAGCTGTGTCTTGCCGACGCCAGGGGGCCCGGACAGGACCTGCGAGCGGACGGCGGTGGCGCCGGTGACCGGCCGGTCGATGTCGGCGCGGACGAGTCGGCGTGCCTGGAAGTGCGCGGCTCGGGCAGGGATGGTCCCGACAACGACCGGCCCTTCTCGGCGGGTGCCGCCTGTTGCGTCCTCAGGGTGCGGGACGCGGCCGGAGTACCGCGCGCGGATTCGCCGCGGGCCCGTCTCCTCGCCGTTCGCGGAGCCGTCTTCATCCTGGACTCGCGGGTCTGTCTCGTCTCTCTCATGTGTCGCGGGGGAGGTGAAGCGTCGGGCAAGACTGTCGCGCAGTTGCGCGAACGGCGCATCGTCGGAATCGAGGAGCGCCGCTCCCTCGTGGTCGGCGACGAGGGCGCGCAGCGGACCGAGGGAGTGCCCTCGCTTCTCCAGGTATCGGGAAACGGCGTCGTAGGCGTCCCACTCGTCCAGCGCCGTCGTACCGTACGTGAGCAGTTCGGCCACACCTTCGTGGAAGCGGACGCGGCCGCTTCCCGGACCGCCCGCCGGATGCAGCAGACCCGCTGCCAGGACCTCGGCCAGCTCACCGGTGTTCGTCGTGCCTGTCAGGGCTTCCTGGAGGACACGCATCAGGGGGATCGACAGGACAGGGGCGAGCGCGAGGGCATGCGCGAGACGCACCGCGCCGTCGGAGGCCACGGCCCGAAACGCGTTCACCAGGGCCTGCGGATCGCTCGAGTCGGTCCGGGAGGGCGCGTGATGCGGGTCCGGAGGGTCCACGGAGATCGCGTCGGTCCAGGCCACCCCGTCGACCACGGCGGCGACCCAATGGTCCAGGGACTCCGGCGTGAGCGTCACCACGGGCAGTGGTGCTCCCCGGGGCGGGTCCGCCCACCAGGCGAGGCGGCTCTCGTAGTGCTGGTTGGGGTCCGCGGGCCGCCGCCCGCGCGCGGTGAGGTACGGCTCACCGATCGCGGTCCCGGGCCAGTAGTGGGCGGGCAGCAGCTGCACGATCGCGGTGGGCATGCTCCGGCACCAGGTCGCCACGGCGTCCCACAGCGGTGGGTGGTACCAGGGTTCCGTGGAGGCGTCGGTGGCGAGGAGCACCACGCGGCGACCGGAGGGATCGACGATGGAGCGTGGCGGATGGAGCGCACCGTGCGCGTCGCGCAGCCGGGGACCCTTCTCCGTGTCCACGAGCCGACAGCGGCTGACCCTGCGAAAGGCACCCGACTGGGCGAGGAGCCGGGCGAACGCGTCGAGGGTGTCGTGCCAGATGCGGGTGCTCAGGCTGTCGTCGGCGACCAGGACCACGTCGAGGGCGTGTTCGTGCTCCGGGGTGTGCACCAGGACGAGGCGCCCGCGCGCCTCCGCAGTGGCCTCGACGGTCGCGTCGATGTCGACGCCGAGGCGTGTGCCGGGGGTGCGCACCCGCCGGAACCGCCGCAGCGCGCGCGGCACGGCCAGCGGGTCGCTGATCGCCGAGGGCGCGTCGAGGCCGATACGTGTCGCCGCCGCGGCGGCCTCGGTCCCGGCGTGTTCGGCGGGCAGCCGCAGTTCCGGTGCGCGGGCCGGGGGCGGGGCCGCCAGGGCGGGCGGTAAGGGCCGGTCGGGGGCTGTCGTGGCGGGGGCAGGTGCCCTGGGAGGCTCTACGGTGGCCGGCTCCGGCTCCTCCTCGGGCAGCGGACGGCGCACACACAGAAGGAGGATGTCGAGGACGTCCTCGGCAGACATGCCGGTGCCCGTTGTGAGAGCCGCTACCAGCCTGTCGGTCATGTGTCGCCCAGGTCCCGGAGGATGGTCTTCTTGAGCTCCTCCCGTACGGAGCGGTCGGCCCCGGACACCAGGTAGACGAACTCCAGGAGTTGGTTCACGGCGAGCTGGTCGCCGCTTTCGACGCGGCGGGCGAACTCGGCGATGGTGTCCTTCTCGGAGCTGGCGGCGTCGCGGTCGCTCAGGTGGGCGGCGACGATGCGCCTCAGCGCCGACTCGGTGACCGCGGGCATCTCGAACCGTACGCACCGGCGCAGGAAGGGCGCGGGAAAGGTGCGTTCACGATTGCTGGTGAAGACGATGACCGGGAAGTGCTCCAGGCGGAGCTTCACGGTGCCGTCCCCGGGGATCGTGTACGTGCCCTGGTCGGCGCCCCGTACCTGGTAGGGGCCGTTGGCGGCGCGCTCCAGGACGGGGATGGTGAAGTGTCCGTTCTCCATGACGTCGAGCAGGTCGCCGGGCAGGTCGAGGTCGCTCTTGTCGATCTCGTCGATCTCGTCGATCTCGTCGATCAGGATGGCGCGGATCCGGGTGGAGGCCAGCGCGGTGCCGAGCGGGCCGAGTGTCACGAAGCGGGCCACGTCGGCGGCGTTCTTGCCGTTCGGTTCCGGCCGTGCCGGGGCGGATGCCGGGGCCGGGGTCGAGTCGGGTGCGCCCGGTCCGGCCTGCTGGGCCTGCACCGCGTGGAGCCGGCCCAGCGCGTCGTACTGGTAGAGCGCGTCCGTCAGTGTGCTCTTGGACGTGATGTGCCAGCGCAGCAGCGTGCCCAGTTCCAGTTCGTGGGCGAGGAGCCGGGCCAGGGTCGACTTGCCGGAGCCGGGTGCGCCGGTCAGCAGCAGCGGGCGGCGCAGATGCAGCGCCGCGTTCACGGCGACGGTCAGCCCGTCGGGGAGGTCGAAGACCGGCGGCCTGGTGGTGCTCTGGGTGCGCCAGGGCGGCGGCTCCGGGATGCGCCGCCACGCCTCCTCCGTCTCCAGGGCTCTGTGCGGCTTGCCGTCTCCGACGAACAGTTCCCAGCTCATCGCTTCCCTCCTCGGCGCAGAGATCCGCCGCGTCGGGGCTGCGGCAGGGGAAATCCGTCACGGCCCTGGGGATCGTTCCAGATGACGGCCGTCCGCTGTCTGTCGAGCCGCTCCGCCAGGTGCTGCGGCAGGCTGCTGCGCCGCTCCCAGAGGCTGCCCTCGCCATTGCTGTGCACGCACGCCTCCTGCAAGGCCGTCTTCTCGTGGTAGGTCGTGAACCAGACGATGAAGCCGCACCCCTCGGCGAGAAGTGCTTCCAAGGGGTCTCCACCACCCGGCGGTGGACAGCTGATCAGGTAGGGGGAAGGACCGGGACCGTCCGCGGGGTCGTCGAGCCATGCCGCCGTCGCTGTGCGGTCGCGGGCGGCTGCTTCGGGCAGCACCGCCGCCCGGCCGTGCCAGTCGGTCTTCTTCAGGCGGGTGTCGAGGCGGTCGCGCAACCGCTCGTGGTGGAATCCCGACCAGCGCATCCGGGGCTGGAGGTCGCGGGTCATGGGATCCCACAGACCGCCGGCTTCGACGACGTCCCAGTGTTCGATCCCGGCGTCCAGCCATTCACGGGACGCGACCAGGTCGACGGTGACGCCCCGGCGGGGCAGGAACGCCGATGTGGCCCGCCTCAGGGCGTTGCGCAGGCCCTGCTCGGAGCGTTCCTCGCAACGGAAGTTCCTGGTCTCGACGTTGCCTTGCGGATCGACCAGGTCGACCACGATCCGGTGCGGCCACGCCGACCCGGGCGCGGTTGCCGGGCCGGTTCCCGGCGCCGGGCCGGTCAGCTCCAGCAGGGCCCAGGTTCTGCGCCTCACTTCGTCGCGGAGGTAGCGGCGGGCGTCTTCCCTCAGGAGTCCGGCGGCACTCGTGATCCAACGGTCGAAAAGGGCATACGGGGCGGAGCCGAGGTCGATGTGCCGCGGGTCTGCGGTCTGGCCCGCCACGGCCAGCAGGAAGCGGGCGAGCGGGCTGACATCGCGCCGGTCGTCCGTGCGGGACTCCGCGATCCCCGCGGAGGCGGCCAGCACGAGGAGTTCGTCGGCGTAGGACGCGCCTCTGGGAGCCTGTCCGACGTGCTCGGTGTACAAGGGCCGTAAGGCGGCCAGGCCGAGTTCCTCGCCTCCGACCGAGGCGAACACCGGCCGGGCGCGCAGTCCCGCGCACAGCGCGTCGAGGAGGTCGCCGGCCGGGCTCGGCGAGGGCTGCTCGGCGCGGTGGCGCGACCGAGCGGCCTCCAGCCCGACGGCGTTCCATTCGACCGGCACGACACCTGCCTTGGCCAGGCGCGGTCCGTAGGTCTCCCGCAGCGCGGACGACTCCACCCGGGCGCCGGGGGGCGGCAGTTCCTCCGCGCGGAAGGGGGCGGATCCCGCGTTCTGGCGCCTGGCGACGTCGAGGGTACGGATGTCCTTCGCGGACGCCAGCGCGGACCGGGCGGCCTCGCGGGCCTGTGCGAAACTGGCCGGGCCGGAGGTGCCGGGCAACGCGCCGCGCGTGGCGAAGGTGACGTCGACGGCGATCCAGCCGCTCGCGAGCAGTTCGGTCAGGCCCAGTTCGTCGGCCGTGCCCGCGCCCTGGTCGAGCCTGCCGTCAGGCTCGGTGCCGGACTTGTCGTCGGCCTCGGGGGCGATCAGTACGACGGTGTGCCGTGACAGGTCCGGGAGCAGCATGACGGCGAGCACGGGCCACAGGTGTGCCTCCAGCGCCGTCCCGCAGAAGACGAGGGACAGGTCGATGCAGTTTCCCCGGCCTCCCTCGAACACCTCCCGCGGTTGCCGGACCTTCTGCCGGTCGACGCCGGCCGGGTCGCTGGGGTCCAGGTCGTAGTCGAGTGCGTGTGCGGCGAGCAGCGTGTAAAGCGCCTCGGTGGTGTTCTCCTGACCGCGGCAGCCGCCCTGCCCTTCGGAGGCGTCGGCCGCGCGGAGCGAGGCGGCATCCGCAGGGACCAGGTCGGCCCGTCCTCGGAAGACGGTCGGTACGACCATGTACACCAGTCGGTCGAGCTGGCCGAGTTCGTCCCCGACGAGCATCCACTGTTCGCCGTCGGCCATCAGGCCGCCTCGATCACTTCGGTGAGCAGGATGTCTCCGTCGGACGCTGTCAGAACGTCGAGCCGGTGGACACCCTCGGCCGGAGGGTCGGCGCGGACCGTGAAGGTGCCGTCGTCGCCTACCGTGAGGGCGGCAGGGGCTGCGTCGCCGAGTCGGTACCAGAGCGTGGAACCCGCGTGGCCCAGGGCACGTCCCGGCACGGAAAGACGCTCGTCGCTGTCGTACCAGTCCTCGACGTCCAGGCACAGCGCGGAGTCGGCGGCGGGTGAAGGTGTGGCACCGTCGGCGGCGTCCGTGGCGGCGGACGGGAGGTCTCCCGTCACGGCGGACGGGGCGGCATCCGTCCCTGCGGCCGTGCTCGGCTCCTCGAGGCGGCCCCGTTGGAGGATCTGGCCCTCCCGTACGAGACCCGCGATCTGGATGACGAGGCTCTGGAGGGTGTCGCGGCCGGTCACCAGGCCGGCGTGCGTCTGGTTCTGCGGGGTGGAGGGGAGGCGCAGGGCCTCGCCGCTGCGCGGGGTGGCGGACACGAGGGGGACGGTGCCGTCACCGTCCCCGGCTGCGTGGGAGCCGGGCAGGAGGTGGCTGCCCCGCATGACCGTCAGCCGCGAGTCGGACAGCACGGCCTGCTGCGGCGTCGGGGCCCCGAACCCCACGAACGGGAGGGTCGCGGTGGGGTGTTCGCTCTGGTTGAGGCGGTCGAGGAAAGCCGCCGCCCGCGCCACGTGCTCGTTCGCGCCGGGCGCGAGGAGATGCCGGACGGCCTCTATCCCGGCGAGCGGGGCGTCCGGTGCCGTGCCCAGGCGGATGAAGGGATACAGCGGCAGCAGTTCGTAGAGCGCGGGCAGTCTGCCGAACTCCTCTGCGAGGGAGGCGAAGCGCACCTTCGCCACCCGTGGGCCGTTCACCAGGAAGTCGAGCGCCTTCACGGCGCCGCGGAACGGCGTGCCGAGCGTGATGAGGGCGCGGATCGTCCGGTGCTGGTCGTGGCGTTCCACGTATTCGCGGGCGACGAGACCGCCCATGCTGTGGGCGACGATCACGACCTCGGCGCCGGGGTACCTGCGGCGCAACCGCGTGAGCCGCTCGCGGATGTGCCGCTCGAGGAACGCGGCGTTGTGGGCGGCCGGACGCCGCCAGTCGTAGGGGAACTCGGTGTACGTCTGCCCTTCGACCAGGTCGAAGCGGCGGAAGAGGGCGCGGCGCAGGTCGCGGTAGCCGCCGAGCAGCCGGGTGAGGCCCGGCACGGGCAACGACATCAGCTGCGTGGCCCGGACGCCGTCGTCGTAGCAGGAGTCGCGCAGCAGGTCTCCGGGGGCGGCGAGTTCACGGAAGGCACGAATCGGACGGCGCCCGGCGGCCGGGTCGATGGCCCACAGGGGCGTACCGTCCGCACGGTACAGAGCGCTGCCGCCGATTCCCGGCACCAGGACGAGCAGATGCCGGACGGGTGTCCTGCGCCCGCCCCTGGACAGCGCTGGCCTCTGCGGCAGTCCCCACCCCGTGCTCACGTACGCCCCTCCCCCGTGCGGGCATCCCCCTACCCGCCACCCCGCTCCCGTGAATGTACGCCCAGGAACATGCAGTGACGGAACGTCACTATAGAACGGGAGGGTGCTTCGCGTTTGCGGAAAGGCCAAAGCCTGGCCGTGGTTGCCGGATCACAGACGGGTTCTCCATCGCCTCCAGGGCCGGGCGCTGCCTCCATGCGGGGACGGCCCCGAAGAGGTCGTTGAGTTCCAGGTCCCCACGCCTCGGCAACACTCACGGTGATCACGTATGGACGTAGCCCCGAACGCTGTCATGGCCTGCGGCGCGTGGCGCGGCACCGATCACCTCGGTGGCCTCCGCTTCGATCAGCTCCTGCAGAACGCGCTCGCACACCACCCTGATTGCTTCAGCTCCATCGGATCGACGGAAGCGGCCGCCCAGCCGGACCGCGCTGGCGACGGCGGCTTGGGCGATCACGGCGGGATGTGTACGTACCGGGGGGCCGGTCACAACCGTTTCGACGGGGAGCGAGACGGCCTGGGACAGGGCGCCGATCACCGACCAGACGAACGGGGCTCTGGCCCTGCCGGTCGTTCCACGGGTGGTAGTGGTCGGAGATCCACAGCGTCTCGAAGCAGCGCCCGCCCCGGCCCCACAGAGGAGGGGAAGACCGCACGAATGGCGCAGGTCAGACGGCCCCAGGTCCCAGAGGTATCCATGCACCCCGTCTAACCCATCACAGCCCTCGGAAAATGGTCCTCGAACAGCTGTACGCGTCATGAGGCACCTCATGGCCTTCTTCGCGCCACCCAGGATCTCCACCCGTCCGACGGTGGAGCGGCCGACACGGGCCGGGCTCTGCGCGCGTGCCGTATCGGGTGCCTGACCTGCAGCTCTCCTCCCATCTAGCGCTCCCCCGAGCAATACGTGGAGTGCGCTGCGGTGCGGACGGTGTTCGGTGAGGACGAGTTGCACCCCGCCCCCAGGCTCCCGGAAGAAGTCGCAGCCGACCAATTGGCGGGTGAGGGCATGGGATCGACGGACGCGGTTGAGGGTTCGCCGACGCCGTGTGGGAGCGGCACTGCCCGGACGACGGGCTCCCGCCTGTGTGGGTACAGCGCAACTGGACGACGAAGGGTCGGCCAGGGTGACGGAATTCCAGCAGGGCAGGTTCGCGGAGGCCCGACGCTACGAGCCGCTGGGGCCGCGCCGGTCGGCGATCACTCCGAAGCAGCTCACGGCTCTGGTGGGGATGCCGGTCGCGACGGATCGCGGGGAAAGCTATGTTCGCGTCCTGGAGAACCGGAACCGAAACTGGTGTTCGCGGAGTTCGCGGTGATCAGTCGCCGCCCCCGTCCGTTCCGGGAGCCAGCGTGCATGCCGTGCGGCATGGGGTGGCGGCGCTGGGTACCCAGGCCCTGCCACGGCGTACGGCCCGGACCTGCTGCCGGTATCACGGCGGCGACTGGCTTTGGTCGCCAGCTTCGACAGCAAGTGTCCACGACATTGGGAGGCGCTTGGCGCGTGTCGTGTTCGATGTTCACGAGACGCGACAGCACGTTGAAGTTCGACAGTCAGCAGGAAGGGTGTCGGAACGCGCCTTCCGGCGGTTGGGGCGCGTTCCGGTGGCGTATTGCTGTCGGCTGTGGGTCGTTTTGTGGGTCAGGGGGTGGGCGGGGTCCAGTCGGCGGGGAGCCCGGACTGGGTGAGGACGGCGTTGAGGCTGTAGAAGTCCTGGTCGGAGGTGATCTGGCGGCCGTCGAGGGTGAGGAGGGTGGCCAGGGGCACGGCGAAGGGCTTGGGTGCGCCCTTGAGGTGGCCGGAGTAGACGGCTTCGATGGTGATGTGGTCGCCGTCGTGGTGGGTGGCGTGCACGGTGACGTGGACATTGTCGATGAGGCTGTCGGTGCGAGCCTTCCATCCGGCGATCTCCTGGCGGCCGTGGAAGGTGACGCCTATGGCCTGGTCGGTGTAGGTGCCGTCGGGGGTGAACAGGGTGCCGAGCGCGTTGGGGTCGGTGCCGTTCCAGGCAGTGGCCCAGTCGGCGACGATCTTTGGCAGGTGCCGCTCGGTGGGCGGTGCGGCGAAGGCGGTGGTGCCGAGTGCGGTGATGGCGGCCGCGGCGCAGATCAGGGTGGTCAGTGCGTGGGTCGGGCGGAGCTTCATGGTGTCGGTCCTCCGGGTGATGTATGTGGGGTGACGGGTGCGGGTGTTCGGGTGCCTTGAGCCTGCTTCGAGGTTCGGCGGCGGTGGAGCGCCAAGGGGTGCGGCAGGCGGGAGGCCCTGGCGGTGGCGCCCCGGGACTGTGAGGGTCAGGGAGTGAGGATGACCTTGCCGGTGGTGGTGCCGGACTCTGCGAGGCGCAGGGCTTCGCCCGCCCTGGTGAGTGGCAGTTGGGCGGCGATGCGGGGGGTGACGTCGCCGCGGTGGACGGCGGCGAAGACTTCGGTGAGGTCGGTCTGCAGCCTCGCGCGGAAGCGGTTCTTGCTCAGCGTCCGGCCGGCCCAGATGTTGTAGAAGTGGGCTCGGCGGCCGTTGGGCAGGGTGTTCCAGAGCCAGGTTCGGGCGAGGATTTTCAGCACGGGCCACTGCTTGGGGCCGGTGTCGTCGCGGGTGGAGGCGCTGCCGTAGGCGACGAGGGTGCCGCCGGGGGCGAGCAGGTGCCAGGAGTCGATGACGCTGCGGCCGCCGACGTGGTCGAAGACGGCGTCAACTCCACTCGGGGCCAGCTCCTGGACCTGGGCCGTCACGTTTCCGGCGCGGTAGTCGACCGGGGTGACGCCCAGTTCCCGCAGCGCGTCGTGGTGCCGGGCGGAGGCCGTGCCGATCACCTTCACGCCGGCTGCGCGGGCGAGTTGGACGAGGACGGAGCCCACGCCGCCACTGGCGCCGTGCACCAGGACGGTCTGCCCGGCGCGCACTCGGGCTACGCGGTGCAGCATCTACCAGGCGGTGATGCCGTTGACCACGACGGTCTCGGCCTGCGCCGCGGTCAGGCCGTCCGGGACCTCGACCGCGTCCTTGGCGTCGACGAGCACGTGGCTGGCCCAGCCGCCGATCTTGACCAGGGCGGCGACCCGCCGTCCGGCCAGGCCCGGGTCGACTCCCTGGCCGGTCGACAGCACCCGGCCCACCAGGTCGTAGCCGGGCACGAACGGGAACGGCGGCTGGTCGTAGTAGCGCCCGCGGCGCATCTGCTGTTCGGCGAATGAGACGCCGGTCGCCTCCATGGCGATCACGATGCGTCCCGGGCCGGGGTCCGGCACGGCTGCGTGGCGGATCCGCAGGTCCTCCGGGGCCACGATGCCCGGCAGAACGACCTGGACGAGGCGTTCGCTGCTCACGGCCACCCCTCCTTTCGAGAGAAGATGTTGCGTTCGCTAGAAGCTCTAACAGTTCTAACTCATGCATCCGTGAGAGTCAAGAGCGTTCGTGATAGGGTCTAACTGTCGATGGGTGAGAGATCGGGAGACAGGTTGTGAGCGAGCCGGACACCAGGACTCCCAGAGAGCGGTACCGCGCCCAGGTGCGGGAGGAAGTCAAGAAGCACGCCTGGGAGCAGATCGCCACCGCCGGGGCTTCCGCCCTCTCCCTCAATGCCATCGCCAAGCAGATCGGCATGAGCGGACCGGCCCTCTACCGGTACTTCGCCAACCGCGACGAGCTGCTCACCGAGCTCATCAGGGACGCCTACCGCAGCCTGGCCGACACCTTCCGCGCCCGCGCCGAGGCCGGCGCCGATCTCAGCGACCTGGCGCACGCCCTGCGCAGGTGGGCCCTGGACGACCCCCAGCGATACCTCCTCGTCTACGGCACCCCCGTGCCCGGCTATCAGGCCCCCGAAGACACCACCCGGATCGCCTCGGAGATCATGACCGTCCTCCTCGACGCCTGCACCGCCCAGCAGTCCCCCGCCACGCCGCCGTCACCGCCGTCACCGCTGGAGACGCACCTGGACGGGCACCGGGACTGGGCGGCACCGCACCCGGCCGCGCCACCGGCGCTGCGTCGCGCCCTCGCCTTCTGGACCCGCCTGCACGGCGTCCTGTCCCTCGAACTCGCCGGCCACTTCACCGGCATGGGCTTCGATCCGGCCCGGCTCTACACCGCCGAGGCAGAGGCCGTCGCGGGCCACTGACACCAACAACGGCGCAGCAGCGACACGCGACGCAACGGTTACCCGAAAGCTGAGGCGCCGCCATCGCTGTTGGCCGGTATCCGGGGTGCCGCGGCGGGTACGGTCGGGGTGAGGTGGTCGGTCGGTGTAACGGGGGGACTGGATGTCACGTGCCGTGCCGTCTGCGGGTCGCGCACCCGGGAGGGAAGGGTCCCTGCGGCGTTTCCCTCGAGACGGTCGCCGATGACCGGGGAACTCGGGAACCGGGGTGGTGAAACCGGGAGCGATCACATCAATATGAGTGGCGGCGCCTTCTATGGCCCGGTACTCGGCAAAGGCAAAATCGAATACGCGGCGCCCAGGCCTGCCGCTGCCTGGCCGCACCAGGTGGGCACGCTGCCCCCACAGGCCGCCTATTTCCAGCACCGCGCCGAGATCGCCGAGCTGTCGGTGTTGCTCTCCCAGGGCGGCGCCGAGGTCCTGGACGGCCGGGCCGCTGCGCCGCAGGTGTGCGCGCCGACGGACAACGGGGCCGTCGGAGTGGTGACGGGACTGGGTGGCGTCGGCAAGAGCCAGCTCGCCGCCCGCTATGCGCGGCGCGCTCTGCAGCACGGCGAGCTGGACGTGCTGGTGTGGGTCACCGCCGCCACCAGAACTGCGGTCGTCGACACCTACGCCCAAGCCGCCGCCGAACTGATGGGCCAAGCCGCCCCAGAGGATCCGGAACGCGCGGCCGCGGCGTTTCTGGCGTGGCTGGCGCCCAAGGCAGGGCAGCGGCGGTGCCGATGGCTGGTGGTGCTGGACGACCTCGACGATCCCGAGGTGATGAAGGGCCTGTGGCCACAGCACGCACCGACCGGCCGGACCCTGGTCACCACCCGCCGCCAAGACCCTGCTCTGCTCGCCGACCGCTGCCTGATCAGGGTCGGGGTCTTCGCCCCGACGGAGTCCCGCGCCTACCTCGCCGGAGTGCTCCGGCCCTACGGACTGGCCGAGCCCGGCCGCGACCTGGACGCGCTCGCCGACACCCTCGGGCATCTGCCACTCGCTCTGGCCCAGGCCGCCATCTGCATCGCGGAGCAGGCCGACAGCGGCATGACACCCGCCGGGTACCGGCGACGCTTTCTCGACCGCACCATGTCGCTGCGGGACGCCGCCCCGGCCCCCGCTTCTCCACCAAGGCACCGCAGTGATCACCAACGTGCACGCACCGCCGGCAGTCGTACGGAACGGCGTACAAGCAGATGCCGGCGAAGGTCCACGACGAAGGCGCCTACCCCACCGCGAGAAGGCCCACCAGGCCGTCCGCCTGTCCTTGCAGGTCTGGGACGACAACTGACCGGCGACGCACGCGTCGACCTGGCCGCCCGGCTGCCCCTGGAAGCCGCACGCATCCTGACCGCACAGATCCGCGGCCCCCAGCCGCTGACCGGCTGGGCCTTCGTCGAGGACGTCGCCAGCCGCGCCACCCGCTGGGACACCGGCACCGTCTTCACAGCCGTCGCAGACCGCGCCGGCCCCGACCTGATCACCCGCATCCTCCACCAGCCCCCACCGGCTATGCCCTGCAGTTCGGCCGCGCAGAACTCAGCTCCGCCGCATGAACGGCCGCTCATGGGAACGGATCCGGCCAGCGCCCCGTGCGGGAGGACAGGCAGTCTGGCCGGTGCTGCGGCATCCGTGCCAGGCTGCAGGAACCGACCAGCCTGGTCTGGTGGGAGACCCCGCGCCGCCCTTGCAGGCCAGCTTCCTGGCCGGGACGCGGTACGGGTGGTCTAGCTCGGCTGTACGCGGCCCCGCCGCGTGCTTGACGCCCCCTCACCCGGGGCGTGATGGGCTCGACCCCGGAGTGATGGGCCGAACCATGAACAACCTCACCACGACAACCCGGCAGCATCCCGACCGCACGGTGATCGCCTTCACCGGCGACATGGACTACACCACAAGCCTCGACCCATCCCGGGCCGCAGCCCTGATCCCCCGCGGATGCACCACACTCCAGATAGACCTCTCCGGCGTTTCCTTCATGGACGTCGGCGGCCTGAACCTTCTGCTGCAACTGCGCCACCACGTGTATACCGAGGGTGGCTTGCTGACCGTCACCGGCCTGCGCCAACAGTCCAAAGGGCGGCGGGGAAGGCCGCGGCGTGCCTCCGGGCCGGCGGCCCGAGCACCCATGAAGCCGCCACCCCACACATGATCGGAGCCAGGAGGAGCAGCATGCCTGCCGGATCGAGTCCCAAGTGGGAACATCAGTACGAGCACATCAAGAGGAGCACCGAGGACCGGGGCGAGTCCACCGAACGGGCCGAGGAGATCGCCGCCCGGACGGTCAACAAGGAACGGGCAAGGTCCGGTGAGTCGAAGACGGCCAGCAAGTCCTCGACCCGCGACCCCAAGTCCGCCTCCCAGCGCGGCGGGCAGCGCTCGCACAGCGGCGCCCAGGGGCCGACCAGGGACCAGCTGTACGAGGAAGCGCAACATCCACGGCCGCTCCTCCATGACGAAGAAGCAGCTCCAGAACGCCCTGGGCCGCTGCCATGACTGGCGGACCACAGGGCGCCGGGGCCTCTGCACCCCTGCCGGGCAGGGGCGCGTCGAGGCCGATCCCGTGTGAGGGCGGGGCCATGTCCGGGCACCTGGTGACCGTCTGCCCGCCGCAGCAGACCGGCGGCCGGGAGATACGGATCGACGATCGCGCCCTGGGCACCGCACGCAGCCTGCACGGCCTCACCGTGCTCCTGCGCAACGCCGGCATGACGGACTGGGACGAACTCGACGTGGCCGACTCGGACCTGATCGAGTGGCACGACGACGGGCCGGAGGTCTGGAGAACCTAAACGGCCGCCGTCCGCGTCAGAGCGGCTGCCCGCACAGGTGAAGAGGCGGTGACGACGCCCAGCACGGCCGTGACGATGAGCGCCGCCGCCCAGACCGCAAGGGGCGCGGCGAGCGCGGCGACGGCGGTCGCGACCAGGGCCTGCGCCGTCAGGAAAACCGGTCACACCGGCCCCACCGAACAGGCCGCCGCCCCTGCCGTAGCGCTTGCCCTTCTCCTTCATCTCCGCCTGCGCGAGCCGCATCTCGCCCCGGACCAGCTCCGTCAACTGCTGCGACGCCCGCTGCACAAGATCGGCGACGGACTCCCCCGCCCGCGTCGGTGCTTGTCCTGTCCAAGGGCGCCGTGTCCCCGTCGTACGTCATCTCGATCACCTCTCCCGCCAAGCAGAAGGCACGAGTCCCACGATTCGGCGCATCAAACACGCCCGCTCGACCCGATCCGGGCCCGCCCTGGTTGTCACAGGGGGCGGCGTATCGCTCTGACGTCGTGTCGAGCCGGGGCACGGCGTAGAGATGGCTGACACCGGGTGGAGGAAGTCGGGGTACAGCGCCTCGGCGGGTGGCTTTGTCCATGAGAACGGGCAGCGAATGTTCACCACTTCGGGAGGCACCTGCGCAGCCTGGAGATCGAACTCCGCGCCGACGGGGTGCACTGGCTCCGGAGGCCCGAGTCCACCAGGGCCCTCGTGCCACCGCGAGCCCTGCGCGGTGCCCAGCGGCCGGTGCCGCGCAGCAGCATGATCAGCCGACCAGCTTTGCGTACGCAGCAGCGTCGAGCAGACCGTCGGTCGAGGCACCTGCCCTGATCTTGAACAGCCAAGCGTCGTATGCGCCGCTGTTGACTTCCTCGGGACTCTCCGCAACGTCGAGGTTGGTCGCGACGATCTCGCCGTCTACCGGACTGTAGATGTCGGAGGCGGCCTTGACCGACTCCACGACGCCGACAGCGTCACCAGCCTCGACCTGCTTGCCCACCGGAGGGAGTTCGAGGAACACAATGTCCCCCAGGGTGTTCTGCGCGTGGTCGGTGAGGCCCACCGTCAGTGTTCCGTCCGCCTCAGTACGTACCCACTCGTGGTCGTCGGTGTACTTGAGATCAGCAGGGACGTTCGGCATGGCAAGACTCCTCGGACGTAGTGTGATCGACCGGTGACACCGTGCCATGCCGGAGATGTCGCCGCAGGGCCTTCCGGGAAGGCCACGCTTGAAGATCGACCACTCGGACCTCATGTTCTCAAGCGGCGGGATCGAATCGGAGGGTCACCGATCGCAGCGCCTTCCGAAGTGGTGAACATTCGCTGCCCGTTCTCATGAACAAAGCCAGCCGGCCGGCACGCGGGCGGCGTCCGTCCAGCACGGCTGGTGCCGGCCGGACGGACGCTGCACCGAAGAGCGAGGCGGATCAGGTCACCAGGGGAAGCTGCCGGGCGGACGCCAGCCGAAGATGCTCTTCACGATGCTGCCCTTGAACGCCACGCCGACGAGGACCTCGTAGTACGTACGCGCGGCTGCCTTGCATGCCGGGATGTCGAGGTTGTAGCCGTGCGGCCCGCCGGGGACGCACGTGGCGTTCAGGTCCTGGAGCAGGATCTGTCGATGAGTGCCCGTCCGTCGGGGTCGTTGCGGAAGCTGTGCTCGCCGTGCAGGTCCCGGTAGTTGCGGTACCCGAAGTCGTGCCGGACGCAGGCTTCGGTGAAGTTGTAGCCGATGACGGAGTTCGGGGCGGGAGCGTTGCATCCGTTGTTCGCCCACCGGAACTCGTACGGGTCGGGCTTGCCCGCGCGGTGCGCGTCGAGTGCCTCGTTGTAGGCGTCGGGGCCGAGCTGGACGATGCTGTTGAGGCGGGCGAGCTTCTCCTCGCGGGTGACGGGGACGGCCGGAGCGTGCAGGTCGAGCCATTCGTCGGTGGTGCCGTTGCCGTTGTACTTCTGGACCGAGCGCCGGTCGGCGGCGAGGCGGTAGAGGTAGTCGCCGCTGGTCGCGAGGGCCGTGGCGGGCCCGCTGAGGCGGTGCCACTGGCCGGGTTTGCCGTTGTACTTGTACAGGTCGCGGGTGTCGCGGGCGACCATGTAGAGGGTGTTGCTGCTGAAGATGTGCTCGGCGCGTTCGCCGACGGGCTTCCACCGGCCGTTCTCCGGGTCGCGTTCGACGACGGCGGAGCCGTCGGGGGTCAGCCCGTAGAGGTTCTCGTCGGTCACCGCGAACGTCGCGCCGGCGTCGCCGGCCTTGGTCCACCGGCGCTTCTTGCTGTTGTACTCGGCGAGCTCGCCGGTCACCGGGTTGGTCGCGTACACGACGCTGCGCTCCGGGATTCCGAAGACGTTCTTCCAGGCGGGGCCGGTGTAGAGGTTATCGGCCGGGCCGCCGATCTGCTTCCAGACGTCGCCCTTCCCGGTGTACTCCCACACTCCGCCGCCGTCAGGGCTGATGCCGTACCGCTTGTCGTCGGCCGCGGCGAACGTCCGGCCCGGGCCGCCGATACGGTTCCACCCGTCGCCGTCGTACTTCCAGATGCTGCCGGTGGCCGGATCGGTCGCATACAGGTTGTCGCCACCTGCGTAGAGCTTCGCGGTGTCGCCCAGGATCTTCTTCCAGCCGGCCTGGTGATCCGTCCATTCATAGGCGCCGCCGTGGTCGGCGGACAGGCCGTAGACGCCCTTGCCCGTGGCGACGATGTCTTCCAGCTCGACCGGTGCCGTCGAGTCGTAGATGCTCGCCGGCCGGCCGGAGTCGGCGGCGTTCGCGGCGACGCCCAGGGCCAGGACTCCGACCGTCAGCAGGGCACAGCATGCGCAGCGCGCCCTGGAATCTGTGCCACACGCCGGCGGCCCGCCGGGGCGTGTGTGGTTCGTGCGGGGGCGCAATGGGGTTCCTCTGTGTTCCTTTCCAGGACGTGGGACTTGGGGGCTGCAGCGGGCGGGTCAGTGGGCGAGGGGTCCGCCGACGCGGAACCAGGAGCCCGGCCGGCCGGTGTAGGCATAGATGCCGGAGTGGTCGGGGCTGGCGCCGTAGAGCCGGCCGCGGGTGGCGGCGAAGTCGGCGCCGGGACCGCCGATACCGGTCCACCGCCTGGCAGCGCGGTCGTACTCGAAGATCGCGCCGCTGTCGGGGTTCGTGACGTAGAGAGGCCGGCACTGGTGTGGAGGCGGCCACCGGGGCCGCCCAACCGGACCCACCGGTCGCCCTCGCCGGTGTACTCGTACACGCCGGGGCAGCCCGTTCAGCGCCGTCGGTGACAACTACCGAGCCTCAGCGCAGAAGCCGGTCAAGGCGTTGTGCTGGCCGACGGCGACGTACGTCGGCCTAGGCGCTGTTTCTCGGATCTCTCTACCTGAGTGGGGTGTTGGGGGCAGGCTGGCTGTATGGGACGTGGTGATCTGACGAACGCGGAGTG